>JBEKEY010000018.1:0-31484 GCA_050013595.1 Thermoplasmata archaeon | reverse complement strand
CTGTGGTCCCTGATCCGACCCGGGGCCCTTCGACCAAGTAGATTCAATCGAACGAGTGCACCGAATCGTCCGGCCCCGTGTCGTTTTCGTCCAAGAAGAGGCCATCGTATCCGATGGTGCCAGCAGACCTCCATGCGGTCTTCCCGAAGTAGACCATGAGGTCCGGGGCGTCCCCCCGTATCTCGCGATAAACATTCCGAGGGACCTTCACGTCCACATCGAGCGGGTGGCCGTCGGGCCGCTTCACCGCTTGCAGCTCGCGGGTAAATCGAGCCTCGAACTCCGCAACCTCCGACGGGAGGAGAGCGCCCTGCGACTCGCGCCCACGGATGTTGAAGAAGATCCTCGCATAGTACCCCCCCGCGCCCCATGCGGTGGTCTTCGGCCAATCGATTTCCGCCTTCTCGAGCGGGGTCCCGGGGGGAGGTCGGGGTCCCTTCAACGTCAGAAACCCCTTCTCGATCAGCCACTCGTTGATGCAGAAGCAACCCTGCATGGCCTGGCTCCCGTGGTCGGAGAGAATGAGTACCTGAACATCCTCATCGACCCCGGCGATGAGGCGCCCGATCTCCTCGTCGAGCATCGCGTAGTAGTCCTCGACAATAGCCCGATAGGTCGCATTCGCCTCGTACCGAGGATGACGCTCGTCAAAGTACTTCCAGAAAGTGTGATGGATCCGGTCGGGTCCGATCTCATGGAGCGCGAAGAAGTCCCACCGTTCCTTGGCCCAGAGGTGGCGGGCCACGGTGAAATGCTTTCGGGTCATTTCGACCAATTGAGCTCCGATCCGCTCACGGTCCTCGGCCCGGAACGTCACATCGAACTCGTAGCCACCGGACACCCGCTCGATCTCGTCTCGCAGCGAGGCGGGGTAGACGTAGTCCTTCGCGGAGTCTGGAGTAAGAAAATCGGAGATGTAGATGCCATTGACCGGGGTAGGGGGGTATCCCGGTGGCATGCCAATCACGCAGACCCTTTTCCCGATGCGGGAAAGGCGGTCCCAGACCTGGGGCTGGAGGATGGTCCGGGACGTCGGTATGTACGTGTCCCAATACGAGCCCGGGCGACGGTGACGGAACCCGTACACGCCGAGAGTTCCCGGGTCCATCCCGGAGAACATAACGGCCCAAGCCGGGACGGTGATGGGCGGGTCGATGCTACGCAACGTACCGTGAATGGACCGCCGGAGAAGGTCGCGGACATGGGGCATCTTGGGAAGGAACCGGTCGAACAGTAGGTCCGGAGGAACCGAATCCAGCCCAATCAAGAGTACTCGGTTCTTCGGAGGGGACACGCGCCGCGTCACTGACCGGCCCAAATAAGGCTGACTGGAGCAAAGCGTTACCCGGACGTCCCCTCTCCAAGGTGAGAGAATCTCATTCCCCTCCTAGGATCGCGAATCCACGCCGTGGACGTACCCGGGTCCGAATGTTCGGATCGCCTGCTGGCGATCGCACTGGACCGAGTCTCAGGCAACCCGTCGGGTCGCACCGACCCTCCTCTGCTACCGGGATCTTCCGATCGGTGCATGTCCCGGGTCGACCGATCGTGCTCCGCTGACGCACGAGGGAACCGGGACGGTCGATCAGCCGTAGCCCCAGGACCGAAGGATCTCGTCCAGCTCCACCTCGACCGGAGCATGTCCCCCGCGCGCCTCGGCTCGACGAACTGCCTCCTGAGCTTCGTACGGCCCGAAGATCTCGCGCCGGACCGATTCGGCTTCGTGGCCTTCGAGTTGGGCCGGCCGAACCCGATCCGCATCATCGGAGACCTTCCAGAAAAGGATCGTTCCGGCCGCCCGGTCGAGGACGAACTTCTCGTCCTGGCGGTAGGCAGCTAGGAGTTGCCGGTTCCAGGGTTGGTCGGTACGAATCCCCCGGAGCGAGCGGTTAGGGTCCGAGGCGGGCCCGCCCTCGCAGTACACGATGGAAGAATCGGGGGCGCTCATGGAATAGGGGAAAGGTGCGTGACCGTCAGCATCAAAGGCGGGCAAACCGGCGGAGGCTGCCTTCAGCCAGGAGTCCATTTCGCATAGACTCACCCATCGGTCCACGCGTCGGGGCAGGTCCCAGCCCGAGGGAGGGGCGACGACGAGAGGCACTCGGGTGATGGAGTCGGTCGCGCCACATCCGTGAAACACGTTGCCCATTTCACCGAAGGATTGGCCGTGGTCGGCCGTCACGATGATCATCGTTCGCTCGAGCTCTCCGTGCGATTGCAGCAACGAGAGCAGCTGACCGATCTTGGCATCGGCCAGTTCGATCGCCCGCAGGTATCCGCCGAGCATGACGTTCCACCGAACGTGGGATTGAAGGCCGGGGACGGCCAGGAGGTAGTACCGCGGGGTCTGGAGGTACATGCGGTCTAGGAGGCCCACGGGGCGTCCGTCGGGGATCAAGTCGTACGGTTCGTGCGCGTCGACGAAATTGAGGAAGGCATAGAACGGTCGTTCGCGGGAGCGCGACCGCATCCACTCGTCGAAGTAATCGAGCGTGTAGCGTCCGCAGGTGTCCTGTTTGTAGGCGACCTCCTGCGGATGATTGAACATGGCGATGGGAGTGATGAGGGGCGGCAGTTTCGAGACCAGCGACCGGACCTCGGCCGAGTAGAGGAAACGGGCATGTCCGAGGAGGCTGTTAGCCACCGTGCGCTGCTCGTCCGAGATTCCGACGTGCCGGGACCGTCGGATCTCGAACCCATCCTCCATACCATACCCTCCCACGAGGTGGACCATTTCCGTGAACATCGCCGTCTCGAAGCCTGCCCGCTGCAGGAACATCGCGGTCATGTCCGGCATCGTTGCCGTCCTCTGCTGGAAGGTTCGGATCCCGTGGACATTCGGATACTGGCCGGTGAAGAAGGAGAAATGCGAGGGGATCGTCCAATTGGCCGGGGCCACCGCCCGCGGAAACGCGGTCCCCCGAGCCGCCAGCGCGTCAATGACCGGGGTCCGTGCGATTCGGTCCCCACCGCTGTGGGCAAAGTTCTTCGCGCGGGCGCAGTCAAGCATGACGGTGAGCAGGTTGGGGGGGCGTGAGGACCCCTTGGCCCGCGATGCTTCGGAAGAAGGGGTGCTCATCCTTGGAGGACCACCCATTCGGAGTTCTGGAACACGACGCTGAAGTGGTAGACCAGTCGGTAAAGATTCTCCGTCTGAGCAAAGCCGACTTGGTTCGGGACCAGGAGGAAGTGGATGTTGTGGACCGCCAGGAACGACGACCCGAACATCTCGCTCGGAAGCGTAACCGCGGGGTTGCCCACTCCGGCGGTCGAGAAGGCGAGCGTGACCGTGAACGGTTCGGCCGGAGCGGGATTCTGGAACTCCATAAGAGCGCTGTTTGGCTTGCTCGAGTTGGATAAAATCGTTTGCGTCGGGCCCGGGGCGACATGGATCGTGCTCGAGATCGGTTGGGCGTTGGGAAGCTGACCCAAGACGGCCTTGTCGGACCAGTGAAGGGTCGCGCCGGCGGCCGTGGGCTCCACCAGGCTCACTCCCGCGCTCGTCGGAGGGTGGAGGAGGGAGACCCCGGTGGACGGCGCCAGGAGAGAGACGTTGAGGTCCGCCACGGTCGCGCCTTCGTGGGGTACCACCGTGAGATTTACCCAGGAAGGTCCGACCAAAGGTACCGTCCCGTTCTCGAAGAGGGTGTAGTCGGCCGTCGAGTAGACGACAGATGCCTCCGGTGTTTTGTTCGGAAAGGACAGGACCGGAGTCGACCCGGTCCCCCACGCCGGGACCCAGGTTGCGTTCGCGGGTCCGGCGGGAGAGGCGAGAGCGCTGAGTCCGGCCGCGCTGAACCGGACCAGCGGGAACTGGATTCCGTCCATGTAGGCCCCGTACATCGGGTTCTCCGACAGCGAAGAGGCCGAAGAGAGGTTGAACCCTGAGTACGCGAGGACATTGAGATTGTTCGTGAACGCGTAGGCCGAGTTGAGCGCCCAGTAGCTTTCTTCGGCGTTGACGATCTGCCAGGGCTCGAAAAGGAGCCACGTCGGCCCGATATCGAACGCGCCGCGGGCCGTCAGAGCCTCGGTCCATCGGACCGCTCCCTGGGTCGTCAGCACCGACCCGGGCTGAGGGTTGTTCGCAAGCCACGACGTCGCCGCCAGGAACTCGGAGTCGTGGGAGGTCCCCGTATTCGCCTGCTCGGCCGCGAGGGCGACCGGGATCGTGACGTTGGTCAGGATCAACACGAGCACGAGCACGACGGCCCCGGTCGCGTACCCCTCGCGCGTGATGCGCTGTCGCCTCGGAGGGCGGGGGGGACCCATGGGCGATGCGGGAGGTATGACCGACGGAGCCCCCTGGGGGATCCGGCGCCGAGCAAATGCCCGCTCGGCCGTCAAGGTCAGGAGCAGCGAGAGAGGTAGGGGGACGAAGTAGACGAATCGGGTGTAGTCGGTGTCCACGTGGACCAGGTAACCACCGACCGGGACCAGGAGGGTCCCGATCATGACGGCGACTGCGATGAACGCACGAACGTCGGCCAAGGCGGGTCGATAATGCGCCAGCAACGCGAGGCCTGCCATCACCAGAAGGGCTGCCACACCAAGGAGTGCGAGCGAGGCCACCGGTGACATCGTGACCGCCCCTTCCATCGGAAAGAAGATGGGCGCGGTCCCAAGAGGACGGAAGTATTCGCCGATGTTGTCGATGTAGAACGCCGCAGGGTTGGACCCGACATACCCGGGGACGGCGATCGCAAGGCGGCGCGTAATCTCGACATACCCCACCACGACCGACCCAAGCAGGAGGAGGCCGAGCAGGTTCCCCGACGAGAGTATCATCGCGAACCAACGACGGTCCTCCGCGATCAGCAAGAGCGCCACGACCGCCAGCGAGGCAACGAAGATGACGAAGGTGAGTTCATGCGTCAGAAAGAGCAGCGACGCCGCTCCGTACAGCGCGAGGCCGCGAGTGGTCGACCGGGAGCGGAGAAAGGCGAGCAGTGCGACCAGGGTCACGTTCAGCAGGGCGAGGCCAAGTAGGTTCGGGTAGCCACTCCAGAACAGCATCGTCAGGACGGTTCCGTTGAGGAGTCCGAGGCCGACGAAGAGAAGTTGGAACGGTCCCGAGACGAAGAAGCGTCGTCCGAGATAGACAAGAGAGAGCCCGTAGACCGTGAGGAGGAAGCCGCCGAGCACGAATCCTGTCGTCAGCGGGCTTCCCGTGTTGAGCTCGATCAGTCCGATGATCGGGAAGATCACCGGACTGTAGCTGTAGGGCGACCCCACAGCATCAAACGGAGGATGCGCAAGTCCGACCCACGCAAAGGAACGCTGGATCCAGTTGCCGCCATCGACCCCCGGGGGGACAGGCGATTGGGCGTAGACGAGCTCGAGGAGCACTACGGCCGCGCCGACGAGTAGGAGGGTGTAGACCAGGTAACGGCGAGAGACATTGGCGACCGGACCCGGAACCGGTCGCGCCGGAGCCGGCCGGCCAGACCAGGCGGAGCGTAAGGCGCCGACCAGGCGACGGGCGGCCCCCGAGGGGTGGTCGGAGCTCACCGGCGAGGTCGTACTCACCGCGCTAGGACCTACCATTCGTCGTTCTCGTGGACCGGTGAGAAACCCAGACGGTAAAAAGGAAGACGAACGGGCAAAACGAGGCAGTCCCGTCCGGGTAGGCGGTGAGGTGGAACCGCGACCGAAGCACAGCCGTTCCGGCGAGATATGCGTCGACCTCCGGGTTCAAAAGGGGGTAACGAGGTCACCCGCGCCACCGGGTGGCTGGAGGCGGTCCGCGGCTCGGTGGTGGGCAACCCGGACCGGGTGGAGGGAACAACGCCAACCTCACGCGGTTCATCGTTACTTGGAACGAGACCGGCGGTATTACCACCAACATGGAACGCCTTCTCGCCGGCCGTACCTCGGATGACAACTACCGGAGCTGCGCCAGGCACGGCCAGGTCCCGGGGGATGCGACGTTCGGGGATCACGCGTCCGCTCCTGTCCTCGACTACTACAACCGCGAGATTCCTGGGATGATCCGGAAGGATTGCTTGCACGGGATTGCCGCAACGATCGAGCGGCTCTTCCTCGTCCTTGGAGGGAACGGCGCCGGCCTCGGCAACGTGGGCAGGTTCGATCCCCTCTATCGTGCAACGACCTTCTATTCCCCCACCTTCGCCTCCATCCCGACAGCCCCCCAAGCGGGTATCCATCGTTGTCCTGAACCCGATTGTCGGACATCCACGACGCGTCGGTTCGACCGCGGACGCCTACTCGGGGAGCCGCGCCACCGGGCGTCGCTCGGGTCGGGTAAGCGGCCCGAGCGGCACCCCCAATTCCAGGAACAGACGCCGATAGTCCTCGGCGACAGCCTCCCACGTTCGCACGTGCTCGGGGGGCGGCGGTCGCGGTTGGCGGAGGATTCGACCGATCGCCTCCGCCAGCGCGCCCGAATTGCCCGGGGGCACCAGTATCCCTCGGCGCCCGTCGTTCGGAATGGTCTCCGCGGCTCCCGGCAGGTCCGATCCGACCACCGGAGACCCACAGGTGCTCGCCTCCTCCAGCGTCGTGGCGCTCGACTCCATCAGCCCGAGGGATGGCACCACCGTGACGTCCGCTCCACGGTATAGATCTCCCAGCGAGCGGTCCGGCACGAACCCGAGGAACGAGACCCTCGCGTCGAGGCCCAGTGCACGGGCCTTCTCCTCGAGCTCCGGACGCTGTGGGCCCCGACCTGCGATCTTCACTTCGACGTCGTGACCTTCCCTCACCAGCAGGTCGGTGGCCTCGAGCAGATGAGGAAGCCCCTTGTACGGGACGAGTCGGCCGACGAACAGGATCATCTGGCGCCCGCCGGTGGAAGGCGGCGCGATCGGGACTGGTCCGGTCGATCCACTCGAAAGTCCGAGACGCTCGGGGTCGACACCCTTCGCGATCACCCGGACCTTCGCCAAGTGTTGTCGCAGCACGGGAGAGGCTTCGGCGTAGCCCCGGCTGTTCGAGACCACCACGTCGGCGGTCTCAAGGGCGGGGTGCGCGGACCACCTTCGGTAAGCACGGGTAACGAGCGACGCAGCCACATGGCCCTGGCTCGCCCCGAGGTCCGCGTCCATATGGTAGGTGAGGACGACGGGGATTCCCTCCCGTTTCGCCTCCCGGCTTGCGGGGGACTCCACGAAGGGGAACGGCATGTTGAGGTTGAGGAGACGGCTCGTTCGGACCGCCTTGAAGAGGGTCCTCCGAGCGGACCCGTTCCACAGGAGAGGACGCTCGAACAGCTCGGTCGCCCGCAAGCGATCGACCGTCGCGGAGCCGGTGGAGAGGAGCTCGGCCTTCGGGTCCCAGCGGACCGTGGTGGTCAGGACGCGGACCGGGGCTACGAGGGCCATTGATCGAACCAGGCGGTAGGCGTACTCCTCCGTGCCTCCGCGGTACGACGGGGGCAGTGGGACGACGAACACGAGAGGCGCCGGGATCATCGGTAACCTACCCCCCGTACGTCCGACATCATCCCTCCACGTCCGTCTCTCATAGGCCCCGGCTTGACCCGTCGGCTCGTCCTATCGAGCGCGCCCCGTCGGTGTCGCGCCCTCTGCGAGCCGACGACCGAAGTCGAGACGCCGCTCCGCCCGCGCGAGCCTGCGCCTCTGCGTACGAATCCGACAGACCGGCTCCGTCGGTTCCGAAGAGACGTGGGGGCTTCGTCCCTTCCATGGGGAGTGATGGCCTCACCCGGCGGTCGACCTCGAACGGTGGGACCACCTTAACGTTGTTCCTGTCTAGTCGGTAGATTCGCGGCCGGCTGGATGGTCGAACGTCCAATCTCAGGACGGGATGGACGCAGAGGCATGTTGCCCTCCAACGTCGCGTTCGTACCGACGGGGTCGCCAGGATCTGAAGTAAGGTAGCCCATCCGAGAATGACCAACGGGAGGCGCCTACTGGGGGTTCGAGAGGGAGGACTGGGGGAGTCGTGCGTCGGTGGCGCTCGGCGCCCCTCGTTCCCGGAGGACCACGTACTTCGAGTTGGACACGTTTGCAGCGATGAGAGCAGCCTCCCTCTGGCCGGGGAACTCCGCGATCGAGCTGCTGAGGCGACGGAGGGAACTGAACGGCCGGTCCGAAGATCGTTCCAATCGATACGCGCGCGACTGGGCGTACGGGTGCTGGTCCTGGGTCGGCTCTGGGGTCGATTCTGCGTCGTCCATGTCGAGGTAGAGAAGGTGACGGCCTTCCGGGATCCGGAGCGTGCAAGTCGGTCCGGCTCGTTGGCTCGGGTCCGCAGGGAGGCGGATGACCATTGACCAAACCGGCACCTCGCCGGACGCCGGCGCGGACGGAGTGGGCGGGTCGTTCGCACTCTCGGGCTTTCCGTTCACCGTGAACACCCGGAGGTCAGGGCTAGCGAGCCGAAGTCGACGAATTAGGTCGACCGTGGCGGCCGAGTTAGGCGTCGTGGATGAGACCAGTACCTCCCGACTCTGGAGGGCGAAGAGAACGGACTGAAGGTCCCGTAGGGTAGGCCCGGGGAGCAGCCCGGGGGCGCCCGGGTTCGAGCCATCGGACGACCGGGGAGCCGAACGGGGCGACGCGGAATAACGGAGGATGGAAAGGAAGATACGCGAACCGTCTCGGAATGCGTGGAGTTTTGCGACACCGACTCGCTCGCGGTAGTCCACCGGAACCTGGGATACGGAGAGACCCATCCGGAACGCGCGGACGAAGGTTTCGGCTTCGATGTCGAATCCTTCGGACTCGAGCGGCATCCGTTGCAGGACGGAGGTACGGATTCCCCAGAGACCGCTGCAGACGTCCAAGATAGGACCTTTCGTTAGGTACCCCGCGAGGAAGTTCAGCGAGCCGTTTCCTAGACGGTGAACCAGGCCGCGAAGTTCGCTCTTCACGTGACGGTCCGGCCGGCGTACACCGATCACGAGCTCGGTACCCGCATCGAGGAGTGTGACGAATTCGGTGAGGACTGCACCCGTATAGGTGAAATCCGCATCCATCACGATCACGTACGGAACGGAGTGAAGAACGGCCCAGCCCATTCCCTGGCGGACAGCGGTCCCCTTTCCCTTCCCGTTCTGAACAATTACCGTTGCTCCGAGGGCGGACGCAACGCTCCGGGTCTCATCCGTGGAGTGGCCGTCGATGACGAGGACCATGGGGTCGAAACCGAGCGACCTCAGTTCGGGAAGCGGAAGGTCTCCAATCGTGGCACGGACCCCCTCCACCTCGTTGAGAGTCGGGAGAAGGATGACGAGCGGGGTTGACCGCAGCTGCCCGGTTTGTTCCATGGTGGTTATACGTCACTTGTGCCCCCGGCCGACCGGGGAACGTGTCCTAGATTTTCTCTTTATTAAACCTAGCGAGTCGTCTCAATCGGTCTGGCCCGGCCGCGAATGTCCGCTGGCCCGCAAGGCGTGAATCGGCATCTACAAGAATATTATCGAGCAACCCTTATCAACGAGACCCCGCATCGGTCGCGCCCTCTGCCCGTCACGTCTATGACGGTGTCCGACGGGTCATCGCGGGTCGAGACGGAAGACCGAAATGAGCACCGGACAGGGAACCGAGCCGCCGTCAGCCGACCCTCGAACGGAGGAGCTCATTCAGTGGGTGGAGGCCGCCCGACCCCCCTCACCTGAGGGATCCGTGGAGGACAACCCCGCGGAGGACAGCCCCGGGGAGGACGGCCGCACGGAGCGGCCGAAGGCCTCCGCCCTCTGGCGAGCGTTCCAATTCCTTTCCACACCCGAGAGGTTCAGCTGGGTCCTCGCCATTCTCATTTCCGCTGGGATTTCGCTCGCGATTTCCTTCGTGCTGCAGTCCCAACCGATCGCCGCCGGGGGAGACCCCGGAACGTGGCTGGCCACGGCCTACGGGTTCTTCCACGCGAACCATCCGTCGCAGTCGATTCCGCTCGCCTACCCTCCGGTTCTGTTCCCCCTGTTGGGAGTGACGATGTACCTGACGGGGGGGCCGGTCGCGGCTGCTCAGGTATTCGCCCCGGTCCTCTACTTCTTTGTCGGCCTGAGCATCTTCTTCCTGGCCAGCCAGATGTTGCGGAGCCGTCTGGTGGCCCTCACGGTCACGGCGGTCGTCCTGATCGACCCCCAATTGATCGAGATGCTTTTCTGGGGGGCCTACCCAAACCTGCTCGGGTTCGTCTTTCTGTACGTCGCGCTCGGCGGACTCGTCATGATGGGGCGGGGGGCCGTCTCCCGCGGGGCCTTCGTCTTCTGGATCTTCGGGATGCTGACCGTGCTGACGCATTCGCTCGCGGGGGTCCTCCTCGCGGCTGTCACGTTCTTCGTGCTCCTGCTCAGCTGGCCGATCCCCGTTCCGTCCCAACAGGAGATTCAAGCGAGGTCCGCGGGAGGGGAGGCCGACGTACCCGCGGTCCTCCGCCGAGGACTGGTTCTCTCGCGGGGGGGTCGGGTCGGGATTGTCGTGTTCTCGGTCGCCGTGGGCGCCTACTATATCCTGACGGCGCTCGCCCACGTTCCCCACCCGTCCTACTTCGTCTCGAACCCGCTCGCCTTCCAAGCCGCCGGCCTCAGCGGCTTCTTCCATTCGATCTTCCCCGGGTTCACCATCCAGTCTGTGATCGTCGTAACCCTCCTCGGACTCACGATCCTCGCGATCCTTCTCCTCTACGGAATTCTCTTCATGAGCCGGACGCAGTGGTTGAGCACGCCGGTCATTGTCTTGATGGCGAGCGGAGTGGCGATCGCCTTTACGCCGGTCGTGGGCTGGATGCTCCGGATCATCACGGACTACACTCGGTTCGGGTTCTTCTTGATCGTCCCCATCGCACTGTCGTTCGGGTACCTCATCGACCGGGGTTGGGTTTCCGCTCATCGGAAGTCGACGACCCCTCCGGCCCGGACCGCGGTGCCGGCTTCGCCGACGATCCAGCGATGGCTCCGGCGGAGCCCACATCCCCGCCGGGCCGTGGCCTTCGCCATCGTTTCCTTCGTGGTAGGGTTGATGATCGCCGGCGCACTCACCGGACCCGCCTTGGGGCGGCTCGAAACCCAGTTCACGAAGGTCGGTCACGACCAGAATTTCGTCGACGCCCTCAACGCGATCGACCGGACGGGGATTCCCGGCAACATCCTTACCATCCCGGGCGCGGACAAGTGGGCGCGGGCGATTTCCGAACGCAACGCCTACGCTCCCTACACTCAGTCGACCTACCTGTTCGCCGTGAATCAGATCCTGGACTCGGACCTCTCTTACTATGCCCTCATGAGCCACTACGCGGTCACGAATGGTCTAGTCTCGGCCACGGTGCGGGGGGTCTCGCCGGGGTACATCAACGGTACGGCGAACAACATCTCCAGCTACGGCATCCCCGGCTACGGGGCGTACGTGGTGGGCGCCTACCATCCGGTACTTCAAGTAAAGGGCAATGGCCTGAGTGTCGTCTTGATCAACGCCACGACTGGCATTGGGTACATGGAGCCGGTCACGGTCCTGCCGACGGTCCTTCTGCCGTCCACACCCGGGGCGCCGCTCGAGATCCTGTTCAATCAAACCGGCACCGCCACGGCGAGCGGGTTCGATCTCGAGATCTTCGCCGCCCCCGTCCCGGGCGTCCCTCAGCTCACGCTCTACTTCACCGCCATCGCCACCGGTGCCGACTCGCTCGCGACGCTCAACGTCCCCCTGGTCCCCGCGAACGGAACCAGTGCGCAGGTCTCATTCTCGACGGTGGGACAGTTCAACTGGCGGACGTTCTCCACCGCTGGCGCCGTGCGCGGTCCCCTCACGGTCGGCAACGTCACGCCCGTCTCCGCACTGGTGAATGCCGGAAGCAATCAGACCGACCTCTCCTTCCGGGCATCCGCTCCGACGGGTGAACGAAGCATCGCCGGTCAGCTCTCGCTCTGGACCACGACCGGGTCGACGCTCGACAACGTCCTTCCCCCCGTCCTTGATACGCCGGGGATCTGGTCCGAACTCGATGTCCGATTCATCTTGATGAAGGAGCCCGCGGCGTACACCGGCCCGGCGCCCCAGACCGTATCGACCGCCGGGGAGATCCCGTATCTGGAGAACGAGTTCGGCGTGACCCAGATCTATAACAACACCGGATGGTCCGTTCTTCAAGTTCCCGCCGACGAATGACCACGGCCTCACCGATCCAGCTAGGGTTTTCCCACTCTTCTTCGGTGCCTCCACCAGCGCACACCGAGGTAGCCGACCAGGACAGCACCAACCCCGAGCGTGCCGAGCGTAGCGTAGTAGAGCCACACCGGTACCGGGATCCCGAGTAGTTGGAGCGACGACGACGAGGAGGGCGTCGTGGAGATGAGATGGAGGGGGATCGAGTAGAGCAGGAACGTGCTCGCGGACGACGTGTTGAGCCCCTCGAAACACCAGATCTGCGCAATGAGTCCCTGCGGAAGGATCGAGGTGGGGATCGTCGCGTTCCAACAGTAAGGGAGAATCGTCCCCACGGGAATCGTGACGTTGGCCCGGACGAAGGCGTTCACAGGACTGACGGTCTCGGCAAGTAACGAAAACGTCCGGCCCGGGACCGGTCCCGATAGGCACGCCATGAACTGGCTCCCTGGAGTGAGGGTCGTGGAACTGGTGCCCACCAGGAACGCGATCTCATCCGGGACCAGCGAGAACGGTGGGCTCCAGCCGGTCGAAATGTTCTTCGACCCATTGGGCAACTGGATACTGTACGCCCACTCGACCGTGAGATTCACGGTCGGCCACGGGAGGGTGCTGGTGACCGACACCAGCTGTGTCGAGAACAGCGCCCCCGGCGTAACGTTCACCGCCTCGGCGTCCGAAAAGGTGCGTGCAGGGAAGCTCACGTTCTGCCACGCCCGGCCAGTCATGGTGACGTTCGTGGCGCCGTACGAGAATCGGAGCTGCCCGCTCGGCTGCCAAAAAATCTCGGCGAGCGGAGGAAGATGAACGACCGCACCAAAGTCGGTCGGCTGGTAGTGAGAGATGTTCAATCGTAGAGTGGGCTGGATCGAGGTCCCGGGCAGCAAGGTCGTGGCCCCCGAGAGGTACGACCCGGGTTCGTTGAGGGTCAGCGAGAAATTCGCCGTCGGGTGGTTCGTGAGGCTCCCGGGGGTCGGGACCGCCGGGACCAGCCGCGCCGACGGTCCTCCGGTGCCTCCCGAACCCGGCCCGGCCAACGAGGGACCGCTGACTGCCAGGAGAGCTGCTACGGCGAACGTGAGAAGAACGAGAGTGGACGCCCGGCGAACCACGCACGACGACGCGAACAGTCCAAAATAAGGCTGACTCCTCGGTCCTATGGACCGCCTTCGCTCCCGGATCCTTCGACCGTCGCGGGCCGGAGCCTCCACGGCCTTTCCTGGTTCCCGACGGCCCCGGAAGCTGTCGGCAGAACCATCTTCTCCTCGCTGGCAGGTCCCCTTCCCGGTTGGGAGGGAGCCTCAACTCCCTCGGCCGGACCCGCGTCCGCACCGCTCAAATACCCCCCTATGCCCATAGATATCCGACCCCGGGTGCCATGCGACCACGATTCCGAGTCTTTGTGGATTTCGACGGCACGCTGGTGGAACCGAATGTGGCCATTCTGCTTGTCGAGCGATTCTGCCCGAACGGGGAAGTGGTCGCCCACGAGGTTGACCAGCAGCTCCATTCTGGCCAGATCACCCTTCGGGAAGCCTGGGACCGACAGGCGGCCCTCCTTCCGGCCGACCGCATGGACGAGATGCGCCAATGGGCCGTCGACCAGGTCCCGCTCCGCGCCGGAGCCAGGGAGTTCCTGTCCCTCCTGGCCCAGCATGAGCTGCCGACCGCCGTGGTCTCGGGAGGGCTCGACTTCTACATCCGGGCCATCCTGGAACGCGAGGGGTTGGACGTCCCGTTCGTCTCAGATTCCCTCTGGAAACGAGCGGACGGTCGGGTCGAGGTCCTCCACCCTTACGGTCATGCGACCTGCCGACTCTGCGGGATCTGTAAGGCCCAGGTCATTCGCTCGCCGACGCCCGTCGCCGAGCGGACCGTTTTCCTCGGCGATGGGTCGACCGACCGGTACGGTGCGGAAGTGGCCGACATTGTCTTTGCGCGCCACCGGCTCCGCGGCTACTGCGAACGCGCCGGGATCCCGTTCGTCCCGTTCGAGGGGTTCTCCACCGTCACCTCCCAGTTCGAGCGGTGGCTTTCGGGAAGCGAGCCCATTCCGGTGCGCTCCCGCCTCGGGTTGGAAACCTCCCTCTGCCCTATCTCGCTCACCCTGGCCGGTGCGTTCCCGCGTGCCCGAGCGACCGGGCGCGTCGCCCCCGGTCCGGGAGCGTTCCAACCTGACTCTCCGTCGCCTCCGAGCGGAAGCCCTCGGGACTTGCCTGCCAACGGTGGACGCGGACCCACGACGGGAGGGACATGAGCTCGATCAAGGGCGTGCTGGGCGTGACGTTGATTCTGATCGTCGCCGCGGCTCTCGGGGTCCTGCCCTGGGGCATCAATGACTCCCCGGCCTCGACGTTTTCAGCGACGGACCATGCCTCCACCGCCACCGCTGCGGCCCCGTCCGCGGCGGTCACAGGCCCTGGGACCTCGGCCACCACGGTCGATTCGACTCTCAACACTGCTGCCCCTGCCGTCCCGGTTGGCCCCATCGCTCCCCATGTGGTCGCCCTTAGCCTTCCCGGACCCCGACCCCGCGTCTGGGGACCGCTCGACCTTCCCCCCGGCATGCCTGCCCTGGGAGGAGCGGGGTCCGTCGCAACATCGCCTGGCAGCGACCCTCCCTCTCCCTGCTTCGTTGTGAACCCGTCGGTCGGCGGCCAAACGATCCTTCCCAGCTCCTGTGTCGGCCACGACGAACCGACCATCGGCTTCTACTCCGCCTCGCCCGGGAGCGGAGGCAACGTCACGTGGAACGGTTCGCTCCCGATCGATCAGTCCACGACCGAGAACCAGTCCGACCTTTATGCCACCGCCTTCTTCGGGTTGGTCCTTTCCGACCCGGCCTCTTGGCTTGGGCAGTGCTACATCGAGGTCCAGCTCTACCCGGATTTCAGCTGGTCCCAACCGGACACGTCGACCGCTGGTGTCTGGAGTGGTGCGGTCGTCGGTTGGCAGGTCGACCCGGTGACCGGGGCAATCGACACTTGCTTCTATGAGCCTCTGGAAAAGAACGGGATCCCGGCCGATGGGTTCTTCGAGCTGGCGCAAGGAGACAGCTTCTCCTTCTCTGCCTCGGGATGGACGACCGACCCCACGGGCGAAACGATCGCGCTGGCGGACCTGACGAGCGGCAAGGTCGCGACAGCGACCCTTTACAACACCACGGGAGGTTTCCCGCTCGACCCGGCCTACCTGACCAACTCGGTCACTGGAGCCCTTCTCTGGAGCGCCGGCGGGCAGTTCCCAGTCTCGTTCGGATTTGAGATCGGTCGGGCCGGCAACCCGGCGGGGGTCGCGAACAACACGTACGGTGGGTGTAACCCGGGACCGAACCCCCCCTCTCCCGGGGACCACGCGGTCCCCTGTCCGAGCTATGACCCAGTGAGCTGGGTGAACGACACCCAGTCCCCCTGGAGCCTCTCTCTGCCAACGTTCTTCAACGGAGCCGTGCGCACTTCTCCCGCCCAGGTCGAAGTTACCTCCTCGGTAGGAGGGAACCAGGTGATCACCAACCAGAGCGGTGGTTCGTGTGCGAACCGGGTTGGCAGCGCGTTCTGCACCTATCCATGGTTCGGCTACTCCTGTAGCCTCGCCGCTTACACTTTCGGCGCGACGGACTACGCGAGTGAATCGAACGACTTTGGGGAGGGCGCGCAGTTCTCCTCGAGCCCCACTCTGAACCTCCTCGGACTCGCGACATTCCTTCCCACCGCGTTCGGCCAACCGAACTGCGGCGCGGCGAACTACACGGTGACACTTTCGACGCAAGGGGTGGCGGGCGGGTCGGTCCAGTTCCTGTCGACCGACTACTCCCCTGGCGGGAGCGTCTCGGGAGTCGCCCCGGGCGATTACTCGTTGACGGCGACGGCACCGACGGGCGTCGGGTTTGCGGGCTGGTCCGTTTCCGGCGGGCTCTCGATAGTCGGTCCTACCTCCTCCCCGACCGTTTCCCTTCACGTGGGAGGTACCGGATCGGTGTCGGCCAGTTTCACGAACACTCCGGCTCTGACCACCGTATCGTTCGATTCCACGACACCCGGAACGTCCGTGATCGTCGCTCCCGGGGCCGAGTTCGGCAACGCCACGGGGTTCATGACCATCCCGTCGGGGCACCCGGTCGACCTGGCCCCCGGGGTCTATGGGATTCAAGCCGGGCCGGCACCGGGGACTGCGTTCGAATCCTGGAGAGTCTCCTCCGGCGCCGCCGCCGCTGGGGTGATGGCCTTGGGAGGCTCAGTGACCTGGCTCACGATCACCGGTGCAGGCGCGGCGGCGACCATCACGGCCACGTACACGTCGACCGCGAGCGGAGTCACCGTGCTCGTCACGGGGAACGGGAACGGAACGGTCGATCTTGACGGGCAGTCCTTCCTCTACAATCCCTCCACGGGAGAGTCCCAGGGGGTCCTATCGCTGGAGGCGGGCGCGTATATTGCGAATGCGACCCCGGCGCCCGGGTGGGAGTTCCTCGGGTGGTCGTTCTCCCCGTCCACGGTCCTGATGGACTTCAACGCGAGCACGAACGTTTCGTTCCCCGCCGGCGTCGCCAGCCTGAGTGCGACGTTCGCCGCCGCCGTGACCGTTCTCGCCTCTCCCGCATCCGACGGCGCCGTGGCCGTGGGGGGCGGGGGTCCCCTCGCCAACAACACCACGGTCTGGCTTCCTCGGGGGGAGTACGCGCTCAACGCCGTCCCCAATGGATTCTTCAAGTTCTCGTCCTGGGCGGTGAGCGACCCTACGGCTCTCTGGGTGCTGAAGTCGTCGTACCCGATCACGCACGTCTGGGTGAACGCGAGCGCAACAGTGACCGTCTCCTTCCAGAGCGTCGCGAATGTCTCCTTGACCTTCCACAACGTTCCGGCCACCGGCGGCTCGATCCGGTTCAACTACGGGCTCGTTTCCGGCGCGACGGCGACGAACACGACCCTCGGTGACGGAGCGTTCCTCGTGGTCGCCCAGCCGGCGGTGGGGTATACATTCTCGCACTGGACGGTGACGACCCCGCCGCTGGTCCTGACCGCGGGCATCCTCACCGTCTCCGGCGGAGGGGGCTCCCTGACAGCGACCTTCACCTCATTGGGGTATCCGGTAACGTTCGTGGGTGGCGCTGGGTCGTCGGCCGCGACGGCGGTCCTGGACGGTCAGTCGATCCCCAGCGGACAGTCGGCGATGGTCCCCGGAGGGCAGTATCCGCTCTCGATCAGCCTGGCCCCGGCCACCAGTTTCCTCAAGTGGGTCAGCACCGGGAAGGTCTACCTCCAGAGTCACACGTTGGGGAACACGAACGCCACTGTCGAAGGGGCGGGGACGATCAGCGCGGTCATCGACCCTTTCGCGATCACGTCGATCACGGCGTCGCCTCCGGTGGGGGACGTAGGTGTACCCGTCACGTTCACCGCCCACATCATCGGGACGAGTCCGCAGAGCTACGCTTGGCACAACCTCCCCACCGGGTGTTCCGGGCCGGATGCGAACTCGACCGCGTGCACTCCGTCGGCCACGGGTACGTTCGACACGTACGTGTCGGTGACGGGGGTGAACGGGCTCCCGGTGAAGAGTTCGTCGCTGGCCTTTACCGTGGGGCTGCACCCGGTCGTGACCGGATTCACGTCTTCACGGCTCGTCCTTGATGTCGGTATGTCGACGGACCTCTCCGTCACGACCTCGGGCGGGTCACCGCCGCTGAGCTACACGTACGCGGGCCTCCCGACGGGATGCTCCGACGTGAACGCCTCCTCGATCACGTGCGCCCCGAGCGAGCCGGGAAGCGCGACCGTCGAGGTCATCGTGACGGATATGGCCGGGGTGAGCGCAACCGCGAACCTCACCCTCACGGTAAATGTCCCGCTCTCGGTATCGGGGGTCACGACCAACCGGACCGCCGTTACGATCGGCATCCCGTTCGTTCTCACCGCGATCTCGACCGGAGGCGGCGCCGGCCTCGCCTACAGCTACCACGGCCTGCCCTCGAGTTGCGTTTCGGTGGATGCCGCGAGCCTCAAGTGCACCCCGGGGTCGAGCGGGACGTATTCGATCACCGTGAACGTTTCGGACGCGGCGGGCGCGTTCCAGCTCTCCTCGGTTTCCGTCCTCGTCAACCCGCTTCCGTCCGTGGTGAGCTTCCTCGTGGTTCCTTCCACGATTCAGTTGGGCGAGAACGTGACGTTCTCGGTCAACGCGACGGGGGGCACGGGTCCCCTGACGTACAACTACTCCGCGTTGCCCCCTGGCTGCGCAAGTGAGAACGCGTCCAACTTCACGTGCCAACCCACCAAAACCGGGACCTTTCAGGTCGGGGTGGTGGTCTCGGACGTCTTCGGCGTGAGCACAATCCTGACCCCGTCCGCCGTGGTCGTGAACCCCGCCCCGACGGGAAGCGGGAGTGCGGGCGGGGTACCGTGGTGGGTCTGGGCCGGGATCGCTGCCGTTGTGGTGGTGGGAGTCGCGGGCGTTTACATCCTTCTGCGGCGCCGTTCGGCCGAGAAGTGACCTCGGTAGAGCGAAACGGTGCCATTCCCCATCGGCCGGACGGACGCTTCGACGTTCGACGGCCGCGGACCGGGTCTCCGTAGTCCCTTCCGGGAACATCGAACGAAAGGGCTCTGGTACTGGCGCGGACGCGCGGGCCGGAGCAATCCTCTCCACGGAACATCCATCTTCAGCGACCACCCGCACGACGAAGGGATTCCCTCCTCGCGGGCGGGTGGACCGCCGTCATCCGGGTGAAGTTCCGGCCTGGGGGGGAACGGGCTCCGGCTGCCGGTCCGGCGGGTGGAAGGGCGCGCCGACCTCGCAGAATCGGTAAAGTATCATATACGTGTAGATGCGTATTCGCATTCGATGTATCAATCCGGCGCCAAAGTCGAGGCATTCGGTCTCAATTTCGAGCCCTTCGTCGAGACCGAAACCCCTGCGGAGCAAGTCTCGGCCTCGGGGTTGGCGACATTCCGTCTGGGAGTTGAATAGGGGATGGAGAGCTCCGTTCGCTTACCACGGGGCGGGTTCGCTTTTCCCACGCCATCGGCCGCTCCGCGCGCGCCCTCGGATCCAGGACTTGTGCAAGCCCTCCGCCTCCTCGGCATGGGGCCCCGCGAAGCACGGATGTACCTTTCCCTCGTTCGCGGTCCCCTTGGAGCGCGGGAGGCCTCGGAACTCGTTGGGCTCCACCGGGCAACCGGGTACCGGATGCTCGTGCGTCTGATCGACCGCGGAATGGTCCTCGGCAATGGCCGCACTCCTCAGTTGTTCGTAGCGGTCCCCCCGCAGGTCCTGTTCCATCGGCTCGAACTCGCGTACCGGGACGAGGCCGAGATTGCGGCGTTGATGCCCGAATCGGTGGTTGGGGTCGAGGAGGCCGGAACGATGTCGACCTCCCCGTTCTCGGTGCCGGCCGAGCGTACGCAGTTCGTGTGCGGCGAAGGTCGGTCGAACCACCCGGCGCTAGCCAAGCTCGCCGAAGCGAGGAATTCGGCGGCGATTGTCGTCCCCCCACTCTCCCTCCCGGTCCCTTACCGTCTTGCCCTCGCCGATGCGATCGGGCATCTAGCCCGCCACGGAGTCCACATTCGGCTCATTCTCGACGCGACTCCGGCCGATTACCGGTTCGTCCTCGCGCTCCTTCGGGAACCCCGAAGCTCGACCAGCTCCCTCCAGGCGCGCCACTTCGCGCCCCTCGCGACCCACTTGTACGTGATCGATCGTCGCCGAGTCGTCCGGTTGCCCGTCCTCGGAGCTTCCAACCGGCACTCTCCCGTGGGAATCCTTCTCGAGGACCTCTCACTGGTCCGTGCCCAGATTTCCCGGTTCGAGTCCCTTTGGTCCGAGGCATCGGATGAGTTCCTAGCCGCGCGCCGGACCCGAACGCGCGTCCGGTGAACCCACGGCGAACGGCTCGACCTCCCTCGTCCGCTAATGCCGTACGGAGCTTGACGGTGTGAGAGCAACGGAGGGACCCCAGGTGGCCACGCGGCACGACCTGAGCCCGAGAGACTCGTCGGCCATCGGTTTGGCCGTTCGGCTCTCGCAAAGGCGACTCTTTCTCTGCGACGTTTCCCCGGTTCGTCGGGTCATCCGGGGGTCTAACCCCCGATAGTTTGTTGCCGCTGTGACGAGCCTTTCGGGGTGCTTCACGCTCAGACTCTAATACCCAGCGTGGCGTTCCTGTCCGAGGAATTCATGATTCCCGAGGCGCACGGCGGTCACTTGGTCGATCTTCAGCGGCCCGAGAGCGAACTGCGGCGACGCGAATCCGAAGGAGCGGACCTGTTGCGGATCACTCCTTTCGTCGACCAGGTGTATGATGCCGAGAAGATTGGCATCGGTGCGTACAGTCCGCTCACAGGATTCCAGGACCGCGCGGCAGTAGAATCGGTGATGTCCAAAGGGCGCCTACCGGATGGGCTTCCGTGGACGATGCCGATTGTCCTGGCGCCCTCCGGGGCCGCCAACGAGACCGTGGTTCAATCCGTGCGCGTGGGAGATGAGGTCGGACTGACCGACACCACGGGTCGGCTGTTCGCCCTTCTCCACGTGGAGGAAAAGTTCCCGTTCGACCGCTCCCAGGTCGGCAAAGCGGTCTATGGCACCACGGACCCGAAGCACCCCAACATCGCCGACCTCCTTGCGATGGGCCCCACGGCGATCGCCGGCAGGATCGACCTCCTTCGCCGGTTGGATCTCCCGACCGGAGCCCTCGAGCTCTCTCCGGCCGAGACCCGGGCGGAGTTTGCCCGACGTGGATGGAAGAACGTCGCCGGATATCAGACGCGCAACGTCCCCCATACCGCCCACGAGTACCTTCAGAGATGCACTCTCGAACGGGAGGACATCGACGGATTGCTAATCCACCCCGTCCTCGGTCGACTGAAGAAGGGAGATTACCGCCCCGAAGTCATCCTCGAAGCCTATCAAGCTCTCGTTCAGAACTACTACCCCGCGGACCGGGTCCTGCTGGCGGCGCTCAGTATCACCATGCGGTACGGGGGACCGAAGGCGGCGCTGTTCCTTGCCATCGTCCGGAAGAACTATGGTTGTGGAGCATATATCGTCGGCCGAGACCAGGCAGGAGTGGGCACCTACTACGACCCCTACGCCTGTCAGCGGATCTTTGACGAGTACTCGATTGGAGTGCAAGTCCTCAAGTTCGCGGAGACGTACTTCTGCCGGGATTGCGGCTGGATGGCCTCGTCGCGTACCTGTGCTCATCCCCCGGACCGCCGTCTTAACACGAGCCAGACCCGTATTCGAGAAGCCCTCGCGAAGGGCGAGACGTTGCCCGCCGAGATCATCCGCCCCGAGGTCGCGAAGGTGCTCGCCCGGGGCAACGTGCTGACGACGGAATGATCGCGCATCCCATGTCGGACGGGTTGCTCTTCTAGCTTCCCCTCTGATTACACCATCCGCCTCGTACCACCTGGGCGGGGAAGTGACTCGGCTGCAGCACTGGCTCTGTCGCTAACGTCCTAACCGGCGTTTCTTCCAGTGGCCATTCTCTCGAACTTGGTAGATTCAGATGCCGGGGAATACGCCCGGTCGTGGTGGATCGGGCAGAATGTGAATTCGACATCGGGCCGTTACCCGTTGCAACTTATTGTGTTCTCACCCCGAGTTCGCAGCTCCGGTTTTCAGCTTGAGACTAGGGTATAAGTACCACTGCGTGCGAATTGAACGGATGACTGAGTTCCATCCTCCGTCCTAAGGGACGGCGATGGGGCCACAATAAAAGAGGAGGGGAATACCCTGAATTGGAACGGGCGCCAGACGACGACGTGCCGACGCGAGAGAACTTGGGGCGATTGGATTTTTGTGAGTGGGGTGGTCACAGTGATCGTCACTGTGATCCTGCTCGCGAATGGCTTCGTCCCGATCGAATCGAGCTTGGGGAGGACCCTTGCATCGACGACGAGCCCGCAATCCTCCGACGCGCAGATTGCGGCCACTATCGGGGCCACCATAGAAGTGGGTCACCAGGTGGCGGTGACCCCGTCGACCTTCTGGGGACTCGACGTGGTCACGGCCGCCAGTAAAGGCATCGTGACCGACCCCGCGCTCGGCAGTTACCTGAACGCGACCCGATTCGCCACGTTCAGCTACACCTCGCAGTCCGACCAGTGCAACGTGACCACCAACACGCAGTACCAGGACGATGGTAGCTCGGTGAGCCCGTGCGGGTTCAACGTGGCTTCCTTCAAGGCTTGGTGCGATTCGAAGGGCGCTGGCTGCACCTCGATCCTCACCCTTCCGGGCGAGAACAACAACAGCGGCGAGGACGCCAACATGGCGAGCTACATCGTCCACACCATCGGTTTCCAGCCGACATACTGGGCCATCGGAAACGAGCCCAGTCTCTGGAACCACTACGGTATCCCCTGGAAGTCCTGGAAGACGAGCGATCACAAGACCCCCACACCGCTCGCCTACGCGATCGATGTGAAGAACGCGATCCAAGCGGTGAAGAAGGTCGATCCTTCGGCCAAGTTCATCGGGATCCAGGCGGACTGCGAATGCTCTCCCACCTGGTTCGCGGCGGTCGCCCAGGTCGATGGTGCGTCCATCTCCGCCATCTCCTACCATACGTATCCATCGGCGGCCCGGTCCCAGAGCGAGACCCAGAAGCAGTTCTTCGCGACGCTCGCCACCTCGTCGAACATCACCCACAGCTACTCCTTGGTCCGAAGCTATCTGGACGGGAAATGCAAGAGCTGTAGCACGATGCCGATCTTCGTGACCGAGTACAACTCGGGGCCCGGGTGGGGTCCTTCGAACTTTGCCGGGACCTACCAGGACGCGGTGTTCCTGGCCGCTTCTACGGTGCAGGCCTTGCTCGCGAACGTGACGACACTCGACATCTTCTACCTCCAGACGTACGAGACGTCGATGGTGGACAGTTGGGCGTTGATGAACCAACAGAACACGGTGGGGCCGGAGGGGGTCCTCTACGAGGACCTGCTCTCCCACATGGAGACCGGGCACGCGATGGCGGTCAAGATCGTCACCACCACGGGAAACGTCTGGGCGGTCATGACCTCCGATGGTTCGAAGGAAAGCCTTCTGGTGGTCAACGCGAACATCACCCAGTCGATCGACCTCAACCTCAACCATGCCTTGAAGATCGGATCGGGAACGTCCCAGACCTACTACCAGTGGCACTCGGGCGAGAACGTGCCCAGTTCGACGAAGACCACTTCGCTCCCCGGATCGTTCACCATCCCCTCCGAAGGGATTCTGTTGATCGACTGGACGAGCTGAGGAGATCGGACCGAGGTTGCGGACAGGCCATCGTCGGTTGACCGGACAAGGTAACCCTTTCCCTTTCGGGGGCGGCTTTCCAAAGTCGCCCCCAAGTCAAGTGGGTCGAAGCACCTGAGCAATCCTCTGGCCCTGGGCACTTCAGCGAATGTTTTTGACCTACTTTTTCATCTGGGCATGGCTGCGCGGGAGGGTGAAGGGGTAATGCCAGAAACGACTCGGAGGTTCCATGACGGTCTCCCGATCAAACCTTGCGGCGACGTTGCCAGCCCAGCTCCGGCGGAACATGAACCCCACTCTTGGTGGTCGTGCTGGTGCGAGGAGGGAGAACTTTGTTGGTGTGAGGGAAAGGGGAAGCCGAATGGCTGAACCTACCTCCATCACTGGGCTGCCGATGGGTGCCCAAACTGCTCTCCCACCCCGGGACGGATGCGGCAGCAGCGTTGGGGGGCGGCGACGATTTCGGCGGGATGCCTGCCCGCGCGTGTCGCCTGGGACGGTAAGACCGAGCCGTCGCTTGTCGGGAACCCGTTGTCGGAAGGGAGGAGGGCCGTGCTCGACACCGATCACATCGATCGAGCTGAGGTGAATCCTTCGAAAGGCCTGGACCGATTGGGCGGACCATCGAAGTAGAGGACGCCTCTCGAATTCCCAGACGCTCGAGCCCACGGCTCTAGGATGGATCCTCGGATGGTGAGTCCGCTTAGGTCTCGACCAACGGTGGACGCATCAAATCCTCCGGTGGAGCAAGTTAACCGGACCAACGGTCGCCCGGCGACTCCCTCCGCGATCTCCTCCCAGCCCTGGCACCGGACGCGCCGGAGGGGTGCGCCTTCCTTGGGAGGTGATTCGGGGACGTAACGGGAGCGGGGGGAGTCTAGCCTCGACGGCGTATCAGGACCACCGCGAGGCCAATCGCCACCACGACCACCACCACCCCAATAATCAGGTAGTCGAGGGTCGGAAGGCTGGACGAGGATGAGGCACTCGACGAGAAGCTGACCGTCACCGGGGCGGCAGTTGGTCCACTGACGGTCAGGCTGCCCGTTGCGTTCGAGTACCCGAGGGCGGAGACGGAGTAGGAATAGGTTCCGTTCGCCTCAGAAAAGGTCAGGGTCGACCCGGTCGCGAAGAAGCTCTGGCCACTCGACAGGTTCACCCACCACTCGGTACCGGACGGGAGTCCCGTCTCCGTGAAAGTCACCGTGTACGTCACCGGGCTGAAGGTCACCGACTTGCTCACCACTGCCCCGTTCACCGTGAACGCCCCCCCGGGGGCCCGATACGACTTGTCCGTTGTCGCGATCGCATAGGTGTACGTCTCGTTCAAGAGGTTCAACGTGATCGTTGTCGTTGTCGAACTCTGTGACGGCTGACCTGTCACATTGACCCACCATTCGGTACCGGACGGGAGACCATTCTCCGTGAAAGTCACCGTGTACGTCATCAGGCTGAACGTCACTGATTGGCCGACCTGCGCTCCATTCACCCCGAACGAACCGCCCGACACCGTCGGCGAGTATTTCTTGTCCGTTGTCGCCACGGAGTAGTCGTACGTCCCGTTCGGTTCGAGGAAGCCGATCGTACTTCCCGTCGAGCTGTTAGACTGGCCATCGGTGAGATTCACATACCAGGTCGTACCGCTCGGAAGTCCACTCTCCGTGAACGTCACCGCAGAGGTGACCTCCGTGAACGTCACGGGCACCGAGACCCGGCCCCCGTTCACGACAAAGGGCGACGTGTATGCGGGCGCCCACGTCTTGTTGGCACTGGCCACGGTGAAGGAGTAGGTCCCGTTGGTGAGGCTCGCGGACACCGAGGTCCCCAGGGTACCCACCACCGTCGCGGAGAGCGACCCCCAGGCCGTTCCGTTGACATACCAGGTCGTACCGCTCGGGAGGCCCGTCTCCGTGAAGGTCACGGGGTACGTCCCGCGATTGAACGTCACCGATTGGCCAACCGGCGCTCCACTCACCCCGAACGAACCGCCCGACACCGTCGGCGCATACACCTTGTCTGCTGTCGCCGCCGTGTAGTCATACGTCCCGTTTGGCTCGACGAACGAGAGGGAATCGGTCGTCGAGCTGAAGGTCGGTCCATCCGTTAGGTTCACCCACCACTCGGTACCGGAGGGTAGGCCGGATTCCGTGAACGTTATACTATAGGTCACTTGGGTGAACGCCAGCGTGGGCTCTGTGACGGCCTTTCCCGCGACGGTCACTGTTCCCGTATAGGGAATCGTTGCTTGGTGCCAGCCCGAGATGTCGGTGATCGCGTAAGGATAGGTGCCGTTCGGCTCCATGAACGTGATGGTGGTCGTCGTTGAGGTGTTCAGGCTCCCGTTGAGCTTGACCGACCAGCTCGTGCCGGAGGGTAACCCGCTCTCCGAGAACGTCACCGTGTAATTGGTCGACGAGACCGATGTGAACGTGATCGCCTTTGAGGCCGGCGCTCCGTTCAACGTCACGGATCCTGACGATGGGCTCGCCTTATACCCGTTCACCGACCCGACCGTGAACGCATACGTCCCGTTGGGCTCGCTGAAGGTGATCTGGGTCGTTGTTGAGATGTGCGGGGTCCCGTTCAACGTCACCGACCAGCTGGTGCCGGAGGGCAGCCCGGTCTCCGTGAACGTCACGGTATACCGCGCGCCGTATCCGTCGTCGGTGATCCCCGAGATCGAGGCGAACGTAGGGAACCCGGGGGAGGTCGTGCGATACAGGTAGTCGTACTCCCCGTAGTTGTCGAGCCCGGTGCCGTGCGTTCCCTGGAGGTTGAAGAGCCATTCGACGGTCGCCGCGATCCCATACGCTGCGGCCTTCTGGTTCATCGGCGCGATCCCCCGGTTGTAGTGATCGACCACCAGTCCGTAGATGTGCCCGCCGCACACAGCGTAGCCCGCGGGGGCCCCGTCCGCCTTACACGCTTGATAGTTGTTGCCCGATGTGATTCCCGGGACCGAATACCCAGTGTAGGTGGTGGGGTTTCCGTCCTCGTCCCACGTCACGATGAACATCGTATGATTGACGTTGTTCTCTTCCACGGGGTTCGAGCTGTTCAGCCTGGGGCCGAGGAACCCTCTCAACCAGTTGTCGGCCTGAGTGACCTCTTGGCACGCGACCTTGGACCCGGAGATCGACGCGCACTGCGGCGGAACGCTTCCGCAGGTGTCGTGGCCGTCGTCGCAGAGGTTCGGCGAGTAGAACGAGAAGTTCACGAAGTTGGTGGACGTGATGCCCTCGTTGCCGGAAGTCCCATTGAAGTAGGTGCTGCCCAGGACATGGGACTTGCAGTACGACTCGTTCTTGGTAACGTTCCGGAAGAACAGGAACGGGACGTGACGCACGGCGAACTCGCCGACGCTCTGGTCCGGGTTCGCACAGATATTGGAGGGGACATTCTCCGCGAACTGGGCCCACGTGAAGGCGTTCGAGTGGTCCCCCGAAATCAGGTCTCCGAGGGAAGCATTCGTGAAATTGTACCAGCTGTCGGACCCGCAGTCGTTGGTCACGGCCGCGAGCGCGGCGATATAATTCGCCATCGAAGGGTGACAGGCGGAGTACATCTCCGTGATGTTGCCGTATGTTGCCCCCAGGTAGCGCTCGTAGGGCCCATACTTGTCGACAGCGGAGACACCTTCGTTCTCCAGATAGACGACGACGACATGTTGGATGGGATGGCTGGAAGGGGCCGGACTTCCGGCGGGAGCAATTGGAGTCGAGGCGGAGGACGCCGGGCCCCCGGTCTGCCCCACCATCGATGTTCCGGCGGAGAGCAGGAAGAGCGCCGAGATTACGACCGCTCCTATCGCCGCGAGGACGGAGGGCGGCCACCTTCTCCTACGCCGAACGGGTTGGGTGGGTCTACGCTCGGCGGGTACCAATGTAGGGGGAGCGGTGGCCGACGGTGCCCTCGCCGGGCGGCAATGCGTAATCATGGGGAGGCTGCCCGACGTTGAGTGACGTATATCTGCTCTTCGAATGCGGGGACAGTGGGCCTAGCCACGCATCCTTCCGAGGTCATCGGAAGCCCCGAATACTCGGTCCCCCGTTCGTGCGATCACGCACCCCACCACGCTCCTGTTCGCCAGTGGACCGGAGCCTCCGGCGAGCGGGTCACCTCGCATGGGCGAGCTTCCCGACGACCGTCTCGGAGATGCACTCGTACCACGGCCCACCGGCGCGAATCCCCCTCCGCGGTTCTCACTCTCGAGGCCGGCCTGGGACCTTGGGGGTCACGTTGGGACAACCTTCGGGCATGGGCGATGGTTCAGGTTGCATCAGTCTAAGGTTACCCGGCTTCCGTTCGACCATGGGCGGTAGGGGCGCTCCACTGCCGATGGGCGACGCGTGACTTTGACTCGGTAGGTCAATTGTCGGAAATGGAATCGGGACGCGAAGAGGAAACTCCGAGCCCCTCGACGTGAAGAATCAGGAATCAGTTGGAAGTTCGAGGACCACGAGACGCCGAAGGTCGCTTTTGAAGTCGTTCGGGAATGCTTCGAGGACGCGGATCAACGGGTGGGTTCCATTCAGGGTACAGCGTCGCGCGGACCGGCACGCGGGCTGACGCGCTCCTCACGGTCGATCATCGACCGGGCCTGACAGGAGATCTCGTACCGCGGAAAGCGCCTGGGCCCGTCGGCACATTAAGAACGGGTACGTCGGATTCGTTCGCCCGACAGAGAAGGCAGCAGGGGAAATCAATCGTCGGAGATCCGGGGAACTGCCCCTCGCCCATCGCTATGCGGTCAGGGGTCCAGCCACTCAGAGAACGAATCCATGGGTCGCGGCCGACGGGCCGCCGTCAGACCCCGAAAGCTATCCGAACACCCATGTCTGCTCGTAGCCAAGAAACAAGACGATCTCCTGGGAGGAAGGATCGTAGGCCATCAGGGAGGGCTCGCTCACGAAAGGCGGCGAGAGGTTCAGCCCACTCGTGAGGTTATTCCAAACTCCCCCGCCATACGTCCACGTGTCGCTCAGATTGACGAAGAGGTGGAGGGCGACCTTCGTGTATCCACCGACGAGGACAACCTTCGCGAGGGCCCCGTCGTACGCCAAGCCCATCCCGGCGCGGTTGGAAGGCGAGACGGCGGGGTAGAGTCGCGTCCATGTCCCTCCGTGGAAGATCCAAGTGGCCTGTGAGACGAATCCATGCGCATACCCTCCCACGTAGACCACCTCACCCAGGGTCGAGTCGTAGGTCATCGCGCTGTTGGAGTCCACAACCGGCGACGGAGACTGGCTGAGGTTGGTCCACCGACCGTGAGCGAACGCCCAGGTCTCGTTCGAGTCCTTGCCGTGGATACAACATCCACCCGTGAGAAGCACGTATCCGTCGGCGGCATCGTAGGTCATCGCGAAGCTGTAGAGCGGGGGCGGAGCGGTCGCTGTCGGAATCGGGGTCCACGCGTTGTTGGCAAAGCTCCAGGTGTCGTTGTACACTCCGCACGCGGAGGCGCCGCCGAAGAGAACGAGATAGTGGTCGGACGCGTCGTAGACCATGCCGGCAAGCGCCCGAGCGGGATACGGACCGGGTCCGACCTCGGCGGTCAGATTATGCCAGGTACCGGCGGCGAACGCCCAGGTAGAGGATGAGGCGCAACTACCCCCCGAATCGAGAAGAAGGAGCTCGCCGGGTGTGGGCAGGTACGCCATCATGCTCGAGTTGGACGCGGGAGAGGCGGTCGAGTTCAGCCGGGTCCAGGCCGGTGGCGGGGGAGGTACCGGGTTCACCGGCGGAGGGGGGTTCGACGAGTTCGGCGTTGGAAACCCGGCCACAATGACGATGGCCGCCACCAGCGCGACGCTGCTGATGCCGACCACCAGGAGGGGGAGTCGTCGATCCATGCTGTGAGAACGATTGCGAGCCTATTTGTCCGTTGAGGGGGTCCATCGCTAGCAAGTAGACTCGCTTACAACAGTCTTCGGACACGATTTCGGCCCTCGGGACGAAGCATCGATCGAGGCGAGCGCCGTGCTCGCCGCCGTACTGAAGAACGAGAGTCAGAGGTCTCGAGCCATGTTTGCAGGGCGGTGGGACCGGACCCGCGTCTATCCACGGGGACCCTAAGGGGGCCCCTTTGGGCGGTCAACGACAAACCCTGGGTTTCCAAACGCGGCGTGTCATCCTGTCGACCTCGCCCCGGCTCGCGTGTTCCTCGCGCTCGTCCATCGACCACGCGCGGACTGGACGGATGCACGAGGGTCCCTTTGCGGCACCGGGAATGGTTAGATAGTCAAACCCCCTCTCAGCCTCACGGCCGCCATGGTCGGTGCTTCTGCCACGTTCGTTGGTGGCGTGCTGCTGGCGGTCCTCGTCGTTGCGTCGGGCCTCGGTCCATCTCTCGGAACCCCCGAGCTGGGCGGAAGCCACTCGATGGGGACGCGTGAAATGACGGACAGGTCACTCGATTCAGGGGTCCGGGGAGCCTTGGGGAACGCAAATTATTCCGTGTCCTTCAACGAAACAGGATTGCCCTCCGGTACGAACTGGTCGGTGGCGCTGTATGAGACGAACAATTCGAGCCGGACGTCCACGGTCGAGTTCTTCGAGCCGAACGGATGGTATCCCTACACCATCAACTCCGTCCCTGGGTTTGTCATTGCCCAGTCCAGCGGGTGGGTCCACGTCCACGACCATGCCCGCACGGTCAATGTCACGTTTAACGAGACTTTCAACGTGACCTTCACGGAGACGGGCCTCCCGAGCGGCACGACATGGTATGTCAACGGAACGGCCTGGGGGACGCTCTCCGCGACGGTGGCGGGTACCCTGGGGACCTCGGTGTCCGCGAACCTCACCAACGGAGGCTACTCCTTCTCCGTCGCCAGCGCCAACAAGACGTGGGCGCCGGCATACACGTCGCCCTTCGTCGTGAGCGGCGGGCCGGTCTCGGTGCCCGTGACGTTCACCGAGGTCACCTATGCGGTGACGTTCACGGAGAGTGGACTTCCGAGCGGTACGACTTGGTATGTGAACCTCACCGACGGTCAGTCCAACAGCTCGACGGGGGGCATGATTGGCTTCTCCGAGCCGAACGGGAGCTACTCATACACCGTGGCGACCGCGGGCAAGGAGTATGTCTCTTCAGGAGGGGTCTTCACGGTTAGCGGAGCTTCCGTGTCGCGGACGGTAACCTTCTCTCTCGTCAACTACACGATAACCTTCACGGGGAGCGGGCTACCGAGCGGTACGACCTGGTATGTGAACCTCACCGACGGTCAGTCGAACAGTTCGACGGGGAGCACGATCAGCTTCTCCGAGCCGAACGGGACCTACAATTACACCGTCGCGACGCCCGACAAGGAGTATGCGGCGACACTGGCGGGTGGTTCGTTCGAGGTGAGCGGGGCGTCGGTCGGCGAATCGGTGACGTTCTATCTAGTGACATACAACGTGACCTTCACGGAGACGGGCCTCCCGAGCGGTACGACCTGGTATGTGAACGGAACGGCCTGGGGGACGCTCTCCGCGACGGTGGCGGGTACCCTGGGGACCTCGGTGTCCGCGAACCTCACCAACGGGACCTACTCCGTCACCGTGGCCAGTGCCAACAAGACGTGGGGGCCAGCATACTCGTCGCCTTTTGTCGTGAACGGCGGCCCGGTCTCGGCGCCCGTGACGTTCGCGGAGGTCACCTATGCGGTGACGTTCACCGAGAGTGGACTTCCGATCGGTACGACTTGGTATGTGAACCTCACCGGCGGTCAGTCCAACAGCTCGACAGGAACCACGATCGGCTTCCTCGAACCGAACGGGACGTACCACTACACGGTGGCGACAACGGACAAGGTGTATGTCTCTTCGGGAGGGGTGCTCACGGTTAGTGGAGGTACCGTGTCGCGGACGGTAACTTTCTCTCTCCTCACCTTCACGATAACCTTCACGGAGAACGGACTTCCGAGCGGTACGACCTGGTACGTGAACCTCACCGGCGTTCAGTCGCACAGCTCGACGGGGAGCACGATCAGCTTCTCCGAGCCGAACGGGACCTACAACTATACCGTCGCGACTGCCGACAAGGAGTATGCGCCGACACTGCCCGGTGGTTCGTTCAAGGTGAGCGGGGCGCCGGTCGCCGAGGCGGTGACGTTCCTTCTATCGACCTACATCGTGACCTTCACGGAGACGGGCCTCCCGAGC
>JBEKEY010000017.1:0-31840 GCA_050013595.1 Thermoplasmata archaeon | reverse complement strand
GTTTCGGAACGCCGTGCTGACGATGGAGCAGAAGCTGCTCACTCATGCACAGGCCCTGTTCGAACGGAACTTCGCGCGGTACTTCGCGTCGCTCGTGGACGACCCCGGCCTCGTCGCCCGGACGGATCCGGCGTTCACGCCCCTCGTCATGATCGAGGGCGAATGGACCCCGGCCGAGGCGTTGAGCGGCGGCGAGCGGACGAGCCTAGCGCTCGCGTTCCGGTTGGCGCTCGCCCAGGTCGTGCGGACGATGGGCAGCTTGCACCTCGACACGATCCTGCTCGACGAACCCACGGATGGGTTCTCGCCCGAGCAGGTGATCCGAATGGGAGAGCTCCTCGACGAGCTCGCCCTCCCTCAGGTCATCCTCGTCTCGCACGAGTCCCAACTGGCGGCGATCGCGGACCGTGTGGTCCGGGTCCAGAAGGTCGACGGCCGCTCCGTCCTCGAAGACGCCGGCACGACGCCCGGCGATGAGTCGCCCGCCTCCGCTCCCTGAATCGAAGGTCGGGGCTACGGGGCCCTCGGTCGGCGTTACGTGACCAAGCTTCGGAACTGCTCGAGGCCCCACGGAGCCCGGGCCGCGAGCTCGAGGTTCTCCGAGAGGTGCTCCGTCTTCTTCTGACCGACGAGAGGGGCGATCGTACCCGGCGCGGAACGCGCGAACTGGACGGCGGTCTGGGCGGAGGTGAGCCCGTTGCGTTTGGGGCCGGATCGAGCCAGCTGACCTTGGAAGAGCGGCACGCTCGTGAAGCAACCAATCCCGAGCTTCCTCGCCGCCTCGAACAGCGTGGCTCGAGTTCCCGATACCGATTGGTTCGCGATCGTGGCCGCCTCGGGCATCGCGAGGTTGAACGGGAACTGCACGAACCGAAATCCGTGATCGTCTCCGGCTACCTTCCGGGCGAGCTGGACCGCCGACTCGAGGGAGAAGAAGCTCGGGTGGTCCGGAGGGGCCCGCAGGCAGTCCCAGGTCGCTAAGCCGTACGCCCGCAGGCGGCCCTCGCTACGACACCGCTCGTACAGACGGAACGCGGCCTCGAGGCGGGTGGCGAACACCTCCCGGCCGACCACGGGGATCTGAGCGTCGGGCGCGTTGTGGAGGTAGACCAGGTCGATCGTGGCGAGACCCAGGTTCCGGCGGCTACGTTCGAGCTGGTCGGAAAGATAGGAGGGGCTCATCGCGTGGGAATCGTCCACGATGTCGGCCGGGTCGAGGATACCGGGACGAACGAGCTCTTTGACGATCCATTCGTCAGGAGGGGTGGACGACTCGGCGTCGGGGGCGAAATATCCGTTCTTGGTCGCCACGAAGACCTCGTCCCGCTTCACCACGTCTCGCTCGATGAGGTGCGCGAGAGCTCGGCCGATGCTGCGTTCGGCTCGCTGGTATCGGTAGTTGATCGCCGTATCGAAGACGTTGACCCGTCCCGAGGTGAGACAGACCGTGACCGCCTGTTCGACCGCATGGTCGGTGGGGCCGTCCGGTGGACCGATGTAGGTGCCGAGACCCAAGGAGGAGAGAGCGAGACCACCCGGCGCGTCTCGGAAATGTTCACGAGGGAGTTTGCGCGCCGCGACCCCATGGTCCCGGAACCGGGCGGTCCCCTCGGGGCTCGCGTGCCCAGTGAGTTCGGCCACGGGAGAAACGGGGCGAGATACCACAAAAGGTCCACCGTGACAAGCCCCCCACCTTTGCCTCGTCACCTTGATGAAGCGATCCGCGATTCTCGTCCCGACCGAGTACCATGTCGCGCCGAAAGTACGGGCGCTTGCGAAAGCCCATTCCGCCCGTGGCTCCCGAGAAATGCCGGTTCTGTCGGCTTAAGCGTCCGTGCCCGGTCCACCCCCGAGCGCCCCACTAGTCGGCCGCCGGCCGGCTTCGTTCAGTCAGCGTTCCGTGGGCGGCGATGCACCGGGCGCCCGCCGGAGATCGCACCGACCGGGCAGTACGGCACGCACCAGCCGCAGTCGGTGCAGGTCGAATGCACCACGAGCCGATACGGCGTGAGCTCCATCGCGTCCGGGGGACAGACTGCAGTACAAAGACCGCAGAGCACGCATGTGTCCTCGTCGATCGTGATCACGTTCGGCCACGCTCCTGCCCGCGCGCATACCCGGTGGCCCGGGCGAAAGTGACGAGGGCGGCTCCCGCGACCGACAACCGCCCCCTCACGCGACGGGCGGGAGAGATTCGGGGTGGAGAGCCCGTCCGAGGGCCGCAAACCCGGTCAGGGCGCATTTCACCCGGACGGGCGAAAGCGGGATTCCCAACAGCTGCAGGACGTCATCGCGGGTCAGTTGGCCTGCTTGTTCGAGGGTGAGTCCCTCGACCTTCTCGGTGAGCATGGAGGTACTCGCCACGCTGATCGCGCAGCCGTCTCCCTGGAAGCGGACCTCCGAGATCTTCTGGGTCGCCGGGTCGACCTTGAGCCGAAGCGTGATATGGTCGCCGCAGAGCGGATTCGATTCCTCACCGATGCGGTCCGCTTCGGGGAGAGGCCCGAAATTCTTCGGGGTTCGATAGTGCTGGAGGATGACCTCCTGGTACATGTCGAACACGGTCCGGTTCCTTCCCGAAACTCACCGTTTCGCGCGTACTAAACGACTTCCGAGCGATTGCCCGACGATTTGGGTCGTACAGCCCGCAGTCCCGACCGCGCGCCCCGCCGAACCCTTTCGGTGATCGTCACACGGGGAGATGCAAACTCGGTATTGTGCAGGATGAGTATCTGCCAGCCCCCTGCGTGTTTCCTGAGTATCCAGTTCATCTGGCCCCGGCGAGTCGGGCGCTCCGCCCCCGAACCATCCAATGCCCCCGACATCATCCAGCCGACGTCGACGGCGGTCAGGTCATCGGTGAGCATCCGAACGGCGACCAGCCCGGCGCTGTACCGCGAGTTCCGAAGGGGTCCGTCGAAGAGGGGCGCGTGGTATCGTTGGATGGCGTCCTGCCCATGGGCCGTGGCTCCCGCGACGTCCGTGAAGTCGGCGTCGGTCGTGAACAGTGCCGCCAACGCCCGGGCATCGTGATGTTCCATCGCAGCCGTGAGCTTCAGCACCAACCGGGGGATTTCCGGATCCTCGGGCATCGGCCACGCGATACGCCCGCGGGCCCGTTATTATGCTTGCGTCGTCCTCCACGCGCCGGTCGGCCGTTTGGAGTTTGAAGGACGCGTCGAGAGGCTCCCCCCGCGATTGCGCTCGCCGCCTTGGGCCGGCGGGTCGATGACCGCTCGGCACGGGATGCGGTCCGGGCGGCGCGGGCTAAGCCTCGACTGAGACCGGCGGAGGCCCGGTCAACGCCGGCTCGAAGAGCGCTTCCTCGGGAGCGAGCGAATCCTTCTGCGCCCGGGCGCGAACCCGGACGGACTGCTCGACCCAGAGAAGATACTCCGCGAAATCCTGCTCCTCCCAATCGCACATCGGCGCACTCCGATGGACCTTCTCGTACTAAGACCCGGGGGAGGCTTCCGAAGTTGATTCACCCGGTCCGCGCGGCGACGATCCAACCGGCCCGGCCCGGGGCCTCTGACCGACGAGATCGAGGATGTTGGCCCTCTGCCGGGCCAATTCCGAGCCTCCTCTGTCCGCTCATCTTATAAACACACCTGGGTGTGTAAATCCAATGGCCACCTCGGTAACGAAGATGGAAGAGTGGCTCAGTTCCGACCAGGTCGGTCGGCTCTCGAGCGACCTCGGGGATCCGGTAGAGTTCGCCCGCCAGCGGGCGGATTCCTTCGAACGGTTCCGCCGACTTCCCATCGAACCGAACCCGCTCTACCGGGGGTACGGCTACTTCACGAACGTGGACCTCGCCGGAATCGACCCCGACGCCGCCGGGCCCCCGGTGGGCCTTCCCCTCCCGCTCGAAGGCGCTGTGCGTATCGTCCACGACGTTTCCGGGACCCGGATCGAGGTGCCGGAGGAGCTTCGGAACGCGGGCGTCCGCGTCCTCTCGATGTCGGAGATCTGGGGCTCAGGCAAGCCGGAGGTCGATGCCTTCCTTCGCGGGACCGAGGAACCGACCGACCGCCTTTCTGCGTTGGCCACGACACTGCTCAATCGAGGCTACCGTCTCGAGGTCCCCGACCACTTTCCGCGTCCGGTTCGCGTGCAGGAGTTGTGTGTGCTCTCCGTCCCGAAGCAGGCTCTCTCGGTCCGACGCGCGATCCGGGTGGGATCCGGGGCCCAGCTGCTCGCCACCGAGGAGGTCTTCTCGACAGCCTCCGAGACCGATGGTCAACGGTTGTACGCCTCCAACACCGACATCGATCTCGCCGACTACGCGAAGATGATCTTCCTGACCGTTCACGCGCCCGACCTGCGGACCGTATCGGTCTATCGCCGAACCGCCAGCACGGGGGCGAACGCGCGGATCGGCTGGATGTGGAACGGACTCGGCGGATACCGCGCGAAAATGCGCAACCACACTCGCCTGACCGGCAACGGCTCGATCGCGGAGGACCTTCAGACCTTCTACGGTGCTCGCGACCAGTCGTACGACAGCTCCTTCGACCTGACGCACATCGCCACCGACACCCACGGTACCTCCGTCACGCGGGGCGTGTTCACCGACCAGGCCCGGGGCATGAGCCGCGGCCTGGTTCGGATCGAACCCGAGGCGCGAAAGACCATAGCGCTGATCTCGGAACATGCGATGCTGCTCTCCCGGGGCGCGCGCTCGGACACGATCCCGATCCTCGAGATCCTCTGCCGCGACGTGAAGGCGACCCACTCCACTTCCGTGGCGCCGGTCGACCCGGAGAAGGTATTCTACCTCGAATCCCGTGGAATGCCCCAGACCGAGGCGATCCGGATGATCGGCGAAGGATTCCTCGCGAACGTCTACGACCGCGCGCCGATCGCCGGTCTTCGGGAACTGCTCTACCCGTCGCTCCAGGCCCGCTGGGACGGTCGTGACATTCTCTGGAAGGAGGGTCCGTACCCCGCGCTGCCCCACCTCGACGTCACCGGCACCGAAGCCGCCCCCGACTGGCGATTCGACTCGAAGCTGCGCTGAGCCGCAGGGTCGAGGCGGGGATGGGCTCCGGGTCATGCCACTGGTATTGGACCCGTCCTCCCTATCGCCGAAGGCCTTGGAGGAACTTCGCCAGGCGCTTCGGACCGACCTCGGGGAGACGAGGGAGTTCGTGGAGTATCCGTCCGGACGGGTGATCGATCCCGCCAGCCTCGAAACCGCCGCGGAGCTCTTGCGCTCGGCGCTGGCCTGCCTCGACCTTCCGGGGCCTCGGAGCCCCGGGGCCGCGACCGCGGACATCAACCTTGCCTACGCGACCCTTCTCGCGGTGATCGATCTCGTGAAGTCGCATACCGAAGTCCCGAGGGTGCCGCGCGCCCGGAAGAAGGGCTGACCGGGTCAGCACCCGCTTCTGAGAGTGCTCTCGGCCAGTGATCCGAGGCGATGAAAGGGAAGGAAGGGGTTGGTCCTAGGGAAGGTCAGATCCGTCAGGCGGTCGACTTCGGGACCGTTCTCGTTATCGGCCCGAAGATCGGGACCCCGAACTCGGCCAGCCGGGCCCACGATGGGAACCGGCGCTCGATGTAGTAGTCGACGCTGTAGCGGCTGACGCCGTGAGCGGCGTTGATCAGGACGAGTCCGTAGAGGGCGAAGGCGTACATGATCCCGGTCCCGACGTCCGTCGAGTTGACCGTGATCGTCTGGAAGAGGCCGCCGAAATCCTCTGCGATCGACCAGATCAGAAGCGCGAGGACGATCCCGCCGGTGTAGGCGAGCTTGCGCATGAACCCCAAGATCAATGCGAGCCCGAGGGCGATCTCGAAGAAGCCGACCGTGTACACGAACCCCACCTGGTTCGACCCGGTCACGTTGATCCAGAACTGGTCCCAGCCGTTCGCCATCCAACTCGGGTCGGCCGCCTGGTTTCCCTGAAGGGTGCTGAGGAATTGCCCCGCGAACCCCGAGTAGAACTTGAGGAAACCGTCGTAAAGCCAGACGATCCCCATCATGACCCTCAGAACCGCGTTCAGTGCGTGGACGTGGCGAGCCCACCAGCTCGGATGCGCCACTATGGTTGTACTCTCGGTCATCCCAGTACCTTGAGCGCCCCGACCGAGCTACCGATATAAGAACGGTCTCGTAAAGCCGAATTTCCGAGGACGCGACCCCGGACGGACGCCGGGTGCAACCGTTACCCGACCGCCCCGGCCATCTCGAGCTGGATCAGCCGGTTCAGCTCGAGGGCGTAATCCACGGGGAGTTCCTTCGCGAACTCCGCGAGGAAGCCCATCAGGATGAGGTGAATCGCGTCGGATTCGTTGAGACCCCGGCTCATGAGGTAGAAGATCTGCTCCTCGCCGATCTTTCCGACGACCGCCTCGTGCGTGATCGTCGCGTCTTCCTCGTGGATCTCATTGTACGGATAGGTGTCGGACCGCCCCGTCTCGTCCGGGAGCAGCGCATCGCATCGAACGGCGGCCTTGACCCCGGTCGCGCCCGGCGCCACGTGGAGCAGGCCCCGGTAGCTCGTCTGGCCCCCGCGGATCGCGATCGACTTTGCGACGATCTTGCTCGAGGTGTCCGGCGCGGAGTGGACCGCCTTCGCCCCCGAATCGATGATCTGGCCCGCGCTCGCGAACGCCACCGACAGGATGTCAGCGCGCGCTCCGCGGCCCCGCAGGTAGACCGAGGGGTACTTCATCGTGATCTTGGAGCCCATGTTGCCATCGACCCATTCCACGAGGGCGCCCTCGTAGGCAACGGCGCGCTTCGTGACCAGGTTGTAGACATTCTTCGACCAATTCTGGACGGTCGTGTATCGGAGCTTCGCGAACGGTTCCGCGACCACTTCGACGACGGCCGCGTGCAGCGAATCGGTCGAGTAGATCGGGGCCGTGCAACCCTCGATGTAGTGGATCTTGGCGCCCTTGTCGGCAATGATGAGCGTCCGCTCGAACTGCCCGACATTCTTCGCGTTGATCCGGAAGTACGCCTGAAGAGGGATGCCGGCGTCGACCCCGGGCGGTACGTAGACGAAGCTCCCGCCCGACCAGACAGCGCTGTTGAGGGCGGCGAACTTGTTGTCGTTGTAGGGAACGACCTTGCCGAAGTACTTCCGGAGGATGTCCGGGTGTTCCTTCACCGCCGTGTCGGTGTCGCAGAAGATGACGCCCTTCGCCGCGAGGTCCGCGCGGATCTTGTGGTAGACCGTTCCGCTATCGTATTGGGCCCCGACACCGCCAAAGTACTCGCGCTCGGCCTTCGGGATCCCGAGCTTCTCGAAGGTGTTCTTGATGTCGGCGGGAAGGTCCTCCCACTTACGCTTCGTCTCCCCCTCGAGCATGGGGTTCGCATAGTAGGTGTAGGCATCGAAGTCGATGTCCGAAAGGCTTGGACCCCAGTCCGGCATCGGGCGCTGGACGAAGTGATCGTAGGCGCGGAGCCGGTATTCGAGCATCCAATCCGGTTCCTCCTTGAACCGGGAGATCTCCCGCACGACCGACTTGCTCAGACCCTTCGCGATCCGGAGGCGGTACGTCTCGGGGTTCTTGAAGTCGTAGCGTGTGTAATCGAGAGGGGTGATCTCGGCAGAAGATTGAGCCATAATTGCCTCGAGTAATTCCATCACCCCGGCGTATTTAAATGAGAGGTCGCCCGCGCCGCGACATATCGGTGTCTGACAAGGATTGGCACACCGAGAGAGCCACTGTCATTCGGAACGCTACAGGGGCGATTCGAAAGCGCTCCTTCGGGAAGGAGATCGCTCACCACGAAGACGCTTTGGGTCGAATCGTACCGGAGAACAGGCCCGCGATCTCTTCGAGACCGTCGAACATCTCGGTGAGCTCCGCCTCGGTGTTGTACAGGTACGGACTCGCACGCGTGAGAGCCGGCACGGAGAACCTCTCCATCAAGGGTTGAGCACAGTGATGGCCCGCTCGGACGCAGACGCCGCGCTCGTCGAGCAGACTCGCGATGTCGTGAGGGTGTGCGCCTTGAAGGGAGAAGGAGACCACGGCGTGGCGTTCGGCGGGGTCCGCAGGACCGAAGATCCTCATCCGGTCTCCGAACCGTTCCGCAGCGAGCGAGAGCGCCTTGCGCTGGAGTCGTACCTCGTGCTGGCGTAGCTCCTCCCAACCGATGTTCTCCAGGTAGTCGAGGGCAGCGCTGAGCGCGATCGCTCCCCCGACGTTTGGGGTTCCCGCCTCGAAGCGGGCGGGGCTCTCTCGGTAACTGATGCGGTCCATGTGCACGTCTCGGATCATCTCTCCGCCGCCCATACACGGGGGCATCGAATCGAGGAGTTCGGTTCGGCCCCAGAGGACTCCGATCCCCATCGGCCCGAGGGTCTTGTGGCCGGAGAACGCGAGGAAGTCCACCCCGAGTGCCCCGACGTCGAGCGGAAGATGCGGCGCCGATTGGGCCGCATCGAGCACCACCAACGCGCCCGCCGCATGGGCCCGGTCGGCGATCTCGCGAACCGGGTTCACGGTCCCGAGGACGTTGGAAACGTGCGTGAGCGTCACGACCTTGGTCTTGCGGTCGGCAAGCAGTCGGTCGAGATCGTTGAGATCGAGACGGCCGCTCTCGTCGACTCCGAGGAATTCGAGCTCGATGCCGGAGTACTCGCGCAGCATGTGCCAGGGGACGATGTTCGAGTGGTGCTCCATGACGGTGGAAACGACGCGGTCCCCGCGGGTGAGCAGCTTCCGGCCGAGGCTCGTCGCCACGAGGTTGATCGCCTCGGTGGTTCCGCGGACGAACACCACCCCGGCCGGGTCGCGAACCCGTAGGAAGCGGGCGACTCGCTCGCGTGCGGCCTCGTAGGCATCCGTAGCCTCCACACTGAGCGCGTACACCCCACGGTGGACGTTCGCGTTCGTTTCCTCGTAGTAGCGTTCCTCGGCCGAGATCACGCTGCGGGGTTTTTGCGACGTCGCGGCGGAATCAAGGTAGACCAGCGGATGGCCGTGTTCCTTCCGGGAGAGGATCGGGAAGTCCTCTCGAACCCGAGCGACGTCCATCGGTTGACCGGGACAGCCGCCGACTCCGATTAGGCCAACGATGTCGCGATCCCGAGGCGGACCCAGTCGTACCCGTTCGCCTCGAGCTTCTCGGCGAGGTCTCGGCCGCCCGAGAGGGCGATCGCCCCGTCCACCATCACGTGGACCCGGTCGGGCTTCACGTACTTCAGGATCCGCTGATAGTGCGTGATCACGAGGATCCCGGCGTCGGGGCGGTGCAGCTTCGCCACCGTTTCTCCCACGGCCTTGACGGCGTCGATATCGAGGCCCGAATCGGGCTCGTCCAGGATCGCGAACATCGGCTTGAACGTGGCCATTTGGAGGACCTCGACGCGCTTCTTCTCGCCACCGGAGAATCCCTCGTTGAGGGAACGCTTGAGGAGCGTCTCGTCCATGCCGAGGTACTCGAGGTGGGTCTTCAGGTCCTTGTCGAATTGCGACGTGCTGGCAGTTTGGACGGTATGCTTTTGCATGTACCCGGTCCAAAGGAACTTGGAGAGCGAAAGACCCGAGACTTCCTGGGGATACTGGAACCCGAGAAATAGGCCGGCTCGTGCTCGCTGGTCCACGGTCAGTTTGAGCAGGTCCTGGCCGTCGATCGTGGCGGTCCCCTTCGTGACCTTGTACTTGGGGTGACCCATCAGCGCGTACGCGAGCGTGCTCTTCCCGGATCCATTCGGTCCCATGAGGGCGGTGAGCTCGCCGGTCTTCATCGTGAGGCTGACCCCCTTCAGGATCTCCTTTCCCGCGACCTCCGCATGGAGGCCCTCGACGACCAGGGTATGGGGACCGCTCAGTGTCTCGCTCGGCATCGGCCTGAACGAGCCGATACCGTTATTTAAGCATGGCGTGGTGTGTAAATCCTAGCCGGTCTTCAGGGGGTGGAGAAGCGATGGGAGAGGTCCAACAGCTCGAGGGAACGCGAGGGCGGATCCTGGAGGAGCTTGCCGTGGCACCTCGCACGGCACGCGACCTCGCTCAGAAGCTCGGGATCCAGGAGAGCGCGGCCCGAGGTCACCTCGGTCGCATGGAGGAACGGGGCCTGGTCGTGCCGTCGTTCCGTCGAGAGGGGGTCGGCCGGCCTCGAAAGAGGTACGTTCTCACCGGCGCCGCTCAGGAGTTATTCCCGAAGAAGTACGACCTCATCCTGGACACCGTGGTCGACGAACTGCTCGCGCGCGAGGGCGAGGGGTACGTCAACGCACTGTTCGCGGACGCTGCGCAACGCATGGCCCGTGAGGTCGCGAAGGAGGTGCCTCGTTCGGGTTCGCCGGTAGAACGCGCCGAGCACGTCGTCCGTTCGCTCAATCGGCTCGGGTTCCGCTGCACCACCGACCGATCTCCCGATGGACGTATCCGCATCAACCGCACCAACTGCGTGTTCCGCCACAGTGCGCTCACCCACCCGTTCCTCCTCTGCGAAGTCTTCGACAAGCATCTCACCGAGGCGCTCCTCGGGCAGTCCGGGGTGGACTTGGTCGATTCGATCGGCCACGGGGGGTTGCGATGTACTCACCTGATTCAGCTCCAATAGTCCCTCCAACGGCCCAACTCGGTACGACCTCCTCCGCGCAGCACCGACCGCTGGAAGACGCACTCGTCGCAGCGATCGGGAACTTCCCTCTGCTACCCGTGGCTACGATCTCCGCGGGGGCGGCCGTTTGGGCCGCCGTGGAGACCGGGCGGTCATCGCCCAGTGCGGTCGTCGTCACCGTGCTCCCGGACGGAGGTCACGAGCCGAGCCGGGGTGGGAAGGCGTGAGGGCCGTCGTGCTTCCGTCCGACCTCCTCAACGAGATGAAGACCCACTCGCGAGAAACGTACCCGGACGAGTGCTGCGGGTTCCTCATCGCCTCGGACCGGTCCGTGGAGGAGGTCCGAAGGATTGACGCGCTCGAACGGGCCCGCAACGAGTTCGAGGGAGAGCGGCGGCGCCGCTTCCTCATCCGACCCGAGGAGCTCCGAGATCTCGAGCGCCGCGTCCAGGGTTCGGGGCGGGCGGTCGTCGGATTCTACCACTCGCATCCGGACCATCCGCCGCGACCCTCGGAGTTCGACCAGGAGCACGCCTGGCCCTGGTACACCTACCTCGTCCTTTCGGTGTCGGCCCATGACGTTCCGGCGGTCGGGGCGTTCGAGCTCGACCCGGACTCCTCGTTGTTCCGAGAGGTTCCCCTCACTGCCGCACCGAACACGGATTCACCGCTCCCGGTGGTCCGTAGGTAAGCGAAAGCGTAAGAGCGCGAAAGGAAAGGAACGAACGATGCCCAAGGCGACGGTCAAGGTCCCCACACCGCTTCGCTCCTTCACCGGAGGAGCCTCCGAGCTCTCCCTCGAAGGCACGACGGTCGGCGCGGTGATCCGCGGCCTCGCGGAGGCGAACCCGGCCCTTAAGCATCATCTGTTCACTCCCGAGGGCCGGCTCCGGAACTTCGTCACTGTCTATCTGAACGACGAGGACATCCGATACCTCGAGCGGGAGGCGACCGTTCTCAAGGAGGGCGACATCGTGTCGATCGTCCCGGCGGTCGCGGGGGGCGCACCTCCCTCCCCCGCGGCGCCCTTGCGCCGCCCTCGGTCGGTCAACGTCGCACCCCCGAAGGAGGAAGCGTTTTCGCACGATGAGCTCCGGCGGTACAGTCGCCACCTCTTGCTTCCCGAGGTCGGCATGGCCGGACAACGGAAGCTACGCCAGGCGAAGGTGCTGCTCGTCGGCGCCGGCGGTCTCGGAGCGCCCGCGGCCCTCTATCTGGCAGCGGCGGGCGTCGGCGAGCTCGGCCTCGTCGATTTCGACACGGTCGACCTCTCGAACCTGCAGCGCCAGGTGCTGTACACCACGGCGGACGTCGGCCGCCCGAAGCTCACGGTCGCGAAGGAGCGCATCGAAGCGCTCAATCCGGGAACCCATGTCGCAACGTACGATCAGCGCCTGACTTCCGAGAACGCGCTCGATATCCTGGGAGCCTACGACATCGTCGTGGACGGCACCGACAACTTCCCGACTCGCTACCTGGTCAACGACGCGGCCGTCCTTCTGGGCAAGCCGAACGTCTACGGCTCGATCTATCGGTTCGAGGGACAGGTGAGCGTCTTCGATGCGAAGCGTGGTCCTTGCTACCGCTGCCTCTATCCGGAACCCCCGCCCCCCGACCTCGTCCCGTCGTGCGCGGAGGCGGGAGTGCTCGGGGTGCTACCAGGGCTAGTCGGCATCCTGCAGGCAACGGAGACGGTGAAGCTGATCCTCGAGCAAGGAGAGCCGATGATCGGCCGGCTGCTCCTCTTCGATGCCCTCGCCCTCAAGTTCCGCGAGCTCAAGCTTCGAAAGAACCCGCACTGCGTGCTGTGTTCGCCGAGCGCGACGCAGAAGGGGCTCATCGACTATCCCGCGTTCTGCGGGGTCCCCGCCGCGGGCACGACGCCCGCGTCGGAAACGGTCCCCACCGTCGAGCCCGAGGAGCTCCGGACCGAGCTCGACTCCTCCGAGCCGCCGTTGGTCATCGATGTGCGCGAGCCCGGGGAGTGGGCGATCGCGCATCTTCCCCACGCCCGCCTGATCCCGAAAGGCGAGCTCGTCGACCGGGTGGACGAACTCACGCGCGCGTCGAAGCTGGTCCTCTACTGCCGGACCGGTAAGCGCTCAAGCGAGGCCACCCGTCTCCTCCTCGACCTCGGCTTCTCGCAGGTCCGCACGCTCCACGGCGGGATCAACGCGTGGGCTCAGCGGGTCGACCCGTCCATCCCGCAGTACTGAGCCCCCACGCTCGGCGGGCGAGGCCGAGGGCTCACTTTTCCGATTCTTCGGTCGAACCGAGAGGGTCGCCGACGTCCACGAGCAATCGTCCCGTGTACGAGCGGACGCGGCGCGAGAGCTCCCGAGCGAACTCCGTCGGGTCGTTCGGCGTGATGAAGAGTGGCACTTCCCCCACGGTCACGAGGATCCCGTGGGTCGCGTCCGTGTAGATCGCGTCGAATCGGCCCAACTGCGGACTCCACATGCGACCTCGCCAGCCCCACGAGCCGAAGACCCCGCCCGTCGGACCGAGTTCGCGCATGTTGCTGAACTCGATCTTTCGAATCTCCGAAAGTCGAACGCGCCGCCCGCCGAAGATCCGCCAGGCCGAAAGGAAGGTGTCGTTGAGCGAGTACGTGGTCGAGACGTACCGGGCGAGGAAGAGGACGAGCAATCCTCCGAGGGCCCACGGCCCGTAGAGGTAGAGGAGGTCCGAGCTATGGGGAAGGAGGACCGCCACGATAAGGATCAACACGACGTACATACCGATCACGACGTACGATAGGCGACCTCGTTGTCGGTAGACGCCCGACCCGTCCGTTGAGCCCGACCGGGACGCCGGGTTCGAGGGTTCAGGCTGCGGCTTCGTAGTAGTACTCTCCCTTCGCTCGCTGTTCGCGGTCGAGGACTGAACCTTCGCGATTGATCCGGGGTCGCAGGGTCTCCGCGTCCCGGCGGAACGTGATATCGACCGTCCGTAGGAGCCGGTTCATCCCTTCGCGCATCGCGAACGGACCGCCCCCGCGGCCCCGGGAGCCGTCGGACCCTTCGGGTTGGAAGACCATCAGCGCGTCGCAGGCTAGGTCGAGGAAATAGACATCATGGTCGACGACGAGCGCGCTCACCGCCTGCCGCTCGACCTGGCGACGGACCAAGCGGGCCATCGACATGCGCTCGTCCGCGTCCAGATACGCCGAAGGCTCGTCGAGCAGATAGAGCGTCGCCGGTCGGGCCAGGGCGAGCGCGACCGCGGCGCGTTGCAGCTCGCCACCGGAGAGGTCGGTCAACGCAACGTCCAGCACCTCGTCGAGATGAAGACCCGGGACCAGCTCACGCTCGAACAGTTTGCCGTCGAACGTCGGGTCCCCTTCGAGGGCGTTCGAGCGCTCGCGTAGACTGGCCGGCTGCGTCGCCTTGAGGTACTGGGGCTTGTAGCTCACGGTGACGCCGGCGGGGGGCGTTCCGGCCGTGGGGGTCTCGACGCCCGCCAGCATTCGAACGAAGGTCGTCTTCCCGGTCGCATTCGGACCGACGACCCCGACGGTCTCGCCCTTCGCAAGGCTCCCGGCTCCGACCGAGAGCCGGAACTTCGGAAACTCCTTTTCGAGCGCGGGAAACTCGACGAGCAGGTTGTGGCGGACCGCCGGTTTCGGCGGATGCGCCACGAATCGCACCGGGTCGGTCCGGAAGCGGACGTTCTCGTCCTTGAGGTAGCCCGTCAGGTAGGTATTGATCGCGGTCCGCATCGGGATCGGGTGGCTGATCACGCCGAACGCGGCCGATTCGCCGTAGAGGAGATGGGCCTGGTCGGCGAGGTAGTCGAGGAGACCGAGGTCGTGCTCGACCACGATCACGCTCTTCGACTCTCCGAGGCGACGCAGGATCCGGGCGACCTCGAGGCGGTGCACGATGTCGAGGTAGCTCGATGGCTCGTCGATCAGGTACAGGTCGGCGTCCGTCGCGAGGGTTCGTGCGATGGCCGCCAGCTGGAGCTCTCCGCCCGAGAGCTCGCCGAGGCGCCGGTCGCCCCGCCCTCCGAGGCCCACCTCCTCGAGGATCCGCGCGGCCCCACCGCCCGCCTGACCCACGAACTCGAGGGCCGTCGTCGACTCGTCCGCGAGCCGGTCGACGTACTGGGGCTTCACGACGCTGCGGAGCTCCCCTTTGGCCACGCGCTCGAAGTGGGCGTGGAACGCGGTCCCGCGGTAATGAGCCAGGACCTTCGACCAATCTCCCGCGTGTTCGAAATCCCCGAGATTCGGCACATCCTTTCCGGCGAGAAGGCGGAGCGCGGTCGACTTGCCGGTTCCGTTCGGACCCAGCAGCCCGGTGATCCCCCGGGTCGGGGGCATCGGCAGGCGATACAGCCGGAAGCCGTTGTACCCGTAGCGGTGGACGATCTCCGACGGGTTCGCCTCGGGGGTATTCAGGATCTTGATCGCATCGAAGGGGCACTTGTGGACGCAGATCCCGCACCCGATGCAGAGCGATTCCGAGATGATCGGTTTCTTGTCGGGACCTTCGATGATGCACTCCTGACCCATCCTCACGGGCGGGCAGTAGGCCTGGCATTCCCACTGGCAGTCCTTCGGGTGACACCGGTCGGCGAGGAGGATCGCGATGCGCGCCACGTTCGGTCTAGGCCTCCCGAACGTCGTCGACGATCGCGCCGTCCCGCATCGTGATGTGGCGCCGGGCCCGGCGCGCCACCTCCGGGTTGTGGGTCACGAGCACGAGCGATGCGTTCCGGTCCTTGCGGACCCGTTCCAGGAGCGATAGGATGGCCTGCGTGTTGCCCGAATCGAGTTCGCCGGTCGGTTCGTCCGCGAGCAGCAACCCCGGCCGGTTCGCGAGGGCTCGGGCGACGGCGACCCGCTGCTCCTCTCCGCCCGACAATTGGTGAGGGAAGGCGCGCTCGCGACCGCTCAGACCGACCTCGTCCATCAACCCGGCCGCGCGGCGTATCCGCTCGGCGCGGGGCACGCGAAGCGCCCGCATGGGCAGTTCGACGTTCTCTCGGGCGGTCAAGGTCGGCAACAGGTAGAATCGCTGAAAGATGAACCCGACTCCCTCGAGGCGCAGACGAGCCCGGGCCCGGTCGGTCCTCTGACCGACGGGGTCACCGTCCCAGCGGACCTCGCCCGAGGTCGGACTATCCAGCAGACCGAGGAGGTTGAGCAGGGTGGTCTTTCCACATCCGCTCGGGCCGGCGACCGAGAGGAATTCCCCGGGGGGGATCGTGAGGTCGACCCCGCGCAGCGCCCGTACTTCCTCGGGCGTGCCCGCCCCGTACGTCCGGATCGCGCGGGTGAGCTCAATGTTGGGTGCTGTTCGTTCGCTCATCGGAGCGCCTCCGAGATATGGATGCGGAGCGCGGTGCGCGTTGCCACGGCGCCCGCGAGCAGAGAGAGCCCCACCACACCGAGCACGAGCTCGGTGAGAACGAGGGGGTCAAAGACGGCGAGCTGGGCGGCTTCCTGAACGGTGGACGTGCCCCAGGTCGCGAGGCTCTCGACGATCAGGTACCCCGCCAACAGCCCGGCGACCCCGCCCATGAGGGCAAGGGCGGTTCCGTCGCCGAGAATCTCGGTCGCGATCGAACGGCCGGGAATGCCGAGCGCACGACGAATCCCGATCGACCGACGGTCCGCCTCCACACGGCGCAAGAGGACCAACGCGAGGAAAAGGAGACCGACCGTGAGACCGACCGAGGAAAGCGCCAGATAGAACCCGGTCAGGACCCCGCTCGCGGACTGGAGCTGCTCCGCTTCCTGGGTGAGCGAGCTCACACCGTAGTACGGGAAGAGCGATTGGACCTGGTTCCGCACCTGGTTCAGGGCACCCGGGTCCGTCGCCACGGACCCGGCGACCGCCACCTGGATCGTGTCGGCGGCGTCGGGAACCGTCGCGTTCCCCCCGGCTAGGCCGGTCATCAGCTGAAGGTCCGAGAGTGGCAGGACGACCGCGAAGGCGCCGGTCGGACCGAGCACGGTGGGCGGGACACCGAAGATCCCCGTGACATGGTAGCTCACCGTGAGAGAGCGGTTCGCCACTGGGCTAAGGAGGAGGGTGCCGCCCACTCCGACGGCGTGCGCCGACGCGTACGGGGAGGACACCAGGACGTCGTACGTCGCCGGCCCCGAGTACGTTCCGTTGTCAAAGTGGACCGCGTCCGTGGGGTCGCCGAGGGGTAGCGGTGAGGGGAACAGCCCCGATTCGCTCGGCCCGAGGGTCGGCGTGAACTGATCCGGTATGACGCCCTCCGCGAGCACAGGGGAAACCGACCCCGAGGAGGTGAACGCGTCGATCGTGACGCTCAACACCGGGGAGGCGGCGGTCACGCTTCCGATCCGAAGGATCTGGTCGGTGTAGGTGTGGGCATGCGAGATCCCGTGAACTCCGGCGGCACTGACCACGATCTGGTACCCCGCATTCTGAATGTTGGCGAGCTCGTGCGCCGAGACCCCGCCGCCGACGCTGAGGAGAACCACAGGCAGCGCGACGGCGGTCGCCACTGCCGCGACCGCGAGGATCGTCTGAAGGCGAGAGTGACGCAGGGAGCTCCCTCGTCCCCAGCGCATCATGGGGCTCGGAGCTCCTCGGCCACGGGAAGCTGCATCGCGCGAGCCGCCGGCGCGACCGCGGCCACGAGCCCGACCGCGAGGACCAACAGGAGGCCGTCGAGAAGAACGCTCCCATTGAACGAAACGAACGAGAACGACGCGGGGAGGCCGGCGAGCAGGTGTCGCAAGTAGAGATTGAGCCCGTAGGCGGTCAGGTACGCGATCGGCAAGCCCACCGCGAGGCCGAAGAGGGCGAGGAGAAGGGCCTCTTGAACGACTAGGGATCCGACGGCGGGTCGGGAATGGCCGATCGCCCGAAGGAGGGCGATCTCGCGAGAACGGTCGTCGACCGACATCTGAAGTACGGTGGTGGCGAAGAGGGCCGCCACGACGACCCCGATGATCCCGATCAGCTCGCCGAAGGTCCGGTAGAGGTTCACCACGTGTTGGATCGCGCCGAGGATGTCCGAGAGAGTGAACACGGTCAACTGGGGGAAGGCGCTCTGCAAGCGGCTCTGGTCCGTACTAGCGGTCGTGGGGTCGGTGAGGTGGATGAGGACGAGGGAGGCGTAGTCCGTCGAGGCGGAGGCTCCTCCGACGATCCCTTGCAGCTCGGAGAGATACGCAAAGGCGAGCAACGCCGACGGGATGAGCCAGAACGGGCCTGAGATGCCGACCACCTGGAACCCGGTCGCGTTCGCATACCATCCCGACAGCGACGCCGCGGAAGGCGGCTGGGCGGCCCCCAACCAAACTCGGTCGCCCAGCCCGACATGCAGCACGGTCGCGAGACCTTGGTCCAGGACGATCTGGTGGGTCGTCGGGCCGGTATAGGCCCCGCCGGCGTAGTGCGGGTCGCCGGATTCGGTGAATCCGGTCCCGTTGTAGATATCCGGGGTCTGAAGTCCCGCATTGTCCGAGGGTATCCAGCCGATCGTTCCGGATTCGGTCGGCGACCAGCCGCCGGGCACGGAGCTTGCGTTCGCCGCGGCCCACAGCGAAGCGTTCCCGAAGACGAGGTCGCTGACGAGCCACGGACTCGCGGTAGCGACGTTGGGGTCGACCGCGGGAAGGCGTGTCACCAACGAGTGAGCGCCCTGGACCGGTGGGAATTGACCGGAGAGGATCGTCGTATTGGCGCTGGCCGCAATCAGGTCGACTCCGCTCTCGGCCGCCAACGTCGTCGCGCTCGACTGGATCCCGCTCGAAAGGGCCAACAAGAGCACCACGAGCCCGACGGCGAGCCCGATCCCGAGCGACGTCATCGCGGAGCGGCCCGGCCGCCGACGAATGGCGTCGAGTGCGTACCGCAAGGTAGCTCCTAGGCCCCCTATCGAGTGCTGCCCGAACGCCGGAGCTCGCCGAAGGTGACCTGGTGCGAGGCCTCGACGTTGTACTTGTGGATCGATTCCTCGCTGACCGTACTGGCCCGGACGAGGGTGGTGTCGGGTACGTTACGGAAACGCTCGGGGAGGCTCGCGAGGAGGTCGCGGAGAACGTCCTCCACGAACTTCGGGTGGCGGTGCGCGTCGAGGACCACCTGCGCTTCGTCCCCTCGCTTCAGGATGGCGTAGGTTGGGCTCGACTGGGCAGCCTCGATCGCGGCGATGAGTTCGTCCGCCTCCACCTCGGTCGAGTCCGGAAGGTCGAATACGAGACGCGTGCGGTTCCGCTGATTGTGCGAGATCATCGGGAGGTCCTTGAGCTCCGGCCGAGCCAGCAGGGGGAACTCCGCCATCAGCCGGTCTCGGCAGGTCTCCATCGCGCACGGGCACGCCGTCATCCCGACGGCCTCCGCGCCGACCGCGCGATCGAGCGAGACCGACCCGTCGGCCGCGCGAACGGCATGCGCCTCCGCCGTCAGCGTGTAGTCCTCGAAGCTCCGCTTCTCCTCCGAGATGCCTTTCCGCAGGAAGTACTCGGCCGACGCTTCCACCGACGCCTCGGTGGCGTACGCGTGACGGACGAGGAGCTCTCGGGCGATGTCGGAGCAGGCGGATTCGAGACTCTCGGCGGGTCGGGTGACGGTCTCGTCGACGACTTCGGCCAGGATCTCCGCGTTGCGCGAGAGGTCCGACCCCTTGCGTTCCGAAGGGAGGTCGACCGCCACGTGAAAGTTCACGGCGAGCGTGTGAGTTCCCTCCCGACGCTGGACCGTGAGGGGCTTCCGGATTCCTGAGAGGCCGACCGAGCGAAGACGAAGCCGTCCGTGGTCGGGAGACATCGCGTGGATGTCGCGCATCGGCGGCCTACGGGGAGGGTCGCTTAAACGACTTGCCGGCTGCTTCCCCCTAGGTAACTCGTCCTTCGCGCAGCCTTATAGGCGACCGCCCGGTCTTAGGTGCGATGAGCGACGCCGCCCCCAGCCCCCCGCCCGGACCCGCGACGCCCTTCGCGCCGGCGACCAGCGGACCCTACGCGGAACGGGAACAGCTGATCACCGAGAACCTGAAGCAGATCTACGACCCCGAGATCCCGATGAACATCGTGGACCTTGGGCTCATCTACGGGTTCGAGTGGACCGAGGACGCCGTGAAGCTCAAGATGACGCTGACCGCCCCGGGATGCCCGGTGGCGGGGATCCTCGCGGAAGAGGTCAAGGCCGCGATCGAGAAGGTCCCGAACGTCAAGTCCGCGACCGTCGACATGATCTGGGACCCGCCGTGGAGCCCGGACCGGATGACCGAGTTCGCGAAGCGCCAGTTCGGCTACGCGTAAGAGAGGGCCCTTTTCCCTCGCCCGGCGCGCCATGCCGAACCTCCTCGCGGTGACGGTTCGTCCGCCCCGGTGGGAGGATTTCAATGACCTGCGGGAGATCTACTTCCACCTCTACGACGAGCGAGCGGCCGGGGCACCGATCGGGATCACCTTGTTCGACGAACGCCCCACGCCTGCGGACGAGTCCGTCTGGTTCCAGACCCACTATCGACGCGCGCTCGAGGGCCAGGAGATCTGGCTGGTCGCGGAACGGGACGGCCATGCCGTAGGGAACTGCACGATCGGACCGGTCGTGGCCGGCCCTCCGTCCGAGCAATCGCACGTCGGGGAACTCGGGATTCTTGTCCACCACGGCTACCGGGGCACGGGGGTCGGAACAGCCCTCCTCGAACGGGCGCTCGCGGTGGCTCGGTCCAAGTTCGAGCTCGTCTTTCTCTCCGTATTCACCGCGAACGAGGGGGCACAGCGGCTGTACCGCCGGTTCGGGTTCACGGTGTGCGGGCATCTCTCCAAGGCCGTGAAGCGGGGAGGGCAGTACTTCGACGAGGAGCGGATGGTCCTCGATTTCTCGACGACCCCCCTCCGGTCCGAGGCCAACCGTTAAGCCGACGCCCTCCTCGGCCGCAGGGATGGCCGCGACGAAGGAATGGCGCCGTGAGCTCGATACGGAGCGGGCGATGAAGGACCAGTTCATGGCCCGTGACCCCGAATCGCCGTTCGTGGTTGGTCGCGTGCTGTTCCACGAGCTGCGTTACTATCCCGGAGACCCGAAGTACCGGGTGCGAGCGACGCTGAAGCGCCGGCCCACGCCCGAGGAGGTCTACCTGCGGACCAATCGTGACAACCAGGCGGTGATGCGCTACATCGGGGACCTCGAGTTCCCCTTGAAGGGGGAGGTCTTCCACCTCCGTTTGTATCACGCTGGTGAAGGGGTCGGCGCCTCGGTCTTCGTCCCGTTCCGGGACTTGACGAGCGGCGAGGACAGTTACGGCCCGGGCCGGTACCTCACGCTTGAGCTCAACGAGTCCGACGAGTACGAGGTCGACTTCAACCGTGCCTTCAATCCGTATTGCGCCTACACGGACGACTTCGAGTGTGCGTTCCCACCCTCCGACAACGACCTTCCGGTCGCGATCCCGGCGGGGGAGAAGGCCTGGGCGGTCGACCGTAATCCTCGAAGCCCGTCCGGCGCCGTTCTCGGCCGGGTCCGCCGTGCGAACGCGGGAGCATCGGCGTCGCCGGCCCGGCGGACCAACCGGACCCAGCACGCGGCTAAGGGTGCCCGAACGCGCCGAAAATCCCGTTGATCACGAACTGAACCCCGACCGCGGCGAGGAGCAAGCCGAGGACCCGGGTCATCGCCATGATGCCGGTCTTTCCGAGAGCGCGCAGGATCCGCTGGCCGTACTTCAGAATGAAGAACGCCGCGAAGGTGGTGATCGCGATCGCGAGGAAGACCGTGAGCACCTGGAACGGGTCGTTGCCGGCGCTCCCCTCGTAGATCATCACGGTCGAGATCGCTCCGGGACCCGCGAGCAGAGGGATCCCGAGAGGAACGACCGCAATCTCGTCCCGGCGCGCGATCGCTTCCTCCCGGTCGTCGGCGGTGATCTTCGTTCGCGTGATCTCACCGTGGAGCATGTCGTAGGCGACCACGAACAGCAGGATGCCGCCGGCGATCTCAAAGGCGGCGAGCGTCAGCCCGAACGCAACGAACAGGAATCGTCCGACGAGAGCGAAGACCATGAGGACCGTTCCGAGCACGGTCACCGCACGCCGGATGACGATGGCCCGGTCCGATTCGTTGAATCCGTCGGTCAGTGCCACGAAGAACGGAAGGGCCCCCACCGGGTCGACAAGGGCGAAGATCGTGACGACGATCGCCACGTAGACCAGGAAGTCCGCCATCGTCCGAGCCCCCTTCGGGCGGAGCCTCGGGGGGCCTTCAACTCTCCCCTCTCGGTCGGCGGGCGACTCCGACGGAGGTCAACGACGCCGCGCAAGCGGAGAACGAGTCGGGCGCGCGGGGGAGGATGTCCGCCGCGTGCCCCGACGAACTCGGCGGGGCGTTCCTCTGCCCCGTACCCGGCGGGCTCTTTTGGGTCGGCGCGTCTCGATGAGTCCCACGTCTCGGGCCTTGAGGCGGAGCACGATCGGTTCCTTCTGCGGGTTCGCGACGAGCAGCACGTAGTCCCCGGGGGCTTGGGGGTCGAAATAGATCCTCGCCTTGCCCGCGAGCCGCACCCGCTGGACGAACGGCCCGTCCTTGTGCCCGATGAGGAGGACGAACGAACGGCCCGGTCCGGGGTTGTCGAGCTCGACGTCGATCTCGCACGCGGGCCCGGCGAGGCGCATCTCGACCCGGATGGTCGAGAGCGGGTCGAGAATCAGGAACTTCGGAAGGTCGGGGAGCGCGACCGCCACACGGTCCCAAGGGCAGTTCCGCAGAAAGCCTTGCCCGAGGAGGGAAACCGGGATAGCGTGAGGTTAAATGATGTGGAAAATTCGACCGTCCGATGGCAGCAAAGCGAACGGCGACCGCGGTTTGGGAACACGATCTGATTCACGGCCAGGGAACCGTCAAGGGCACGAGCGGCGCCCTCGGCGAGATGGGAGTCTCCTGGGCGGCTCGGACCGAGGCCCCGGGGGGAAAGACGAGCCCGGAGGAACTGTTGGCCGCCGCGCACGCCGCGTGCTTTTCGATGGCGCTCTCCGGCGGACTCGGGCGGATGCAAAAACCCCCGGAACGTCTCAACGTGTCCGCCACCGCTACGTTCGACAAGGTCGGCGATGGGTGGAAGGTCACCACCATGGAGCTCGAGGTCACAGGGAAGGTCCCGAACATCTCGGCGGCCGAGTTCGAACAGGCCGCGCAGGCGGCCAGTCAGGGTTGCCCGATCTCGGGCGCGCTGAAGGGAAACGTAGCGATCTCGGTCCGCGCGAAGCTCGCCTAGCGGGGTTTCGTGGCGCGGGGACCGTCAGGTCCCGAAGTCGGAGAGATGCCGTTGGACGTGCTTCGGGGGCTCGGCCCCGATCTCGGGTTGGGCCTCCTCGGGGCGTTCCGTAGTTTCATCGGCGGGCTCCTCGGACGACGCTGAGGGAAGCGGTTCGCCGAGAAGCTCGGTTACCGCCCGGGAGTCGGGTTCGCTCCCGAGGAGGAAGGCGACCTCCTCGGCGGTCAGTTCGAGCTCGTGCGAGATCGTCATCGCGACCCGTCGGAGGTCGACGCGGGCAGCGCGGCCCGACGCAGCGGAATACATGCCTTCGAGGAACGGAAGCATCACCTCGCGGGTCTTCGCCTTCGACAGATGGAAGCGGTGGCCGGATTTCTGCGCCAACGAATCGCGGGTAGCCCGCAGGGACCGCGAGCGTCCCATGTCGCCGAGGAACTGGGGGAACGACACACCCCCTCGCCCCGCCGGTCCCCCTCCGTCGTGGAGAGCGAAGGAGACCCCACCAGTCATGATCTCGGAGGCGTAGCTCCACAGGCCCCAGACGCGCGCGCGTCGGGCGCGGGCCAGGAACTGCTCGGCCACCGCGAGGGCTCGGAAGGCATCGTCGCGGTGTTGCGCATCCGGCGCGAAGGCGGGGAGATTCTCCTCGATCCACGGCAGGAGGTCGTCGGGCGGAGCGTCCAGGCGGTCCTGGATCTCCACGTTCCGGTAGTAGCGCGGACGGGTGAGCGCCTCCTCGGTCAACGCCAAGAAATCCGCGGCCTGGTCCCGGAAGCCCAGCACCAAAAGCTGCCAAGGTCCCGTCGGCAACGGGGCGATCGCGTCGAGGTCGTTCAGAGCGGCCCGAACATCCCCGTGGGCTCGCTTCACGATCGAATCGAGCGCCCCCGGATGGAGCGTGATCCGTTCGGTCCTCGCCACCCTCTCCACGAACGACGCGAGCTCGGCGTCGCGAACGGGATAGAATCGGATGCGGAGCACCTGCGTCCGGAACACGGAGGAGTAGCGGGTCAGGGTCCGGTCGTCGTTGACCGTGAGCACGATCGGTTGGCGGGTGGAACGCGCGAGGCGGGTGATGGCTCCGAGCCCCCCGTGGTCCGAAAGGTCGGTCGATCGCCCGACCGACTTCCACTCCTCGATGTCCCGACGAGCGGCGGGCAGGCGAGCCCAGGCGGCATTCCCGGGGGAACGAGGCACGGAGGCCCAGTCCTCGAAAGCTTTGGGCTTGGCCTTCGGAACGAGGCCCCAGGCCGAGTTCAGTGCGTCGACGGTGCCGTATCGTCCGCGCAGGAAATCCGCGAGTCCTGCCGGCGGCGGACGAGAACGGGCGGCTTCGGTGAGGCGTCCGGTAAGGCAGTCTGCCTCGTCGAGCAGAATGAGCGCCCGGCGAACCCCCTTTCCGGCGACCGGGTCACCGAGCGTGTGGCTCACCGAGGCGCGGCCGGCGACCTGCTCGACGGCGGCTTCGTTGCGGGCATCCGAGGCGTTCATCTCCACGAGCGTCCAACCGAACTCGTTCGCGAGCGCGAGCGCGGCGGTGGTCTTCCCCACCCCGGGCGGTCCCGAGAGAACCGCGGCCCGGCGGCTCGGAACTCGACCCTGCTGCCACTCGGCCGCCCAGGCTCGGAGCTCGTAGCGGGCCCGTGGATTCCCGACGATGTCGTCGAGCCGTGTCGGGCGGAGGCGCTCCGTGAGCGGTAGGCGCGATGAAGCTGCCGGGGTCATCGCCCCGGTAGCGAGCGCCGGAGATAAGGAATGCCGGTTCAGGGACGGCCGGAACGGTTGAGTACCTCCGACCGATGGAGCGACGTTCCGCGATGACGATGCTACCGGCCCCTCCCATCGAACGTCGTGCGTTGCCCGGCACATCCCTGAGGTTCTCGGCCGTCACCGTCGCTCTCGACCCCCCGGCGGTCGCTCCGCCCGCCGCCGACGCCCGAACCGTCGCTCTCCTTCGCCGCGCGAGGGAACGTGGGATCACGACTTTTGACGTCGCGAGGGCTCGTTTCCCGGCACGCGCCGAGCGGTTGATCGCGACCGCGTTCACGGCGACCGACCCGGATCTTGCGGTGATCGTCGGGCGGTCGATCGAGACCCTCGCTTCGGAGCATGGCCCCTCGGACGCTCGGGGCTCCACCGGACCGCCCGCCGAGGCGCTGGAAGCTTCGCTCGAACAGAGCCGACGCCGCCTTGCTCCCGTCCCCCTGATGGTCCTTGAATGGGATCCCGGCCGACACGAGGAGACCCCCAAATCGGAGCCTCCGATTCCGTTTCCTGCAACCGTGGGGGCTTCCCCTCCCGATCTGTTCTGGGCATATCGACTTTCGTCGGTGAACACCGTCCTCCCTCCGGTCCCACGCCCACCCCCCTTGTTCGCCGGTGAGTTTTCCCTACTGGAGGACGGGGTGGCTCCGCTGTTCGACTCGGCGCCTACCGTCCGCGAGGCCCGTCTCATCGCTCGGAATCCGTTCGGGGACGGACGTCTGGACGGGAGCCGCTTCGCCGCCACCATGGTCCCGGGCGAACCCGGCCATGGGCCGGTCGACGTGCGTCGCCTCCATGCTGAATTCGACCCGGTGTTGCGCTTGGGGTTTCTGACGCAAGGACGTCGGCGCACCCTCGCGCAGGCCGCCCTCCATTTCGTCTTGCGATGGCCCTGGGTCGCGACGTGCGTCATCCCGCTCCCGACCCCCGAGCGCTTTGACGAGATCCTGGGCTATGCCTCGAGCCCGCCGCTCGATGAGGACGACCTGGAGCGATGGAGCCGTGTGAAATAGGTCCGAGGGTTCGAAGGACGATGCTCGGTGCCGGTGACCTCGCCCCGGATTTCGCCGTCCCGCTCGCCGACGGAACGACGCGGCCGCTCTCCTCCTACCGTGGTCGCCCGGTGATCCTCTTCTTCTTCCCGAAGGCGAACACTTCGGGATGCACGGTGGAGACGCGCGGGTTTTCCGAGCGTTACCCGGATATCCAACGCGCCGGGATCGAGGTCATCGGCGTGAGCGTGGACTCCGCCCAGACGCAAATGGCGTTTGGCCAGAAGTGCGGGTCCAAGTTCCCGATGGTGGGAGATCCGGGAAAGGATGTCGTACGGAAGTATGGGGTCCTCGGGTTCCTCGGAATGGCGAAGAGGGTGACCTTCTTCATCGACGCCGAGGGGCGGATACGGGACCGGGTCGAAGGGGTCCTTCCCGGATCTCATCTGCGAGCGGCCGACGGGTGGGCCGCACCGTCCCGACCGCCGTGAAGGGGCGGACCGTGGGGCCCTCGCCTCGACGGATAAGCGTCTAAACCTCCCCGCGCTGCTACTCCACGGGGCTCCCATGAGAATCCAGACCGTCGAGCCGATCGAACTGGCGGCGCCGGCGGACGAGCTCTCCTCTCCGTGGAGCTCGACCGTCATCCTGGTCAAGGTCACCACGTCGACCGGAGCGGTCGGCTGGGGAGAGGCTCCCACGACCCTCATGACCCACCCCGTCCGCGAGAGCATTCGGGAGGTCGCACGATTCTACGAGGGCCACGACCTCTCCGAGCACGCGGCGCGCCTCCGGGAGTTCGAGCGTTATTCGTTCTACCGATCCCGTTCGATGGAGTCGACGAGCGCCCTCTCGGCCGTCGACATTGCCTGCCACGACCTCCTGGGACGCGAGCTCGGGACGTCAATCGCCGCGCTGCTCGGAGGACGGCTCCGGGATCGGGTCCGTGCTTATTCGAACGGATGGTACGCCGATTGCATTCTCCCCGAGGAGTTCGCGACCAAAGCCCGTGAGATGGTCCGGTCCGGGTTCTCCGCGCTCAAATTCGACCCTTTCGGAGACCAGTACCGGACGCTCTCGACGGAAGGGCTCTCGGCGGCGGTCGCTCGAGTGGCGGCGGTACGGGAGGCGGTCGGCGAATCGGTCGACTTGCTGATCGAATACCACGGCCGATTCTATCCCGAGTCCGCGATCCGCGCCGGCCGAGCGCTCGACGCGTTTCGCCCCAGCTTCATGGAGGAGCCCGTCCTTCCCGAGCTGTGCGATTCGCTCGCCGACTTCCGTCGGGCCGTCCGGACTCCTGTGGCGCTGGGGGAGCGTCTCCTGAACGCCGCGGATTTCGAGAGCTTCCTCGCTCGGGGTCTCGTCGACATCCTCCAACCCGATATCACGAACTCCGGCGGGTTCACGTACGGCCGAGAGATCGCCGGCGTGGCCGCGGCCCACGGAGCTCCGGTCGCCTATCACAATGCGTTCGGACCGGTGCAGACCGCAGCCACCCTGCAGATGGACGCCATCTTGCCCACCTTCTTCCTTCAGGAGAGCTTCGAAGCCAGCTGGCCCGAGTGGAAGCGGTCCCTCGTCCGGGGGTACTCCGTCGATCGTGGAGAATTCCCGATTCCCAACAAACCGGGCCTCGGCATCGAGGTCGACGAACGTGCCGTGGAACGATTCCGGTCGGATGCGATAGAACCGACCGGGCCGGAGCCACCGTGGGTCGTGTCGGGAACGTGGGTCCGGCGGGCGCCGGACCGGAAACCGAGCTAGTCCGGACCCCGCGAAGGGTCCGACGACGGTCGACCTAGGGCTTCGCCGAAGTCACTAACGGACAGAGGGACCGGGACCCGGTGGTGAGGGAACCGTCAACTCACGGACCCCACGTCCACGTTGATGGTCACCGCGTACGTTCCTCCCGGCGCGGAGGGAGCGGAGATCGACATCGCCAGGGCCCCGTCATCGCCGGGCGCGACCGCGTACGGAAGCCCCGGCATCGTACTCTTGAGGGTGAACGGGGAGAAGGGGAAGACACCCGTTACGTTGTGAGGCTTCGTGTCGAGACTGAAGAACGTCCAGACGACCGTCCAACTGCCCCCGGGCGACACCTGGATGGGATAGCCCTCGGCGGAAGTGTAATTGATGGAATCCGGACCAAACCATGGGGTCCCGGAAGTACTTCCTTCGCTGATCACGAGATGGACCGACGAGATGGTGACCGGAGCCGGGCTGTTCGAGGAAAGTATCAGGACGCCTCCTTCGACGAGCGCCAGCAACACCACGACCAGGATCGCCACGGCAATGACCGCGTAAGTGAGGATTCGTCGGAGCGTGCGTCGGCCGCGGGGAGTCATCGTCCACCTACCGTTGGAACCGAGGTTCTGGCGCTATTCGTACCGCCGAGCCCCGCATTAAGCCGCGGGCGGCGCGAGCGAAAAGACGGGGATCTTCGCAAGGACGGTCGAGGGGCTTCCGGTGTAGGTCAGGTAGATCGTGCACGCGTTCTGGCTCAAGAAGCACCAGGGGGGAGCTCCGTGATAATCGTCGTAGTCCAGTTGCGGGATGGGCATCGCCGTCCCGTTGCCGCTGTAGTGGTGCTGGCAGCCGTTCGTCGCGTTCTCGCCGTTGAACCAGTAGTTACCCTTCTCGGTATTCACGGGGCACTCGAAGTCGAGGGGGTATCCACCGTTGTGGATGTAGAGAATGAACGTGTCTCCGTTCTCGACGGTGTCCACGCCTTGGTTGAGCGGTACGAACAACCCGAGCCGGTTGTAATAGATACCGTTCGCCGACGTGATGCTTGCCGCATTGAAATTCCCGCAATAGCCCAGGTAGGGCGCGTCCGCGGCCGGCTGGGACGTTACTCCGGGGAACCAGGTCATCGAGGCGAGCGAGCCGTTCACCAGGATCGTCGTGCCGCCCCGGTTCGATGCATTGTTACACACAAAGGTCAGGTCGATCTGGCTGAGCGAGATCGCCGACGGAGAATGCGCGGAGACGATGAACTCGGTCGAGTTCAGCACCGAAAAGTTACCGGTGACGGTATTCTCGCACTGGTCATCCCAACTGTTGTACCAGTGGGTCAGTTTCGTGCCGAACATCGGGTAGGCGCTCAGGTTGTAACCATTCGGCTGACAATCGGTGGGGTCTCCCCAGACCGGGTTGCTCCCCCCCGAGCGAATCACGAAGCTGATCGACGGGGGCGAAGGAGGTGTGTAGAAGTGGAACGACCACAGGATGACACCGGCGACCACCGTCAGCGCGACGAGCAAGATGGCGCCGATGATCTCGCTTACGCCTCGGCGACGTGCTCGCCGCCAGCGACGGACCACCATTGCCGTATAGATGCGCATAGCGTGTTATCAAGCTATCCGTCCCCCGGAGGCAGTCGGGAACCCGCTTCCAAGGGGAAACAGGGCCATCGCCCGTCACGAGCGTCGATGTCGAGCCCTGGCGGGGGGTGCGCATGAAAGCTCCGACAATCTCAAGTAATGGTTCGCGAACCCTCGCTGATCAGGTGGAGTCGGATTCGTCGTGAGTGCTCAACGGTCGTTGACCACATCGCTCGAAGTTGATCTCCCCCCTCCGGAGGCCTTCGAGGCGGTCCTCGTCGAGCTTCAGGATGGCCTTTCGCGCGCGGGATCCACCCTCGAGCCCGGGCCGCAAGGACGCGTGCTCCAGCAGGGAGATGTGGTCGGAAACGTGACCGCCTGGGAGACCGGGAGGAGAGTGGCCTTCGAGTGGCATCCGGCCCCCTGGAATAGGGAGGAAAAGGCCATCGTTGAACTTCGGTTCGAGGGGCTGCCCGAGGGCACCCGGATCACCCTCGAAGTTCGAGAGTGGGGCGGACTCTTCACCGACGGCGCGGAGGATCTGGCCGCCTGGTTCGGCAGCGGTGTTCTCAGCCCTCTCGTTTCTGCGATCTCTCCCCAGGCGCTCGGCCATTGGCTGACGGACCGCCGGGTCCGGCGCCCCGCAGGTCCCATGGCGCGGAAGATGTACGCGGACCCGATCTTTCACTGGCCGAATTTTCTGCTGATCCTCGACCGCATCGGCCTGCGGGCGACCGACAACCTGCTCGAGGTCGGATGCGGAGGAGGCGCGTTCATGCATCGGGCGCTCGAAAGCGGTTGCCGCGCCACCGCCATCGACCACAGTCCCGAGATGGTTCGCCTGGCCACCGAGCAGAATCGGGAGGCTGTCACTACCGGCACCCTCACGGTCCTCGAAGCGGAAGCCGACCATTTGCCGGTACCGGCGGACACCTTCACGTGCGCCGTAATGACAGGGGTGATCGGCTTCTTGCCCGATCCGGTCGCCGCGCTCCAGGAGATCCGTCGGGCCCTGCGCGCCGGGGGGAGGATCGCGATCTTCGGCGGTACTGCAGCGCTCAAAGGGACTCCCGCGGCGCCCGAACCGTTCGCTTCCCGCATCCGGTTTTTCGAAAGGGCCGAGTTCGAGCAGATCGGTCGAGACGCGGGCTTCGTCGACGTCCACGTGGACGAGCCGAACCTCGAATCGTACGCCCGGGCTTCCCATATTCCCGAGGAGGCCCTCTCGCTCTTCAGCAAAGAAGGCGGGGCCCTACTGTTGACGGGCCGTAAGGCCTGAGGGCAGCTCTCGAGGGTTTTCCCTGCGCGGCGCGTGGCGCCCGGGATCGCTTCGTTGCTCGCTTGGAGGGCGGGAGTTCGATCCTTTGGCACAGGCTTTAGTCCCAGCAGCTCCATGGGAGCGACCTTCCGGGGAATCCCCTACGTCGAAAACGACGGCCCTCACCTACCCGAGATCGCGGGTCGAAGCGGTTCGTGACAAGTACCACGGCGTGGAAGTCGTCGACCCGTATCGGTGGCTCAAGGACCCCTCGAGCGCCGAGACTCGCGCATGGGTTCGGGCGCAAAGTCGACTGACGAGCAAGATGCTCTCCGTCCCCTCCTTCCGAGAAAATCTGCGGCGGCGCTTCTTCACGCTGGCACAGCAGGACCGGTTGCCGCTTTGGTCCCCCCCGCTCCCTCCTCGGACTTCCGCGACGGGAACCCGGTCGAGGTACTTCCAGCTCCGGAGGCCGCCCAAGGCCCAGCAGCCGGTCCTTTACTTTCGGGACGGAGCTCGCGGGCGGCTCCGAGTCGTCGTCGACCCGCAAGCGGAAGGGCCGGGTGGCACGACGACGTCGATCCTGCAGGCTGAACCGTCCTGGGACGGGTCGCGCGTGGTCTTCGGCCTGAGCATACACGGCAGTGATCGGACCGAACTGCGGGTCCGCGCGGTGAGCCCACGACGGGACTTCGACCGCGTCCCGAACGTACGCTACGCCAGTGTAGCTTGGCTTCGCGACGCAAGCGGGTTCTACTATTCCAACTGGCCCGAACCCGGAAACGGCGCCAGGAAGGGGCGGCCGCACGTCTTCTTTCACCGGATGGGAACCCCCGCCGCCTCGGACACTGCGATCTTCGGGGAAGGGCTGGGGGACACCGAAGGGGTGTCGGACCTCGTCCTCGACCCGCTCGATCAGCACCTCGTGATCCTCGTAGAGCGGATCTCCTCCTCCTCCGACCTCTATCATCTCGACCTCGCGCGGGGAGGCGGGGTGCGACCGCTCGTGACCGGGCTCGATTCGTTCTTCCTGGGCGACGGCAGTATGGCCATCCGTGAAGGTCGATTGATTACCGTCACCGACCACGGGGCACCCCACCGGCGAGTGGTCTCGATCCCAATCGCCACACCCGAGGAATCGTCGTGGAAGGAACTGGTCCCCGAGTCGGACAGCATTCTCGAGGGTATGGCGGTCGTGGGCGACCGGATGGTCCTACGATATCTCGAGGACGCGTCGACCCGTCTCAGGGTCAGCGGCCTCGACGGCGCCCCCCTCGAGGACATCCCGCTCCCCGGCCTCGGCACGGTCTTCGGGCCGCCGGGAGAGACCGAGGGCGACGAGGCGGTGTTCGCCTTCACCTCGTTCCATCTCCCCACGACGATCTACCGCTACTCCCTTTCGCGGCGGTCCTCGACCGTTCTGGACCGCTCGCCGATCCCGAGTCCTCGCTCCTGGCTCACCACTCGACAGGTCCGCTATCCCTCGAAGGACGGCACAGAGGTCTCCATGTTCCTGGTCCATCGAAAGGGGTGGCGTCCTGACGGACGCAGCCCCACGTTGCTCGAAGGGTACGGGGGTTTCGGATTCAGTCTCACGCCGTACTTCGACTACGCGGTCCTACCGTTCCTCGAGGACGGGGGGGTCTTCGCCGTGCCCAATCTTCGGGGCGGCGGGGAGTACGGCAAGGCCTGGCACGACGCCGGCAAACGAGCGCACAAGCAGAACGTCTTTGACGACTTTGCTGCCGCC
>JBEKEY010000016.1:0-33971 GCA_050013595.1 Thermoplasmata archaeon | reverse complement strand
GTACGAGACCACCGACCCGACGGATCCCGAAGGCAGCCTCGAGACGACCACCCGCTACTACGTCAACCGGCCGATGGAGGACCGCCGCAAGCTCTGGGTCGAGCTGAGCGCGGGCCGGGACGAACAGGGGATCCTGACGAAGTACCCGCTCCCGACCAAGTTCAACCAGTTCGTCGAGATGAAGATGCGTTTCCGCTACGCCGCGCCCGAGGGCGAGGCGGGTTCCCGTCCCATGGAGCTCTCGACCGTCGACGAGGCCGGCGGGATCATCGCGGACTACTTCACCTACGACCGGCTTTGGCTCGACTCGGTCGAGGGCGAGGTCACCGAGAAGAGCTGTCGCGTCATCTCGCACTTTGATTCCTGGCGGCCCGACCGCCGCGACCTGTGGAAGCGGGGTCTCACGCTCCTCGGACGCTTCGTGTGCGAGGCGGACGCGATCATCCTCCTGCTCTCGCCGGGTCTCCCCTCACTTCGGGACCAGGCGCAGCAGGTGAATCTCGCGCGGGGAGTGTTCCGCTACACCCATGCCCGCAACCTTCCGCTCATCATCGCGATCTCGAAGGCGGACAAACTGAAGGAGTTCTACAGCGAGGTGGAACAGTCGGTCCGCGAACGGACCTACAAGAGCACCTTCGACACGGTCGATTACCTCCTCCGGCGGGACGGAACCGGCATGGGAACGATCCTGGTCGCCCAGGAGGGCCGCGGGATCTCGGTGAAGTCGGACGTCTTCCTCATCTCGAGCGCCGTCTCGACCGGCGAGGGCCATCCGCTGTTCATCGGCGATACCGGCGACGAGGCGCCCAATTCCGGTGCCGTGACGATGGGCGTCCCCGTGATGGTCAACACGACCCTTCCCCTCGCCCGGGCGTGCGAGCGGATCCTCGAGCGTCGCGCCACCAAGGAGAAGTGATGACCCCACCGGACGGCGTGGCATCGGGAGCTCTCGCTCCGGTCGCGGTCGTCTGGTGCCGCCAGGTGGACAACGAAGCGGAGAGCCCCGGCTACACCGCCATCCCCGAGGACTTCCCGGGGAGGCGCGAGACCCTCGAGTCGATCCGGGTCGTCGGCAACCTCACGATCAACATCGCGGACACGCACGACTACTGGGACCCGGACCCGGCACAACCGCTCTCCTTCTACCCGAACCTCTTCCTCTACCCGGCGGCGAACGGGCGCTACACGTGCGTCGGCCGGATGTTCCTCTCGACCGAAGATCGACCGCGTCTCGGCATGAAGACGCTCGTCTTCGAGACCGCCCCGCTGCTCGCGGGTGGGGACTTCGGCCCGGCCATCCTGCGCGCGCACGCCACGATGAGCGGAAAGTCCGAGTCGGGTAAGCCGCCCGTCGAGCCGGACCCGCTCGTCTACCAGACGGTCGGGGAGGGGTTCCTCTTCCACCGCGGAACGACCGAACCGGTCGTCGTGGTCGCCGCCGATGCCTGGGAACCGGCTTGCCAGTCCGTCCTCGAGCTCGTCCGGGTGATGCCGACGTCCCTCGTCGCACTGTCCGCCTTCCTCGTCTTTCCGTACTTCCTGCCCGAGGCCAAAGTGAACCTGCACGAGTTCACCGAGCAGTTCCCGCTCGCGCTCGCCGTGATGCGCGTCCCCCGCGCCGAGGCCCAGGGGGACCGTCACGCGAAGCGACTCGCGAGCTGGGAATCCGCGCCCGTGACGCTCCGCGACCTCACGCGAGCGAGTCGGGGCCGCGAGGCCTTGCCGCTCGTCCTCCAGTACGTCCGGGAACATCAGGACTCGAAGATCCGCGAGGTGACGCGTCGCGTCGACCTGGTCGAAGGTCCGCGCATGCAAGCCCATCTCCACGACGCCGAGCGGCAGGGGGGTCGAGACCGTCGCAAGGAGATGTGGCGCATCGGCACCGCCATGGAAACCGCGGCACTGCTTCTCACCCGCCCAAAAGGCCGCTCGGTGCCGATGACCGGCGAGGCAGCGAAACGGGCTAACGAATACCTCCAGGCCCGCCCGGGCGAGGACGCTCTCCTCCCCCCTGAGCCGGTCCCGTCCTTCTCTTCGGCCACCTCGCCCGCTCCGGGCTCCCTCGCCGGGCGCCACCCGCCTTGGCTCCACAAGCCTCCCGAGATCGCGCTCCCTCCGGCCGGGCCGGTCGCGGTGCCGATCTCCACGAGCGACGACCCTTCCGTGCTGCCTCCCGGGACGAACCCGGCGCCGGCACCGCTTCCGGCGGGGTCGCTTCCGCCGCCTCCTCCGCCCCCCCCGAACGGGGAGCTCGAGACGTTGCTCAAGAACGAGATCGACCGACGGTTCGCCGAGCTGGCGAAGAGCCGCCCGGCCGAGGGCGCCGACGTGAAGGGGCTCCTCGCGAGCGCCATGCTCGACCTCGAGGCGAAATGGACGGTGCTCGTCGAGACCCGGATGCGCGAGTCCTCCGAAGCGGCGGCCCGAGCCGTGGTCGCGGCCCAGACCGACCTCAGGTCCCGCATCGCGGCCATCGAGTCACGACCGGTCGTCAGTTCCTCCGACGTCGCCCTGCAGGCGGAGCAGAAGGTCCTCGATGCGACCGATTCCAAGTTCAAGGAGGTCTCGGAGAAGGTCGACGCCTCCGTCCGGTCCTCGGGGGAGATGTGGGCGTCGCGGCTCCGCGAGGAGCTGCACCAGTCCGTGGACGAGCTGAAGGCGCAGGCCAGCCACGACGAGGAGGAGATGCGGGCCGCGCTGGTCGCGCAGATCGACCTTGAATTGCGGGAGGCCCAGGAACAGGGCACGGTCCTGCGCGAAGAGATCGAAGGTCGGGTGCGGACCCTCCTCCAGGACCGCCTGGCCGAGATGGACCAGCGGAAAGGCAAGGATCTTCGGGACCTCGAGCAGCGGCTCGGGCTGCTCGTCGATGGTCGGACGAAGGACGTCGAGACCCGGATTCAGACCTCGAACACCGAGGCGAGGGAGAAACTGGTGGCCGCCCAGGACGAGCGGATCGCTCAGGCGATGAAGCGCTGGTCGGTGGACGGTGAAGCGCGTCTCGCGGAGACGTCGGACGCCCAGACCCAAGCTCTCGCGGGTCTGCAGGTCCGTTTGCAATCCTATTTCGAGCAGAAGCTGCGCGAGAACCAGGAACGGGAGCGGGAGAAGTACGTCGAGCTTCTCGCCCGGCTCAAGTCCGAGGTCGAGCAGTCGCTCGAGAAGACGATCGACTCGAGCAAGTTCGACGCCGTCATCCACGACCGGGTCGCCCGCGGGCTCGAGGGCGGTCGCGGTCAGTACGATAAACTGATCCAACAGTCCGTCAGTGAGGCCGAGGTCCGCCTCGCCTCGAAGCAAGAGGAAGCGGTCGTCCGCCTCGAACGAGTCGAATCGAAGGTCCAGCAGCGGGAGACCGACCTCCTGCGCGTCGAAGGCACGGTCCGCAAGGAGATGGAGGACCTCGACCGCCGCATCCAGGTGGTGGCGGACCGAGCCCTCCCGCTCATCCGTCGGACGTGGCTGCGCGTCTCCGAGCTCGAAAAGACCGGACCCGCCGGCACCGAGACCGAGGCGCACGTCAAGGAGCTGCGTCGCGAGATGGCGCGCGAGCTACGACGCATCGAAGGCGAGATGCTCGAGCAAACCGGCGACCTCCGCGACCGGCTCGAGGCGACGCTCGCGAGCCAAGGCCGGATCTGGCTGAACCTCCTGAAACAGCTCGAGATGGCGAGCGCCGGTCTCATCCGCGCCGAATCCGCCACGCGGGGCGGCCGCCGAGGCGTGAAGGAGAACGACGACGCGAGCCTCGAGGAGCTCATGGACGCGAACCTGCGCGACGCCTCGGGCTACCCCGCGTTCGAATCCGACCCTCCGAATCCGCTCGACCCCCGCTCCCCTCCGGCCCCGGTCCCGGCCGAGGACCGAGACTCGCGCCGTCGACCGCGGCGCACCTAGGCCCGACGCAACCGGCCCGCCGAACGGTCGTGCTCAGCCGAAGCGGCCGGTCACGTAGTTCTCCGTCAGTTTCTCCATCGGATGGCGGAAGACCTGGTCCGTGGTACCGGTCTCCACGAGCTTGCCGAGGTAGAGGAACGTGGTGTAGTCCGCCACCCGGGAAGCCTGGGCGAGGTTGTGGGTGACGATCACGACGGTGTACTCGGAACGGAGCTTCGCGAGAAGGTTCTCAATCTTCGTGGTCGCGACCGGGTCGAGGGCGGAGCACGGTTCGTCGAGGAGGAGCACTTCCGGGCGCACGGCGAGGGCCCGGGCGATGCACAACCGTTGCTGCTGGCCGCCCGAGAGGCTCGTCCCCGGGGCGTCCAGAATGTCCTCGACCTCCTCCCACAGGCCCGCATGCCGAAGAGCGTCGACAACCCCCTCGTCCAACTCGTCGTGCTGGCGGACGCCGAGCAGGCGGAGCCCAGCGGCGACATTTTCGTAGATCGACATATTGGGGAACGGGCTCGGCTTTTGGAAGACCATCCCGACCCGGAACCGCACGCTCACGACGTCCTTCGACCCGAGGTCCTCCCCGTCCAGGAGGATCGTGCCCGAGACCCGCGCGCGCGGGAGCTCCTCGTGGAGCCGGTTCAGGCAACGGAGAAACGTGGACTTGCCGCATCCGGAGGGACCGATGATCGCTGTCACCGCGGCCGCCGGGACGTCCAGCGTCAGGTCGTAGAGCACTTGCTTGCGCCCGTACCACGCGTTCAGCCCGATCGTCTGGATCTTGGGGGCCGCCATCGACCTAACCCACCTCCGCCGCGTCGGCGGCACCGCGGACCGCCACGCGTGCGCCCAGGTTGATCGCGAGCATGATCCCGAGGAGCACAAGAGCGGCGCCCCACGCATCCGTTTGAAGGTTGAGGTAGGACGAGCCGAAGTTGTTGTAGATGAACGGAGTGATCGCGGCGGTCTGCGTGTTGAAGCTTTGGAACCAGAAGCTACTGCCCCCGGCGGTGAGGAGGAGGGTGGCCGTGTCACCGGCGGCCCTCGAAGCCGCGAGCAGCATTCCGGTAACGAGACCCCCCCGCGCGCACCCGAGGACAACGCGTAACGCGACCCGGTGTTTCGGGAAGCCGAGGGCGAGCGCCGACTCCCGGACCGAGGACGGCACGGCTCGCAGCGCCTCTTCGGTCGAGCGTATCGCGATCGGGGTCATGAGCACCCCGAGCGCCACCCCGCCCGAGAGGGCGCTGAGCGCGGCATCGTGGTCGAAGTAGAGGAAGAGGGTGAATACGAAAACTCCGAGGATGACCGTGGGAACTCCTGTCATCACATCGGAGAGGAAACTCACCGCTCTCGCAAACCGGTTTCGTCCGTATTCCGCCACATAGATTCCCGCGAAGAGCCCGACCGGTACCGCGATCAGCCCCCCGAGGCCGAGCATGATCAACGTGCCCTGGATCTCGGGCCCAATCCCTCCCAAGGAGCAGCTCGAACCCGGTTTCGGGTTGCAGGGCTGAGGGGGAAGCGACGTGTAGAACGAGGGACTCACGACCGCCGACCCGCCCAACTGGACCGCGGTGTAGATCACGCTCGCGAACGGAACGAGGGCTACGAACACGCAGGCCGCGGCCAGCGCGATGACTCCCCACTGGACGGCCCGACGACGAAGGATACGACGAGGGGCTCCCTCGATGACCCGACGACGCCAGCCGGTTTCCGCCGACGGGAGGTCGCCGGGAACGTTCGAGGACGCAACCGGAAGTCCGGCCGTGACGTTCGAGGGCACGGCCGGTGCCCGGCGGTGGACCGGGAGGGGAGAGCGGCGCGGATGGTTAGGCCCTTCTTCCTCGTCACGAGCCCCGAACCGCCAGAGGTAGCCGCGCGCGATCACGTTCACTGCGACGGTGATCGCGAGCAGGATCAACGCAAGCTCGACGACCGCGCTCCGATCGATCCCCGGTGCGGCATCTCCGAACTTGTTCACGATCCAACTGGCGAGCGTCGAGCCCGGCGAAAAGAGCGTTCCGGGGAGGATGTAGATGTTCCCGATCACCATCGCGACGGCGATGGTCTCCCCCAGGGCCCGGCCGAGACCGAGGATGATGCCGGCCGCGATTCCCCGCCGGGCGGGCCGCAGGACGCCCAACCGAGTCGCCTCCCATCGGGTCGCTCCGAGGCTCAGCGCCGACTCCCGGTGGATCCGAGGAACGGCGCGCAGCGACTCTCGGGAGACGGCGGCGATTGTCGGGATGATCATCACGGCGAGCACCAGGGTCGCGGTCAGCACGTCGTAGCCGGGACCCGGCGAGGAGAACGGGACCTGTCCCCCGGTCAACGACCCCAGGCCCGGCTCGATCGTGGAGTGCATCAGCGGCACAAGAACGATGAAGGCCCAGAACCCATAGACGACCGAGGGAACGGCGGCGGAGAGGTCGATGGCATACGTGAGGGGTCGCCGAAGCCACGACGGGGCGACCTCGGACAGGAAGATTGCGACCCCCACGGCGACCGGCACGGCGATCAAGAGCGCAAGGGCGCTCGTGAGCAGGGTCCCGGCGATCGCCGGGCCGGCGCCGTAAATCCCGTGATCCGGGTCCCAGGTCGTTCCCACGAGGAACGATGGACCGAATTGCACGATCGAGAGCCAGGCCCCGCGGCTCAGGAACGCCACGAAGACGGCGACGAGGAGCACGACGCCCAGCGCGACGGCCGCTGTGCCCGCATGGAAGCTGCTCCCGAGCCAGCGGAGCAGGCGGACTCGCCCCGCGAGGAATCGCGTGTCCTTCCTTTCTATCGCATCGTCCGCTGGGACGGCAGGCTCCCCCCTACGTACAGCTGGGGATGGCTGCGCCATTAAAGGTCATCGTTTGAATGCCCGCATCGTCGACCGAGATGATTGACGCGGGCAGCGGCGCATAGTAGAGCTGCGTGGGCTGGGACTCATCAACCAATCCCTGGCCGCTGGTCAGGGTCCAGTGGAGCCACTGGACGAGGACCTGCGACTTCGTGAGCGTGGGCGAGAACCCCTTGTCGGTGGCCTGGTAGACGTACATGTAGATGAACGTCGCGACCGGATAGTCCGTCGAACCGTTGGCGTTCACCATGCTCACGTTGAACCAATCTCCGGCGGAGAGAGGGATCTTCGTGGTCGCGACCTTGTCGTCGATCGCCGAGATCGTATTCGCGAGGGTGGGCACGATGAAGTGCCCCGTCGGATTCTGAATCGCCGCGTACTGAGGAGGGGAGGCGGCGGCCAGAACGTCGGTCAGGTCCGAGTACCCGATTGTGTTCGGGTTCCCCGTGACGGTGCTGATCATAAGGGAGTTTCCCTTCTCGGCGGTCTGCTTCGGGGCCCCCGGGAAACTGATCGAAATGCCCTTGCCCGGGTGGGAGGACCAGTACGGGCTCGACTGGGACAGGAAGTCGCTGAGCACGTATGTGGTTCCCGCAGAGTCCGAGCGGTGCACCGTGGTAATCGTCGCGGCCGGCAGGGTGATACCCGAATTGATCGCGGCGATTGCAGGGTCGTCCCACATCGTGATGTTCCCGAGGTAAATCTCGGCCAGCAAGGCGCCCGTCAGATTGAGGTGACCCGTGGTACCGGGGAGGTTGTAGATGATGGTCAGGGCTCCCCCGACGAAGGGCAAGGTCAACGCCTGGCCGGGCATGTCGGTCCGTTCGGCGGGGGTGAGTGGGTCGTCCGTCACCGCGAAGTCGATGCTACTCGACGTGAAGTGGGTAAGACCGGTCCCGGACCCGCTGGCGGGGTAGTTGACCTGGTTACTCGTTTGGCTGGGATAGGACCCCGAACTCGACGCAGCGGTCCACGCGGCCATGAGCGGGGCCACGATCTGCGCTCCGTCGCCCTGGAGGGTAATACCTTTCGTGCACGCGGTCCCGGTCGATGTGGAGGTGTGCTGAAGTCCAAACCAGCTCGTGGAGTATCCTACTCCGACCAGAATCGCAACGATGATAACCACACCGACGGCAACGTACAACCCGCTGCGTCCTCGGCGACGACGCACGACCGGCTTCGGCTCGGTCGTGGTCGAGGGGGGAGTGGGCGATGGGGGGTTGGTCCCCGCGGTCATGGAAGTCCCGGGTCGGGCCGGCGCTTGAGCCGGTCGAACGGATCGCTTGAGGGGCGCCTTCTGGAGAACCCCCGAGTGTCCTGGGGGTTCTCCGATTCGTGGCTACTGTGGATCGACTGCACCCAACGCCTCATGACAGGAACTTACGGTCGGACCGGGTGTATAAGGTCGTTGGACTGGCCCATTAATACAACGCTTTATTCCCGAATGACTGTTCCCTTCATATGCGTCGGGCCGTCACGGTCAAGCTGCACTGGGAGGATCGTCGTCGCCTGCTTTCGATTTCACAGGGCGGAGATATCTCGCCGCGGATTGCGTTGCGCGCCCGAATTGTCCTTCGGGCGGCCGAAGGAAGAACCAATCGCGAGATTGCCGAGGAGCTACGGACGATCCCCGCTACTGCTGCCCGATGGCGCCAGCGATTCCTCGTCCATGGGGTAACGGGAATCGTCAAGGACGCCCCTCGTCCAGGACGACCCCCTCTTATCTCCGACTCGCGAGTCCGGGCCGCGGTCCGGGCCACACTCACTCGGAAGCCGTCCAATCGTGCAGTCTGGTCCACGAGGAGTCTCGCGCGAGACCTAGGACTCAGCAAGTCCACCGTCCAGCGGATTTGGAAGGCTCGGGGTATCGACCCGAGCCGCCGACCCGGGCCTGAGCGCACGGACGCCGGATTGGAGTTCGTGGGGCGAGTCACCGACATGGTAGGTGTCTACTTGAGTCTCTTCGAGCGAGTGGTGGCATTTTCCACGGACGAGCGGCTGCCCCCCCGAAGGCTGGGGGCCCACGGTGGCCTTCCGCACAACCCGCCGCGTCCCCCGAACCGGGGTGCGGAGCTCCAAGCCTTCCTCAAGGTAACCGATCGGGAAGCCCCTCAGGCGCTCGACGTCCACCTGTTGGTCGACAGCCGATTCGCGCCCCCGCCCGAACCGGTCGAGCGTTGGCTCAGCCTTCATCCGAGGTTTCACCTTCACGTACTCCGAGGGGACTCCGTCGGCCGAGACTTCTTCGACGACCTGATCGGGGGGTTCTCTAAGAGACGAGCCCGTCCGGGCGCGCCGTCGAGTCCCCATCGTCTCCAGAACGCGCTTCGAGAACATTTCCGCACCGTCCGTGGATCCCCGAGGCCGTTCGTCTGGACGGCAACCGCGGACGAGATTCGGGGTCTCCCGCCCCGACCACCGGCACGACACTAAACTTATGGGACAGCGACTCCTCCGAACGAAGACTCGGCTCCTCTCGTCGGTGTTGGAGGTGTCCGGCACCCGACCACGGGGCGTCCCGTCGGTCCGAGAGAACAGCAACAGATTTCTACTACGTGACGGCTCCCCGGCCTGATGTCGGAAGAGAATCCGGCGACCTCCGGTGGGTTCGTCGCTTGGATTGAGGGCGTGCCAAGCTCGGGCAAGACTACAATCTCCCGGAAGGTCGCCGAGCGGCTCCGGGCCGCCGGACGAAAGGTGGAGGTCCTGGACGGCGACGAGGTCCGTAAGATGTTCTCGCCCGAGCTCGGGTTCTCCCGTAAGGACCGCGAGTTCCACGCACGACGCGTTAGCTACGTGGCGCGGATGCTCGCGCGCAACGATGTTGCGGTCCTGGTCGCGATGATCACGCCTTACGAGACCTCGCGACAAGCCGCCCGTGCAACTGTGGGGGACCGGTTCACCGAGATATGGCTCAAGTGCCCGGTCGAGGTCTGCCGGCAGCGCGACCCCAAGGGCCTCTACCGCGGGTCCCCGGCGCTCCACGGGACCAAGCTCACCGGGGTCGATGACCCGTTCGAAGAGCCGTTGAATCCGGACCTGGTCCTCGATACGGCCACCGAATCGGTGGATGCCTGCGCGGGACGGGTCATCGACCACCTGAATCAGCGTGGATTCCTCCGCCCGGTCCTGCCGGCCTGAGGCGGGGTCCCTCGACCGAGGCTTCGGGAAGATCCCGTCGGGTTCTCCGGGCCACGGCCTTCCGATTCGACCGGTCAACGCTAAGGCACCGCATCGAGTGCTCTGGAACCTGTGACCGCGGAGGGCGACCACCGACATTGCAAGGTCTGTGGCAAAGTCTGCGCCGTGGGAGAGGATACCTGCAGTCGAACCTGTCGAGAGAAACGGGCTGCTCAGCTAGCCTCCCGCCGCAACTATCAGTACCTTCTCTACGCGGCCATCGCGATCCTGCTGATCGTCTTCCTCGCGAGCGCGCTAGGTCATTGAAAGGCGAAGCGACATGCGGCGGTTTCGGCTTGCGGTCCTGGGCGGGACGTTCGACCACCTTCATATGGGTCACCAAGCCCTGCTCGCTACGGCGTTCCGATCCGGTGACGAGGTCGCGATCGGGGTCACGTCCGACCGCTTCCTTGGGAACCACCCAAAACCGGTCCCCGGGAGATTGCAATCATACGCCGTTCGTCGCCGTGCCCTGGTCCGGTGGCTGCGGGTCCACTACCCTCGACGGAAGTGGAGGGTCACTCCCCTCGACGACCCGTTCGGCGGGTCGCTCGAGCCGAGGGTCGGTGTTCTCGTCGTTTCGGCCGAGACCGAGCGCGGGGGACGTGCGGTCAACCGAGAACGACGGCGTTTGGGACGGATGCCCGTACCCATCGTCGCCGTCCCGCTGGTTCTGGCTGATGACCTTGAACCCGTGAGCTCACGGCGGATCCGCTCCGGGGAGATCGGACCCGATGGTCGGCGCCGGACACCGATCCGGATCGCGATCTCGACCTCGCATGCGCGCGACCGGGAGGTCGCGGCCCGTGCGATCGCTCGCGTCTTCACTCGGGCTCGTATCGCGAGTGGCCCCGGGCCGGCTCTGCGCACGCCCCCGTCGACTTCACCGCAAGGTACGTGGGATCTCGCCCTCCGAATCTCTCGAGGGACCCCTAGCGGTTGGGTCGCTGCGGAGCAGACCCGAAAAGTTCGCCTGCGCCCCCGAACGATCTCCGGGTCGCGACCGGCGGATCTCCAACGGGGGCTCATCGCCCTGCTGCGACCGCAACAGTAGCGCAAGCTCTTTGGACCCCTTCGTACCTCGTGAACCCGATGGAGACGTACCTGCGCGTCACTTTCGACAGCGAGGGCGCCAAGCCTTCCGCTGTCGCGGACCGCCTGCGCTCGTGCGGATTCGTCCCGACCCATGGCAATTATGACTTCGTGTACGACTGGAACGGCTCGGCCAAACGCGACCAGATCCTCGACCTCTCGGACGAACTTACCCATCAGCTCCGCGGCTACCGGGTCCTTTTCGAGATCGAGACGGTCTGAACGCCTACCGAAGGACCCTGCCGGCCGGTAAGAGCTTTAATCGCCCACCCATCTCGGACCAATCGCCGTGCAGAACTATCCCATGCGCGTGAGCCACCGGAAAAATCTGGCACCTCCCGCGCTCGCGGAGATCACGAAGACCACCTTCGGCAGCGCGACGATCGAAGGGGAGGCCGTGACCTCGTCGTTCGGCGCGATCGCGCGGATCTCGGCGCGGGCCGCCGGCCGGGAGCTCGAGGTCGACGTCACGATGGACCCGAAGGTCTCGGAGGCCATCGCGGCCGAGACGATCCGGCGCTACAATCAGTTCCTCGAGGCCGTGACGGGATTCTCTTCCAAGGAACGGGCGAAGCGCCTTCGGAAGTCGCCCGGCGGGTCGAGCTCGGGAGATTGAGTCTTGGCCACGGCTCGGGGTCCGCTGCCGTCGTCCTCGGGCGGTACGGAGCTCGACCGGATACGCACGACCGTCACCGCGTTCTTTCCGGTCTATGAGACCCGGATCGGACCCCAATCCCTCCTCCTCGCGGTCCACGCGGATCCGGCCACGCTCGAGGAACGGTTCGACCGACTTCGACAGGAGCTGTGGACGCAGGGGTACATACCGCTGCTTCGACGCGACCACGGGGAGGAGTTCATCGAAGTGGTGCGCCGGCCGAAGACCGGCCGCACGCGCCTTTGGATCAACATCCTCCTGTTCCTCGGCACGGTCGCGACCACTTCCTTCGCCGGCGCTCTCATCTGGCTCACGTTCCAGGGCAGCCTCACGCTGACGGTCGGGGACTTCCTCTACGGGGAGCTCTACTTCGGCGGTCCGGTGATGACGATCCTCGGCCTCCACGAATTCGCGCACTACGTGGTGGCGCGGCGGAGACACCTCGACGCGTCGTTGCCGTACTTCATGCCGGTGCCCCCACCGCTCATCCTGGGCACCCTAGGCGCGTTCGTCAGCATCCGGGAACCGTTCCCGGACAAGAAGGCCCTGTTCGATGTGGGGGCCGCCGGCCCGCTCGCCGGCTTCGCCGTAGCGGTCCCGATCGCGCTCGCCGGGCTCTTCCTATCAGTTCACGCACCGGTGCAACCCGTGACGTACTGCGGTGTGACCGTGCTGGGGACGAGCTACGGGAGCCTGCTCATTGGGACGCCGTTATTCTGGTACGTCTTCTCGCTCTTTCTTCCGGCGAGCCTCGTCAATCTGCACCCGCTCGCTCTCGCGGGCTGGGTGGGGATCCTCGTCACGGCCATCAATCTACTTCCGGCCGGTCAGCTCGACGGCGGCCACATCTTCCGGGCACTGTTCGGAGAGCGGGCACGGTTCGTCAGCTACGCCGCGGTGTTCCTGCTGTTCGCTCTCGGCCTGTTCTACGTCGGCTGGATCTTCTTCGGGATCCTCATCCTCTTCCTCGGGTTGCGCCACCCTCCCCCGCTCAACGACATTTCGCCGCTCGGCACCGGCCGCTACCTCGTGGGAGGGCTCGTGGCGGCGATCCTCGTCACCGGGTTCGTCGTGATTCCCCTCTCCTCGCCAGCGGGCGCCGTGTCGCTCGGCGCCACCGCGATCGGCCCGGTGGCTCCCCTCCCCCCGGGAGAACTCGTCGGGACCAACCTCAATCTCTCCGTCAATAATCAGGACCCGGTGCTGCACGGGTTCCTGTTCGGAGCGACCATTTCGAACGTCACGGTCGCCGGGCCGAACGGGACGACGACGAACCTCAACGGTTCCGCGGCCACGATCTGGGCAACGAATGCTTCCTGGACGTTCCGCTTGCCCAACGGAGAAGAGGTCCAACTCCGCGGAGGGTCGGTGGCTCTCCCCGACTCCGACTATCTTACGGTGAACGGCATGCGCACGATGACGTTGGCCGTGAGCTTCGTGAATTCGCAGGCCGCCCTGGGGGCCGGTCTCACGTTCTCGACCAACATGTTCTGCGCGCCTCCCGGCGGGGGCTCGGCCTCCACCGGGCTCAGTGTGAGCTTCGTCTGACGATCGCCGCTCCCTCGTAGAGGCAGAACTCCCGGGTGAGGCTGCGATGCACTCTCACGGGAATTCGAAACCGGGGAACGCCGAGAACATCGAGCGGGGGTCCTCCCGCGGGCATGATGAGAACGAGTCGGCCGTCCGGCGCGAGCGACCCACACCAGCGTTCCACGACCTCCGCCACCAGCGTCGAGGAATCCTCGCCCCCCGTGCTGGATGCTCTCCCGTAGGGAGGGTCGGTCACTATCGCGGAGAACGTCCCCGGGCGATCGCCGAAATCGACGTTCCGAGCGTCGCCGACGATGAGCTCCTCCGCCGTCACGCCGAGGTACGCGAGGTTCTGGAGGGCGCCCCGCACCATCGTGGAGTCTCGGTCGATGCCGTAGAGGCGCGCGCCGAGCAACCCGGCCTCGGCGAGCAGCGCTCCGGTCCCGAGGAACGGGTCCAGAATGCGATCCGAGGTCCGCACTCGCGCGAGGTTCATGGCGGCTCGAGCCAGCTTCGGCGGGAGACTGACCGGTCGGCGGAAGGGAAGGAGAGGCATCTTCCGGAGCGACGGGCCGGCCCGGTCGACCGCGGCCACTTCCTCGAGAAGCGTTGGGGATCCATCGGCTCCGGCGACCACCCAGTAGCGGCGGGAGGGGACCTCGAGGTCGATGGTGCCCCCTCCGACCTTGAACGCTCGACCGCACTCGAGGACCGTCACGTCCGCTCCCCCTCCCGACGGTTCGCCGATCCGACGGAACGCGGCGGACCCGCCGCGCCTCCCCTCGGCGCGAGCGGCGGTCACCGGATCCGCCGAGGACGCGACCGCGACCAGGGCTCGCCGTGCGAGGGCGAGGCGACCGGCGAGCTCGCCCCAGCTTCGGGTATCGGGGACCTCGACACCGACGAGCCCGGGGATCGCGGAGGCCCCCGGGGTTCCTCGACCCCCGAGCGCCTCCGCCGCCGAGACCGCCTCTGCTTCCGCGAGGGCGATGCTCTCCTGGGAGATCTCGACGAATCCGGGAATCATGCACGGCCTCCTTCGGTCCAAGTCGCGAGTCGGGCTCGTATGTCCGCCGTGTGGGAGCCCTCCCAGTAGTAATGGTCGCACGTGCCGCAACGGAACAACGGAAGACCGCGAGCGACGCGGTCCCAAGGGACTCCGTCCGCCCTCGGCTCGGGGAACGGTTCGGTGGTCTTCTCCAGCCGGCCGTTGCAGAGCGTACACCGTTCGAAGCGGACCTCGATGGGGAGGTCGGGGTAGGCGGAACGCACCGTTCGCCACTGGTCGGCGAGGGTCGGGCTCTCGAGGAAGAGCGAGCGCTCGGCCCGACTCGCCAGGTTTCGGTCCCGAGTGAGGATCACCCGTCCCTCGGCACGAGCCTGGGAGAGGATCTCGTCGTCCGAGAGACCTCGGGCGTACGTAGTGTCGCAGCCGACGAACCGTAAGTAGCGGGCCAGTCGCCCGACCATCTCGTCCGCGAGCCACCGAGGCGGGGCCACGAGAACTCGGAGACCCGGGCCGGAATAACCCTTGCTTCTCTTATACCGTTCCGCTTCTCCGCGTCGCCCGAGGCATTCCGTGCGACTGTTCGGCACGAACGGCATCCGTGAGGTCGTCGGCGAGAAGCTCACTCCCCCGTTCGTGACCCGGGTCGCCGATTCGATTGCCGCCTGCCTCCCGACCGGCTCGAGCGTGGTCCTCGGATGGGACGGGAGGACCTCGAGCCCCGCGTTCTCCCGGATCGTGAGCTCCTCGCTCGCCCTCGCCGGGCATCACGTGACCGAACTCGGGATCCTGCCCACGCCCGCCGTCCAGTACAGCGTTCCTCGACTGAGAGCGGACCTAGGGGTCATCGTGACGGCCTCGCACAATCCTCCCGAGTTCAACGGCCTCAAGTGCATCGCGAAGGACGGGCTCGAGGTCCCGCGCGAGTTCGAGGAGCGGATCGAGCTCGGCGTGGAACGCGGGACCTCGGCGCTCGTCGATTATGCCCACGTCGGCGAAGTGGTGCACGATTCCGGTGGGGCCAGCCGGTACCTCCACGGGATCCTGGCCCAGGTCGATGTTCCCCGTATCTCCCGTCGCCGGTTCTCGGTGGTCCTTGACTGCGGCAACGGCGCCTCCGTGCCGACGAGCCCAGCCCTGCTCCGGTCGCTGGCCTGCCGCACCGTCACGCTGAACGCCCACATCGACGGAACGTTCCCCGGCCACCTTTCCGAACCGACCGAGGCGAATCTCGCCCACCTGAAGCGAGCCGTCCCCGCGGTGGGCGCGGAGCTGGGGGTCGCCCACGACGGTGACGCGGATCGGGCGGTGTTCGTGGACGCCTCCGGACGATACGTCCCCGGAGAGGAGATGCTCACCCTCCTCGCGCGCGATGCGGTCGAGCGTGCTCCCGGAAGCGTCGTCGTTACTCCCGTGTCCGCACCCCAGTCGGTCGAGGACGCGATCCGACCGTTCGGTGGCACGGTCGTCTACACTCGGGTCGGTTCTCCCTCGGTCACGCACGAGATGCAGGCCCGCGGCGCCGTCTTCGGCGGTGAGGAAAACGGGGGTCTCATCTTCCCGGGCCTTCACCTCGCCCGGGATGGCGCCATGACCCTCGCCGCCGTGCTCGACCTGCTCGCGCGTCGAGAAACGGACCTCGCGTCACTGCTGAAGGAGCTCCCGCGCTATACGCTGGTGAAGGAGAAGATCGGGTGCCCCGTCGACCTTCGGGAGAAGGTCCTGGGTCGTCTCATCGAGAACTTCTCGAAGGACAGCGACAAGGTGGTCACGATCGACGGGGTCAAGGCCTACCGTTCGGGCGGGTGGGTACTGCTTCGACCCTCGGGCACCGAGCCCCTCTTCCGGATCTTCGCCCAGTCGAAGGACCCCGAACAGGCCCGGGCGCTCGCCGACGCCGGGATGGCGGCGGTCCGCAAGGCGATCGAGGAACTCGGACGTCCCGGCTGAAGCGGTTGGGCACCGGGCGGATGGGTCAACGGACGTAAGGCCCGATCGCGAGCAAGCCGACGATGAGGAGGACGAACACCGCGAAGGTGATCGCGGTCATTGTCCGTTCGCCGGCCCGACGGAAATAATACAATCCCGACAGCACGCGGACGATCGGCGTGGCGACCAGTACGATCAATCCCAACGTGAGGAACGCCCCGACCGCGCCCGAAGCGAGACCCGACCCGAGTCCTTCGAGGCTGAGGTAGCTGAGGATCGGATTGTTGGTCAACACGCTCGACGAGGAAGCGTTGGGATTCTCCAGGGTGTACGCCACAATGCCACCGCCGAGGATGGCCAGCGCCATCCCCAGCCCCACCCTCAGGACCAGGGTCATGCGGAGGTAGGCGTCGAGCGGGAGCGGTTTCACCGAGGGCATCTCGACGCTGCTCGGTGACGAGACGGCCGTCATAGCCACCCCAGACCCCGCAGGATCACTTCGACCGCCAACACGGCGACCACGGGAAGGAAGAACAGTCGAATGGTCCGGTTCCGCAACCCCGAGAGCAGCCGGCTCCCCAAGTACGCGCCGAATGCGGTGCCGATGGCCACGGGAGCGGCGATGATCGGGTTGACGTAGCCCGCCGAGATCATCACGCCGGCGCCCGCCGCCGCGGTCACGCCGATCATGAAGTTGCTCGTCGCGGTCGAGATCTTCATGGGGAGATTGAGAAATCGCTCGAGCGCGAGGACCTTGAACACGCCCGCGCCGATACCGAACATGCCCGAAACCACTCCCGCACCGAACATGACTCCGAGCGCCGGGGACGTCCGAGTCGCCTGGTAGTGAACGTCCTGGTCGAGGGCGTCATCGTGGTAATCGCCGGTCAGCCCGAGACGACGGGCACGGGCATCTTGGGGCATCGGTTCCGGGAGCTCGATGTTCCGACGAGCGAGGCTCCCCGGAATGATCGCGAGCAGGACCACACCGAGGGCGACGAGAAGGGCCGACTCGAGGTTGGCGTGCGCGAGGAAGACGGTCGCGGTAGCGCCGATCAACGCCCCCGGGACCGTGGCGATCTCCAGGAACATTCCGATCCGGAGGTCGCTCAAACGGTCCCGGACGTAGGCGGCTCCGGTCGCCGAGGAGGTCGCGAGGATCGTGACGAAGCCGGCGCCGATCGCGACGGGGACCGAGGCTCCGAAGACGATGATGAGGAGGGGGATCACGACCACGCCGCCGCCGAGCCCCGTGAGGGATCCCACGAGGCCGGCCGCTATCCCGACGAGGACGAGGAGAGCGACAAAGAGCGCCAGGTCCACGACGACCGACAGCCGAACCATCGGAAAAGCCCGACGTGCGTTCGCGTGCGTTTCGCGTGCGGAGAAACCTCAAACCTTCCCGGTGGGTGGGACGGGCTCGGCGGGCCTCATGGAAGCGCGGGGGGATCGGTTGGCGTTCGGTGGGCCGGGTATCGAGCCCCGCTGGTCGCACAGTAACAAGCAGGGGGTGGGCACCGCCTACTCGACGGACTCCCGACTTTGGTTCACGCTGTGGCGCGGCATCGTGACCGAGGTCTACTACCATCGGATCGACCGACCCCAGATGCGCGACCTCCAGTTCCTGGTTTCCGACGGCTCGACGTTCTTTCACGAAGAGAAGCGCGACCTGGCGACCGTGACGACCCGTCCGAGCGAACACGCCCTGGCCTACCGGACCCAGGCCGAGGCGCCCGGCGGCGCGTACACTCTTCGGAAGGACATCATCACCGACCCGCACCAGCCCTGTCTTCTCGTTCGGACTCGCTTCGACGTCACCGCGCCGGAGCTCGTGGGCCGGCTGCGACTCTACGTGCTCGCCGCCCCGCATCTCAACGTCGGAGGCTGGGGGAACACGGCCACCGTGTACGACGTGCTCGGGCGCTCGATCCTGGCCGCGGAGAAGGAGGGTGTGGCGGTCGCTCTGGGTGCGACCCTTCCCTTCGTCCGGAGTTCCGTGGGCTTTGTGGGAGCGAGCGATGGCTGGACCGACGTCGCCCGCCACCGCGCGATGACCTGGGAATTCGACCGGGCACCGTCCGGCAACGTGGCGCTGACCGGGGAATTCCCCACGGCGGCGTCGACGGAGTTCACCCTCGGTCTCGCCTTCGGGGAAACGATCCAATCGGCCGCTACTCGACTGTTCGAGTCGCTCAGCGTCCCGTTCGACGACCACCGCCGCCGGTTCGTCGAGCAATGGTCTCGGAGCGCTCTCGCGGAGCGGAAACTATCGGAACGGTCGCACGACGGCGGCAGGCTATACCGCGCCAGCCACTCGGTCCTCCTGGCGCACGAGGACAAGCTGTACCCGGGGGCGTTCATCGCATCGCCCTCGATCCCCTGGGGGGCGTCCCGAACGGACAGCGAGCGAGGAGGTTACCATCTGGTGTGGACGCGGGACATGGTCCACACCGCAACAGCCCTGCTCGCGTCCGGCGCCCTCGAAGCCCCGCTCCGCGCTCTGGTCTACCTCGCGACCCGCCAGCGGCCCGACGGAGGGTTTCCCCAGAACTTCTGGGTCGACGGCACGCCGTACCGGCAGGGGATGCAGCTGGACGAGGTCGCGCTCCCAATCCTCCTGGCCAAACAACTCTCCCGGGCGGACGCCCTCGGCGATTTCGACCCGACGCCCATGGTGTTTCGGGCGGCGCGTTTCCTCATCGAGCACGGACCGGTGACGGAACAGGACCGCTGGGAGGAAGTCAGCGGATACTCTCCCTCGACCCTGGCAAGCAACATCTCGGCGCTCACCCTCGCGAGCCAATTCGCCCGGCGGATCGGAGACACGACCACGGCGGGATTTGCGCAGGAGTACGCCGACCACCTCGAGTCGCGTTTGGAGTCCTGGACCACCACCGGATCCGGAACTCTCGTCCCCGAGATCCCTCGCCATTACGTTCGAATACGTCCGGCGTCGATGGACAACCCGGTCCCCCAGGAAGGCCCGGACCTCGGCGTCGTTCGGCTGCCGAATCTCCCGCCCGGGGCTCCGGACACGTTCCCGGCAAGTGAGGTCGTCGATTCGGGATTTCTCGACCTCGTTCGCTTCGGGGTTCGGGCCGCGAACGACCGGTTGATCCAGGACTCGGTCCGAGTGGTGGATTCGACGCTGCGCGTCGATACGCCGCGCGGCCCGGTCTGGCGTCGCTACAATCACGACGGGTACGGCCAGCGCGGCGACGGCGGCCCCTACCTCGAATGGGGGGTCGGTCGAGCGTGGCCGCTGCTCACCGGCGAGAGGGGTCACTACGAGCTGGCCGCCGGTCGTGACCCCGGGCCGTTCCTTTCCGCGATGGAGCGATTCGCGGGAAAGGAGGATCTCCTGACCGAACAGGTCTGGGACGAAGCGGACCGCCCCGAGCTCCACCTGTGGCGAGGGCTCCCGACGGAGGCCGCGATGCCGCTCGCCTGGGCCCACGCGGAGTACATCTCGCTTCTCCGGTCCGCTTCCGACGAGAAGGTCTTCGACCGCATCCCCGAGGTGTTCGAACGGTACGCCGCGAAGCGGCGAACCGGACCGACGCGCGAGATATGGAAGTTCAACCGTCGGCCCCCGATGGTTCCGGCGAACGCGGCGCTGCGAGTGATCGCCGACCAGCCGTTCCGGTTACGGGTGAGCGATGACGAATGGCGCACCCACTCCGACCGGGACTCGTCGGAAACGGGCCTCTCCCTCCATTACGTGGACCTTCCCCCCTTGGGTGCGGCGGGCCGGTCGTGGTCGTTCACCTTCTACTGGCCGGTCTACGACCGCTGGGAGGGCGATAACTTCCGGACGCAAGCCGTCGGGTGAGCGCCCCGTCCGGGGCCGATTCGGGTCCACCGAACATAAACTGCGTATAACTACCCTCCCGACGCGTTTATATCGCCGAATATATCCACCTTTGTGCGCAGCATCAGGAAAATGTCCGCACCATCCGCGGTCCTCATCCCGCCCCGCTCGCCCGAGCTCGAGCCGGTGGCCCTCGCGGTGTTGAGGGGGGTCTCCGAAGGGGGTGGAGTGGCATCTCGACCGTTGATCGTCACCAGTCCGAGCGGAGTCCTCGATGTTTCGTCGGACGCCCCGATCGCGTTCGTCGGATGGCACGGGAATGGGGAGGGCTCGCGTCGGCTCGCCTCGGAGATCCTCGCGGCCCTCGCTCGGCAGCCGCCGAGCCCGCGACCGGTCGCGCTGTTCGAGACGTGCGTCCTGGGACCCGTGGACACCCTGGTTTCGGGCATCCCATCGTCTCCCCGGGATTGCCCCGGCCTCCTCTTTCTCGGCACTCCGGAACGTTTCGTACTTCGCGAAGGAGCGGATGGCTCCGATGCGGATTCCGCCGAACTTGACCGGGCCCGCCGCTGGGCGGCCCAGGTCTATCGCCGATGGAGTTCGGCCCCCTCCGACCTTGGGACCGCGGCCTCAAGTCCCGAGCTCTCGCGTTCCCGCGCCCAATGGATGGGCTGGTGCGGGGCGTTCGAATAGTGGGGACCGCGGCACGGACCGACCTCCGACGGTAGGGACGGCTCGACGTCCGATCGTCCGGCCGACCCGACGGTCACGGGCCGATCATTCGACCCGGAGCCATCGGGACGAGATGGTGTATCCGAGGGTCAGCATCACGCCCGCGAAGATCGCGAGGTAGCCGAGATACCACCAATCGGTCGTCGTGCCCAGCATGAAGCTGCGACCGAGCAAGGCGGAGAAGGTGATCGGATTGACGTTCGAGATCGCCACCATCCACTCGGGGAAATGGCTGCTACCGAAGAGCGCGGAGCTCGCGAACATGAGGGGCATCGTGATGAAGTTGGAGACCACGCCCGGAGTCTGCCAATCGGTCGAGCGAGCGGTGATCGCGAGGAAGAGACTGCAAAAACCGATCGCGAGGAGCATGAGGCCGGTGATCCAGGCGGCCCATTGAAGGACCGAGAGGTGGAACTGGACACCGAAAGCGAGCGCGGCGGCGACCATGACCGGGAATTGCACGAGACCGCGCGACGCCGACCCGAGGGCCTTCGTGATGAACACGGTTCCCTTCGAGGTCGGCGTGATCAGGATCCGCTTCATGAAACCGAATCGCTTGTCCTGGATGGTGCTCATCGAGCCGAACATCCCCACGCTCAGCATCGACGTCGAAAGGACTCCCGGGAGAAGGAACTGGATATAGTTCGACGCTCCGAAGAGGCTCTGCAGCTCGGCGGCCGGTAGAAGGGAGAAGCTGCTGCCGAAGAACGCGAGCCACATGAACGGCTGGACGACGGTGATGAGGAGCACGAACGGATTGCGGAATGTCCGGATGATCTCCCGGGCGTAGAGACCCCACAAGGGGCTCCAGGGAATCTTCACCCGCGCGCCCTCCGCATCTGAGCGTAGAACTTCCGTACGTCCCGCATCGGTTCCTCCTGACCCAGACGTCGGCCGGTCACTTCCAAGAAGACCGTCTCGAGGCTCGGTTTCTCGACGCTGATGCGTCGGATCTGGTCGGTCTTGAGGAGCGCGAAGAGGCGCGGCAGGAACTCCTCCGACTTGGCGACTCGAATGATCCAGTCGTTACCCTGCGCCCGCACTTCCTCGACTCCGGCCAACGCGGAGATCGCGGCCGGGTCGACTCCCTCGGAGGTCTCGAGCTGGACGATGTCGGCCTTTACGCGGCCCTTGAGCTCGGAGGGGGTCCCCTCGGCCAGGATCCGACCCTGGTCGATGATCGCGATCCGGTCGCAGAGTGCATCGGCCTCTTCGATGTAATGCGTCGTGAGCAGCACGGTGACGCCAAATTCCTTGTGGACCCCGGTCACGATGTCCCAGAGCATCCGGCGAGTGCTGACGTCAAGCCCGATCGTCGGCTCGTCCATGAAGATCACGAGCGGTTGGTGCAGCAGGGCGAGGGCGATCTCGAGCTTCTTCCGCATCCCGGTGGAGAAATGGCTGACCTTCTCGTCGGCGCGGTCGCTCAAGGAGAAGAACTTGAGCAGGTCCTCCGCGCGGGCCTCCCAGTTCTTCAGGCTTTGCAGCTTCGCCTGGAGCCAAAGGTTCTCGCGCGCGGTGAAGTCGTCGTCCAGGATCACCTCGGCAGCGACCCAACCGATCCGCGAGCGCACGTCCATGGATTCCTTCCGAACGTCGAACCCCGCGACGCTCGCGTCGCCCTCGGTGATGTCCGTGATCCCCGTGAGGACCTTGATGAGGGTCGTCTTTCCCGCCCCGTTGGGCCCGAGGAGCCCGAACACGGTGCCCGAGGGGATCGAGAGCGTGACGTGGTCGAGCGCCCGCACGAGGCGGTCGCCCGACCCGTAGTGTTTCGAGAGGTTCTTCACGATGATCGCGTTGTCACTGCTCATCCACTCCTCCCGCCCCGGCGGCGGCCGGCGGTTCCCTTCGTGTCCGGTCGCGATTTCAGTCGTTTCAGAGCTATCGCCAATTCGTCGGCGGCGGCCGCTCGCACCGAGCGCGTCCCCGAGCGTGCGTCGGGCTGACGGGCCAGGAAGTTGTCGAGCATCTCCAGCTGACGATGCAGCCGGCGAAGCAGGTGGTCCCCGGCGTCGGAAGCCCCGGCGATCTCGGCCCAGAGCAACGAGAGGTCCGGGGCGCCGGGGCCGGGTCCGGCCATCCGAGTTCGGATCCGCCGCAGTACCATCCGCCCTTGGGGAGTAATCGAATACACCCTACGGACCCCATCTTTTCGCGTCCGAGCCACTCCCCGACGGACCAGCGTTTGGAGGGCAGGATAGACCGCCCCGGCGCCCGGCCGCCAGGCCCCCTCCGTTCGCTCCGCGATCCGGTCGGCGAGAGCGTATCCGTAGACGGTTCCTTCACGCTCCATCGTGGCCAGGGCGTAGAGCCCCAGCACTCGGCCGGGCATCGGTCGCTTGGGGGGAGCGGTGGGCATAGTGTAGGTTTCTGAATCGATTTCGATATAAATCGTTCTCGCCCCCTCAGCCCGCGGGGACGAGCCGACGGGATTGAGACCTCCGGGAAACGAGCGATTCTGCCGCCCGTGTGTTTCCCAGTAGGGACCGAGGCGCCGCGCTCCGCCCATCAAGCTATAGTACGGTTTCCCGATCGACGACGTGTGTCCGAGACCACGCCCGCCCTCCGACCGTTGACCCGAGCCGAGCAGCGGGTGATCCTCCAGAAGGGCACCGAGCCACCCTTCTCGGGAGAGTACGAACGCACGACCGAACCCGGGACGTACGAATGCAAGCAATGCGGGGCACCCCTCTATCGGTCGGACGACAAGTTCGACGCCCGTTGCGGCTGGCCGGCGTTCGACCAAGAGGTTCCGGGAGCCGTCCGTCGACTCCCCGACGCGGACGGCGAGCGGGTGGAGATCCAATGTGCTCGCTGCGGGGGTCATTTGGGCCACGTCTTCGAGGGGGAGCGGTTTACGCCCCGGAACACGCGGCATTGCGTGAACTCGATCTCCCTCCGATTTCAGCCGAAGTGAGACGGGCTTCTCCGCTCTTCGAAACTGCAGCGGGTGGTGGCTTCTCGGGGGCGCGGTCCCCGCGGGGTTCGACGCCCGGGTCTCGACGGGGGTCCTCGGGGGAAGCTAGAGTTCAGAAGGAGCTCTTCAGCGTCTGGTATCCCGGGGGCAATAGGTCCGGGTCGACCCTCCCCGTGGTCGCGTAACGGTAGAGAGCGGCACGGAGCACTCCTTCGGCGGTAGCCCCGATCAGGGCAACGAAGATCGCGATCCCGAGCGCGGAGACGATCAGGAGGAGCCCCAGAAGGACCGACCCGTTAACCCACGAAAAGAGTCCGAAGATGCCGAGGACCACCGCGGCGACGATCCCGACTCCGATCAGCAAGCCGATGACGAGGTTACTGACGAGGGTACGACCGAACGTTCCGACGAACAACTTCGCCGAGCGCTCGAGGGAGGCCCAGGTGCCCGCCCGTTCGTAGATCAGGACGGGGATCATGAAGTAGGTCACGACTCCCCAGGTCGCCCCTCCGACCGCCCGAATGATCAGTCCGCCGATTCCCTGGACCCGGGCCGAGATGATCTGGATCAGGAGACCGATCGTGGCCGTGAACAAGGCCCACACGACGAGGCGCCCCAGATTCGCCCGGGCGACCCGCCACCCGTCGGCCGCGGTGGGCTGCTGACCGTTGAGCTTGAGGGTCGCGGCTCCGACCAACGCGGCGGTGGCGTACACGGTGACGAAGGTCGAAACGAAGTACGCGACCAGGAAGAGGAGGGCCCCCACCACCTCGTAGGAGTTGGCCGTGCTTCCGCCGATCAAGAGGAGGGGCGCGAGGTAGAACGTCCCCACGGCGAACAGGACCATGACGGCCAGGGCCGAAAAACCGGCAACCAGAGGGAAGACGAGGAGCGCGGAATCCTCGAAGATCAGTCGAAACGAGGTCTTGGTCAGGCGCCAGGAGTCGGAGAAGGTTCCCGTCATCGTAAAGGTCGGGGCGCCGACGTCCCCCTCGAGCGGAGTCGTTCACGTGGAGAAATCCTTTGCTCTGGCCTCGAGCCGCCATGGTCACGGACACGAGGGTCGAGCGGCGGCAAGGGTCATTATTCGTAGAGCCTGCGGGAGATGATGAAACTCAGAAAGCTAGGACGCACGGGCGTTCTGGTCAGCGAACTCTGCCTCGGGACGATGACATTCGGTTGGCAGGCCGACGAAGCGGCCAGCCACCGCATATTGGATCGGTATGTCGAGTCGGGAGGAAACCTGCTCGACACGTCGAATGTGTACTCATCGGGCAAATCCGAAGAGATCATCGGCACGTGGCTCTCCCGGCAGGACCGGCAGAACATCGTCCTTGCCACGAAAGCTCGATTCAGGACCGCCGAGGGCGCGAACAGCGTAGGGCTATCTCGAAAGCACCTGCTTCACGCCGTCCACGATAGCCTTCGCCGGCTGCAGACCGAGTACATCGACCTCTTGCAGGTCCATGCGTGGGACCCGCTCACCCCGCTCGAGGAGACCTTCGGTGCGCTCCATTCGTTGGTCGAGGCCGGCCTGATCCGGTACGTGGGAATCAGCAATTTTCGAGCCTGGCAGTTCGAGAAGGCCCTTCAACTGTGTCGGTCCCGAGGCTGGCATGAACCCGTCAGCCTCCAGCCCCAGTACAGCCTCTACGCTCGAGCCACCGAATTCGAACTCGTCCCGATGTGCCTCGGCGAGGACATCGCGGTCCTTCCCTGGAGTCCGCTCGCCGGTGGTTTCCTCTCGGGGAAGTACAGGGCCGGGGTGCGCAACCCGCCCGACGGCACGCGAATCGCCGATTCGAAGGACAACATCGAATTCTACGCGAGTCGGTTCGATAACGAGCGAGCGAATCGCATCGTCCGGGCCGTCGAGGCGGTCGCCCACGACTCCGGAAAGACGATGTCCCAGGTAGCCCTCAACTGGCTGTTGAACCGTCCCGCGGTGACGTCACCCATCCTCGGAGCGAGAACCGTCGATCAGCTCTCCGAAAACCTCGGCGCGTCGGGCTGGTCGCTGAGCAGGGACCAGATTACGGCGCTGAACGTCGCCAGCGAACCGGAAGTCACGTATCCGTACGACAAGCGAGCCGAGGAGCAGCAGAGGTCGGGCCGAGAGCTGGAGTAGTGCGCTCGGAGGTCGTCGCCGGCTCGGGCCGACCGGGCGGCCCCCAGTTCCGACTCTACCTCGAGAAGCGGGCGCGGAGGGATTCCAACCTAACTGGTCGGCCCTCCCACGGCTGATTCTCTCACGCTCTCCCCGCTCGCCAAGGGTCGCATCGCGGGCGGGGCTTCCGTCCTCGAGAACGAGTGCGGAGTCGAAAGTGTCCGGCGCGGAGGGACACGCCCAAAGAACCCGGCGAAGGGTGCACACCGCGTCCAGAATCCCATTGCGAAGAATGTGCCGCACCGGGATCGGATCTGGAGAGGGCGTGTCCGAGCTCCCCCGGTCTAAAGTCCCTACCGCAGCAAGAGGGCCGGAACGCGCGAATCAGGTGACCGAGCGTCCCCGCCTCAACCTGCGTCTTGGGTCCGCACGGTAGTATTCCCGACCGGCGACCGGACGGAGAGAAGCACCAATCCGATCCCCGTGAGAAGCAGGAACAGGCAGGGAATTCCGACCCCGATGAGGAGCAGGATCAGGGAATCAATCACCCGCATCCCAGCGCCCACGGAGGACAGCCACCACCAGGCCGCTCCACCGATCACGAGCGCTGCACCAGAGACCATGCCGCCGATTCGAACGGTGCGCAGCGTCCCGGCTCCGATACTCTGGACCAACCCCGAGTATCCTGCGAGCACGAACCCGGCTCCGCTCAAACCGACCTCCAGCGAGACCAGGAAATAGAGGTAATTCGCACCCGAAAAATGGCTCACCCACCCGATGGAACCTATGGTGATTCCGATAAGCGCCGCGCCCGCCCCAAGGAGCAGCACAGTGGTCCACCGGCGATGAGTCTGATCCCCCCGGGCTGCCTTTTCGGATTGCCCTTTGGGGGGATGAGCACGCGAACCGTCATTCGGCCTGCCCGTGGACCCGTTCGCGTAGGAGGAGATTCCCTGCGCTACTATCGCGGCTCCAACGATGAGCATGACCCCGGCCGCATAGCTCAGAAGATCGGAATTGTCCCCGGATGGAAGCCCGACCGCAATCTGCCACCAGAGCGCGCCCCCCCATAGCGCCCCCCCCGCGACGGATCCAATCGCGACCGCGAGGACTTGTCCGCGAAGCTGAAGCGTCTCGCTGATGAGCCGGTATCCGCGAGAGATCGGCACAATCGCCAGGATCATCGCGAGGTAGGTTGGAATGGTGATCGAACTCGAGATTGTGTAGACATCCTGCTCCTGCCAAACCTCAATCGCGAGACCGATCACCTCGATCGTCGCACCCACAGCGAGGAGGAGAAGTCCGAGAGCCCTTCGCTTCATCCGACCGACCCCCGGGTCGATTCGTATAGGTGGACCGACAAAAAATACGTTCTGGTGAGCGCGTGGTTGAGCCCGCCCGTTGGTGTCTCCGGTTCACAGCGACACGAGGAGCACTTTCTCGGGACCTGACCACGTCCATCCCGCCCGCGTATCAGGACCTGGAGCGTAGATCGCGGCGACAGGATCTCATCGAGGCACCGGGCGCGGAGGGACCGGGCAAACGTACTAGGTACGCGCGGGATCGTGCGCCTCCATCTCCCAGGGGGAGAGCGCCTCAAGAATTCTCCGCCCGCTGATTGCGGTCCTGTCATCGGCGGCGGTCGAAGCACTACCGGATTCCGATGGTCCATGCCCGCGATTCGATCTGACCCGTGACTCAGCATGCGTTTCTTTCGAAACGGACTCGGAGGGATTAGCCCCTACGTCGGGCCCTACCGTGTTTTGTCCTCCACGAATCTCGCCCGCCCTTCAGCACCGAGGACCCGTAGCTTAGTTTGGCGGGAGCACACGGCTGATAACCGGGAGGTCGTTGGTTCAAATCCGCCTAGGCCGATTCGAGAACCGGACCCCCTCTCTTTCCATCGGTCTTAAGGAATCGTTGCCCATCCCCCGTTATGGCCGGGTCCCCGGCCCTCGAACCCCGGTCCGATGTGGACACTCAGGACCTCGGGTTCCGGCGGCGTTTCCTCGGGAGAGGTCGGAAACGACCGAACTCGGGTTTCGCGCGCCCACGCCTTTCCGGCTTCCAACGGTACATCCTACGACGGCTGATACTAGCACCGGCCCAGCTAATCTTCGTACTCCTCGTTCTCTACGTATTCATCGACATCCCGATCACCCTCACCACGGGACCGCCGGAGAGCTTTCTCGGGACCCTCCAAGGCTTCTATCAGACGCTCGCGAACGACGTCACCGGCAATTGGGGATACGCCGACTTCCTTCGCTTCCACTTGCCCTGGACCCAGGTCTACGCGTACTACATTCCCCCCTCGATCCAGTTGGCAGCGTTCGCCTTACCGATTGCCGCGGCGTTGGCGTACCCGGTCAGTCTACTCGCCGGCTGGAGTCGTCGACCCGGGCTCGATGAACCGGCACGGTTCCTAACCCTGACCGGGGCGCTGCTACCTGTCTTCGTGGTGGGGACGCTGGTCGTGAACGCCGTTTTTTTCGGCTACCTCGGCTGGCTGCAAGACGTTCCCAACCAGGGCCTGATTCCGACGGCACCGTGGTTCCTCAATCGCGGAGGGTACCCTTCCTGGATCATTTACGATGCCGTGACCCAGCCGACGGGTTTCCCGCTCATCGACGCCGTTTTCCATCGGGCGTGGGACGTCGCGTTCATCTCGCTCACGAAGACCCTCCTCCAGGCGTTCGTCGTCGCGATCGCCTACGTCGCCATTTTCTTTCGGCATGCGCGTTCGATTGTTCGATCCGTCAGCGAGGAGCCCCACATCGTCGGGGCCCGTTCTCGGGGAGTCTCCGAACGCACTCTGCTTTGGCGCCACACGGCCCGCCAGGTGACGCCGTCGTTTCTCCTCGTGTTCGCCTTGACGATCCCCGAGTACTTGGGTGTCCAGTTCGCCGTGGAAGTCGCCTTCTCCGACCAGGCCGGCTTCGGCAACCTGGTCTTTGCCGAATTGACGGGAGGCATCCTCGCGAACCTCGAACCCCTCGTCTTCCTCCTCGCAATCCTGGTCCTCGCCTGGACGTTTGTGGTCGACATCATCGCCATTCGACTTGACCCCCGGGGAAGGCTGACCCGTTGACGGGCCTTCGAGCCCCCCCAGCCTCCGAGGCTCCGGAGGTCCGTCTTCGACCTACACTTCGAGAACGATGGGAGCGCAAGCCACCGGGTCTGGGTCTGCTGGTCGGGGCCGGGATCCTCGCCGTCTACCTCGTCGCAGGGCTGTCCGCACTCATCGTCTTTCGCGGGTCCCTCAGCCTGGTCTCGGCCAACCCCGGCTGGGTGAACCCGAACACGATCCTAGGACCTTCGTGGGACCATCCCTTCGGCGTTCTACCGGGGCTCGGCGTCGACCTATTCCTCGCGATCTGGCAAGCCACGCCATGGGACCTCGGAATCGTGGGCGGGATCCTTACGATCGACGTCACCGTCGGGTTCTTGATCGGGGCGGTCGCCGGGTACAACGATGGCGGTTTGGTCGACAGCATCGCCACCTTCCTGATTGATTCCCTCGGTTCCATCCCGACGTTCTTCTTTGTGATCATCGTCTTTGCGGGCCTCGCGACCGTGGCGCCCCGCCAGGTCGGTCTTCCTGTCTTCGTCGGCATCTTCGGCCTCGTTCTTTGGCCGACCATGGCCCGGACGGTTCGGGACCGAGCTCGAAGCGTCGCCCACGAACCGTTCGTGGAATCTTCTCGGGCCTCCGGAGCCTCGTCGGAGCATATCCTGCTCCGCCACATCCTGCCGAACTCGCTCGGGCCGGTGCTCGCGCAGATACCGCTCGACATCGCTCCGATCTTCTTCGTCCTCGCAGCCTTTCCCTGGTACTTCAACTGCGCCGCCCCCGGCCCGCCTCCCGGTAACCTCCCCGGCGGGCCACCAGTTCCCTACTTGATCCCCGCGCTCCCCCCGTTCTCGCCCCTACCCTCGCCCTTGTTCCCCGAATGGGGGTTCTTGCTCGGAGTGGGCACGTGCGAAGGGCTCGGTTTCCCGGGACAAACCGTCTACTGGTGGATGTTCCTCTTTCCACTGCTCGCCATATTGGTCTTCGCGCTCGCTGTCGCGTTCGTCTGCGACGGGATCGAACGGTGGCGTCGGATCGATCGTTGACCGAACGCACGAGAGAACGAGGCCGCGAATTCACCCTTCTTGGATGGGGAATCTCGATGCGCTAGCCGGAGGACCACTCTGGTCGACCGGTTCCCCCGACGTAGGCCGCACTCCGAACCTATGAGCCCTCTCCCAGCAACGTCCTTACGCTCGGAGTAAGTCGCGGGAAGCATGGCGGGACCGTCTCCCCCGTCCGAGCCAGATCACGCGCAGCGGTCTACGGAGTGGTACGCCGCTGTTCGACCCCCGAAAAAGTCTCGGACCGGGGCGATGGTCGCCGTGGTCGTAGCCGTGATTCTTGGAATCGCGATAATCGGTCTTTGGGCGAGCGGAGTCTTCAGTTCGTCCAAATCCTCTCCCGGAGGGGGTGGAGTCGTCGGAGGGCCCGTCAACATCACGGCCATCAATTTCAACACGACGTCCGAGGTCAACATCTGTTGGGTATCGGCGCCGGGGCCGGGCGGGACCGTGACCGCGGGCCAGACGTTCTGGACCAACTGGACTCTGCCCTATCCCGAGGGCGGGTCCTGCACGGTTCAAACTGTCACGATGCAAACCAGCGGTTTCTCGGTTGAGTTTGCAAACACTCCCTTGGTGGTGAAGGTCCCCGGTCCCCAGACCTTGACCATCGCTATCGGGACCCCAAGAACATCCTATACGGGCGAGGTCACCATCGAAATGACCGTGACCTCCCCTTGAGCTCCGCGGCGAAGAAGGAAGTCCCGTTTCCGAATCGACCAGCGCATCCAACCTGAGCAGCCGCTGGAGCAGAAGTTGTGTCCTCAGTGGCGAGGGACCGAAGTGAGTGGATGCGTTCGGTGATACGGTCGAAATTGGTCCAGGGGGCTCAGGTGGTCCCCTCTCGCCGCGCGTGCTATGCTTCCGAGACCACCTCCGCCGTCATAGAACCATGGCCCTAACAAGAGGCGGGCGCGGAGGGATTTGAACCCTCGACCGCCGGGTTAGGAACCCGGTGCCCTATCCAGACTAGGCTACGCGCCCCGATGGAACTGCCCGATTTCGCAGATAATCCCTTCCCCGGGCCCTGCCAGTTGGAAACGCGACACAGACGACCTGCTTTCGACCCTCCGTCGGTTTAGGTCAACCCATTCGGCCCCCGGCTCACCGGGGGCCTCAATCTTTTTTTCCCCGGCCCCGCCGACGCTCTGCCCCATTTGCGGAATGATTCACGGAGGTGACGTTCCGTGCCCGTGAGGTCGGAGCGGGCGTCTGCAGAGTCGTACACCCGATTCCGGCACGTTCGACGTTTCAACTATCTTCCAATCGAACGATCTTGGAAGCCCTGCCCGTACTGTAAGGGCAGGGACCCGCACTGCTTCGCTTGCAAAGGACGGGGGCGAATCTGGACTTGAGGTTGCGTCATGCAGAATCACGGATAGCCCACGAAACGGGTTTCTTAGGTGTGCGCCGACCAGTAATTAGGTCGGTTTCCAGGGGGAGACCTTTTCTCTTCTTCTTTGCCGGTTTCTTCTTCTCTTTTACAATTACTTCCGTTCAAGAATCCCGGCGACCTTAGGGAGCTCGATGGAACTGTCTAAGTTGTTGTGCTTCGCTTCAGGCGGATAATCGGCAGAAACAAGTGTTGGATTCGGGTTACGCTTGGCATGGCAGGTAAGTACTGTTCCAGTTGCGGGGGCCCCCTCCGCCCCGGGGCAGCATTCTGCCCCAAGTGCGGAGCTTCCGTCGTCGGCAGCACTGTGGCAGGCGAGTCGAAATCGGTCGCTCAATCGACTCCCCCTGTCGCACCGCCTCAGCCGGTTGGTCACGTCGGTCGAAACGTTGGAATCGTAATCGTCATCATCATTATCATCATCCTGATTGTCGCCGTCCTCGCTCTCGTTCCTGTCCCACTAAAAGTTTCGTACAGCTTTTCAATAGACAACCCGGGCAGCGTCTCGGCCACCTACTACACCTCGAAGTCGTTGTGTCCAGCGGGCGCATCGGCTTCAGTAACTTTCACGGTCGTGAGCGGAGACACGGTCACGTTCAGCGTGCTTGATCCTAACGGGATGACCGTATGGAGTGATGATTCCAGTTCAGGAAGCACAACTTTCACGGTGCAGAATTGTGGGACCTATCAATTCGGTGCGTACGACTGGAGCCCAGAGACAGTGGACATTAGCGTCTCTGTCGCATCCGCATCGCCTATCCTCTAGGGAGCGATTCAATCGGGTTATCATGGCATCATCTCAGCCGGGTTCCGACTATCCTTACAAGAACGTCGGAATAGTTCTCGCAATCCTAGGAATTGTCCTGATTATCATCGGGATCGCGGCCGTAGTCTACCAGACCTGCGTTACCGATTTCTTGGGTACGTATTGCACAAGTCCCTACACGGGGCAAGGAATCGCCGTAGGGGTTGCAGGTTTGGTCATTCTAATCCTCGGTGCTATCCTGGGGGAGTTGAAAGGTCCACTTGTTTCTAGGGCCCCTCAGATTGTCTACCTCACTCCGCCGGCACAGTACCCGCCGCCTGCCTATTACCCTCAGGATCGTCAGCCATCGTACGCCCCTCCTGCCCCACCGCCACCGCCCGGAGCCCCCGATCGGTTCTGTGAGTCGTGCGGTGGGAGGAACGCTGGCACATCCGCGTTCTGCGATCGGTGCGGAAAGCCGCTGTCTCCAGCTCCGCCATAGGCTTCTGGGCGCTTCGCATCAACCGTCAGTAATCCTGCTCTCAACCCTGCGTTCTCGTTCCTTTTGGAGACATCCGTGGACCTTTGGGGGACATTCGTGTGACTTTAGATGTCGAAACGCGACGATTCGGGACAATTCGGTTACGATCTCTTCGCTGTGCGCTGCCGTGTCTTACCGGCACGTTCTGTGAGCCGTTTTCTGATGAATGCATCTACACGGTCGCTTGCTTCTTCTTCGGTGTACGCGAATCCCTGCAGGACAACGCGGACCGTGAATCCAGCCTCTGCCGGGTCTCGGGGGGGATGCTTCGTTTTCTCTCCAATATAGACCGCTAGTGTTCCGGTTGACGGCGGTCCTCGCTTCGACCGCGTTGGCCCATCTTTACCCTCGGGAAGAAAGGAGACGCGGGCCTTGCCCCACTCATCGACTCGATAAGGAATCTGAGGGGGAAGGCCCACCGGCTTGCGACCCGGTCGGAGTTTGGAGCGAGTGGGTCCCGCCGAATTGTCCGGCATATTTCGATGGGTCCATGGAATAGTCAGAGAATAGTCCTACCATGACTCTGACCCGCGTCCGGAAAGTCGTGAGGAGCGGAGGCGCACTCGTCGTCTCGCTCCCTCCCGACTGGCTTCGCGGTCAGGGGCTTAGTGCTGGAGATTCGGTCGAGCTCGCGTACGACGAGATTGTTCGCGTACGCCCTATCCCAAACAAGATCGCCGCTTCGAGCGCCGGGGGACTAAGCCCCAGCGCTCCGGCGCGACGGCCGGCTCAGAGAGCCGGGACCGACGAGGGAGGACTCGCCGATGTCGGAACCTGAGCGACCTCCAGAAGCCGCGACTCGGGATATTCATTCTCCCTGTCGTGCCGCGATTTACGCGCGGGTATCGACCGAGGACCAAAGCATCGTGACACAGGTCGAGTCCCTCGTGCGCCGAGCGGACGAACTGGGGTTTGTGATACCGGCACGGCAAATATACGCGGACCGGGGAGTCTCCGGTAGAGCGGACTCCCGCCCCGAGTTCGACCGTCTCCGCGCGGCGATTCGAGCCCGGGAGGTGGACCTGGTACTAGTAACGAAGCTCGACCGAATCGCTCGGTCGGTTCGGACGGCCCTAGAGTTCTTCGACGAAACGGAGGCCGCCGGTGTTCGAGTCATAGTAACCGACCAAACTATCGACACGGCAACGCCGGCCGGTCGGTTGACCCGGACGATCCTAGCCGGTGTAGCGGAGTTCGAAGGCGAGTTAATCCGGGAACGGACGCAAACCGCGATAGACGCGATTCGCTCGGGAGTTCGAAAGACCAAATCGGGAAACCCTATCGGTCGTCCTCGCCGAGTAACTCCGGAGGTAACCGCGCGGGTCGTCAAGCTTCGGGGAGAGGGCTTCCGGTGGTCGGAAGTGGCCCAGCGCGTGGGTCTCCCCGCTGAAACGTGCCGGAAGGCAGCCCGGCCCCTGTTACACGCTACAGGGGGCGGGGACAATCCCCAG
>JBEKEY010000015.1:0-39753 GCA_050013595.1 Thermoplasmata archaeon | reverse complement strand
AGCCGCGGGAGAGGAGCGCGGTCGCGAGCGTGTGGCGGAGCATGTGGGGAGTGACCCGTCGGGGGATGCCCGCGGTCTGCGCTGCTCGACGCACGATCCTCTCGACCGTCACGGGTCCGACGGGGAACAACCGAGGCGTGGATTCTCCGGCGATGGTGCGGTCCGTGAGGTAGCGGTCGATCGCGGCCCGCGTCCGGTCCTCGAGGACGACCTCACGGTCCTTGTCTCCCTTGCCCGAGCGCACGTGGAGAATGTTCCGCTCGAACTCGACATCCTCGACCAATAGATGGCTCAGTTCGCCCACTCTCAGACCGCAAAACGCGAGCACGTGGACGATCGCGCTGTCGCGCGGTGAGTCCTTCACGATCTCGAGCAGACGGTGCATTTCCTCCTCGTTCAGGTACCGGGGCAGGCGCTCGGGGCGTCGGGGCGGCTCGAGTTGATCGGCGATGGCAAACCCGTAGCTTCGGAAGAGGCACGTCAGCCCTCGGACCGTGGTGTAGAGGGAGTTCTTCGAGTAGTGTCGCTGGAGGACGAGGTACTCCCGGAACGCCTCGAGGTCCTTCAACGTGACCTCGTCGAGCGGTTTCTGGGCGTAGCTGAGGAACATGCGGGCGATGTGGCCGTACTGCTTCACGGTGCAGGGGCTCCGCTCCTGGGATTGGAGCATCCGCTGGAACCGCCCGACCAGCTCGAGAACATTGAACTCCACCGGCGGGGAACTCCGGACGGGCGGGGAGCCCCGTCGGGCCGCTGGAGTCGCGCGCGGGACCGACGAGGAAGTTGCCATCGCTCGAGGTTGGCCAGAATTTGCCTAATAATCGTATGCGCGCAGTGGAAGGGCCCGGTCGCTCGTTCCTAAAATAGACGGGGACCGTTCCCGCCTCTCGTGCGCTGCTCGACGTGCGAGACCGACGCGGTCATCGACCAGCCGTACCGGGGCGTGCATCTCTGCGCGGAGCACTTCCGCGGGTCGGTCGAGGACCGGGTGCGACGGGAGATGCACCGTCAGGTGCCGCGGTTCGGTGCGGGGACGGTCGCGGTAGCGCTTTCCGGGGGCAAGGATAGCGGCGTCGCCCTCGCTCTCGCGCACCGTTACTTCCGCCGTCGCCCGACCGTCCGGGTGGTCGCGGTGAGCGTAGATGAGGGGATCGCGGGATACCGAGCCGCGACCCTCGAGGCGGCCAAGGCGCTCACGAACTCCCTCGGCATCGAGCACCGGATCGTGTCCGCTCAGGAAGCGATCGGCACGACCACGGACCGGACCGCGGAGGACCTACCGGGCACTGTCCCTTGTTCGTTCTGTGGTGTCTGGCGGCGCCAGCTCCTCAACCGCGCCGCTCGGGAGGTGGGAGCCGACGCGCTCGTACTCGGCTTCAACCTCGACGACCTCTCCCAGACCATCCTCATGAACCTCGTTCGCGGCGACCTCGACCGGCTCGTCCGGATGGCTCCGCACCGCGTCCGGCAGCCCGGGCTCGTTCCCCGCGTCGCACCGCTCGCCCTCGTCCCCGAGCGGGAGGTCTACCTGTATGCGCGCCTCAACGGGATCCCGTTCGACCACGGTGAATGCCCCCACGCGGGCCGGGCCGCCCGGAACCTGTTCCGGGAGGTCGTCTGGCAGCTCGAGGAGGCCCAGCCGGGCACGCGACAATCGCTGCTGCGCACCCACGAGCGGTTGGTGACGCAGTTCCTTCGCGAGGAGGGCTCACTCGTGGCCCCCCATCGATGCCGCGCGTGCGGGGAACCCGCCACGACCGAGCTCTGCCGGGCGTGCGAGTACCTCGACATCGCCCGAAACGTCGCGACCGCCCCGGAGGCCTCGTGACCGACCCTGACGCCACTTCCTCGGAGAGCGACCCCCGCGCGTCGGTCCAGAAACGGGTCTTCATCGTCGGGGCCGGGATCATGGGCAGCGGGATCGCGGCCCAGTGCGCCCTCGCGGGCTATCCCGTAACGCTCGAGGACGTGAACGAGGAACTCGCTCGGCGAGGGATCGCGAACGCGACGCGGGCGCTCGACCATGCGGTCGAGCGCGGCAAGGTCGGGCGGGGCGACCGGGAGGCGGCGCTCTCGCGGATCGACATCGCGATCGGACTCCGTCGGGCGGATTCCGCCCAGATCGTCATCGAAGCGGCCCCGGAGGACCTCCTTGTCAAACGGAAGATCTTTGCCGAGCTCGAGCCGGCGACCCACCCTGCCGCTCTCCTCGCGACGAACACCTCCTCCCTTCCGATCACCGCGATCGGTCAGGACCTCAAGGACCCGGGCCGCTTGGTCGGGGTCCATTTCTTCAACCCCGTCCTCCAGATGCCGCTCGTGGAGCTCATTCCCGGTCATATCACACGGCCCGAGTACCTCGAACAGGCCCGGGTCTTCGCACTGAGCCTGGGAAAGACGGTCGTCACCTCCCGGGATACCCCCGGTTTCGTGACCACGCGAGCTCTCGCCGTCCTCGTCAACGAGGCGGCCTGGATGCTCTACGAGGGCGTGGCGACCAAGGAGGACATCGACATCTCCTACAAGCTCGGATTCCACCACCCGATGGGACCGTTCGAGCTGGTCGACCTGGTCGGGATCGACACCACGGTCTCTATCCTCGACGTCCTCTGGGACGGCTTCCGCGACGCCCGCTACCGGGCCTGCCCTATCCTGCGCACGATGGTCGCCGCGAAGAAGCTCGGACGGAAAACGGGAGAAGGGTTCTACCGTTACCCTTCCGGTAAGACCGGCGGACCATGACCGATTTCGGTGCCAGCTGGGACCTCCTCATCCTCGTCGTCGTGGCGTTCGTTCCGGCCCTGATCTACCTCTCCTGGATCCGGGGGACCGAGCGGTACGGCAAAGAGGGGTGGGGGCCGCTCCTCCGAGCGTTCGTCTACGGCGCGTTCTTCGCGACCATCACTGCGGGGATCCTCGAAGCCATCATCGTCGCGGCGGGGACGGCGGTCAGCCAGAGCTACCCGGGGCCCGAGTTCGTCTTCCTGAACGGCAACTCGAACGCGGGCGCCTTCTTCCTGGTCCTCGTCATCGCCCCGTTCATCGAGGAGGCCCTCAAGGCCTCGGGGGTCGTATCGTTCCGCTCGAGGTTCAAGCAGCTCGCGGACGGGCCTGTGTTCGGCGCCTCGGTCGGTCTCGGCTTCGGATTCTTCGAGACGTTCCTCTACGGTCTCGGGGCGTACATCGTGGGCGGCCTGGAGGCCGGCCTCGCACTGATCCTCATCCGCTCGATCTCGAGCGTGATCCTGCACGGGAGCTCGACCGGCATGTTCGGCTACGGCTACGCGCGCTCGCAGTTCAAGCAACCCGGCCCCGGCACCGGGTCATATTACATGGTCGCGGTCGGCATGCACGCAAGCTTCAACGCGCTCGCGTCGCTCAGCACCATCCTCGCCATCGTCGGCGTGAGCGGCCTTGCGAACGACGCCGCCGGGTACCTCGCGCTGTTCGCCGCGATCTTCTTCGCGTTCTGGGCGATCGAGCACGTCCGGTCGATCATCCAGGCCTCGGACTACCCCGCGCTCCTCGGGCCGCCGCTGCGCGCCACCTCGCCGGCGAAGCCGCGACCGCCGGGCAGCCGCTAGTTGGCGCGCTTCACGCCTTCGGCGGAGGTGGCGCATCGGTCTTCCGGTTCCACGCGGCCTCGCCGATCGACCGGTAGACCGTCTCGGCCTCGTCGGAGGCGGGTGCGTCGCCTCCCTGTCCCACGTCACGGATCCGGGCCTTCTTGAGCAGCCAGTAATGGATCCGCCAGGTCTTGCCGCGCGAGACGGTGGCGTCCTCCTCCTCGCTCGTCAGGAGGCCCTCCTCTTCGAGCTGGTAGAACCGGTCGCGGTCCTCGCTCGAGAGCTTGTTGTCGAGCACCGTATCGTCGGCGCCAAAGTATCCCAGCACCATGCGCGCGACCCCGTGTGCCTCGGGCGCGGGCATCTTGCCGCGGGCGACCAGGGTCCGCTCGATTGCCCGGGTCAACTCGGCCTCGGTGATCGAGGGCATGGCATCCTGCCTCGGCACAGAACCAGCGCCCATAAAGTTCGCCGGGCACTCGAAACGCCGTCCAGCGAACTTTTGTGGGCCTGCCCGGTCTCTCCCGAGTGACCGAGCCGGTAACGTTCGACATCCCCGAGGCCGCGCGCGCGACCGCGCAGCGGGCGGTCGGTCGGGGGCTGTGCAGCGAGTGCTTCGGTCGGCTGTTCGGGCGCCTGGGACACGGTCTCACCAATCCGGAGAGAGCCCGTCGGATGACCGACGTGCTCGGCTCTCCTCCCCTTGGCGAGAACCCGGAGTGTGCGGTGTGTGGCGGCCTCTTCTCCCGGCTCTCCACGTGGGTCGACCGGAGCGTCCGGGCCGCGGAGGGCTTCGAGTGGCACCGGTTCACGTGCGGCTCCCGCTGGGACCCCGAGCGCCTCGCGCGGGAGGAGGCGCTCTGGATCGAGGTCGGCACCGAATGGGGCGAGAGTGCCCGCTCCGCCTTCAATCGGGAGCTGGGAAAGAAGGTCGAAGCGGCGACCGGGGCATCGGGCGGGACCCAACGGCCCGACATCGTCTTCCTCGCTGACCTGCCCGTCGGGCGTGTCGAGATCACGGTCCTTCCGCTCTACGTCCGTGGCCGGTACCGAAAGCTCGACCGTACCCTTCCCCAGACCCGCTGGCCCTGCCGTCGTTGCCAGGGCCGGGGATGCACGACCTGCGGGGGCACCGGGAAGACCTACCCGACGAGCGTCGAGGAGATCATCGCCGCGCCGTTCCTCGCGGTCACCGGGGCAGAAGGAAGCCGGTTCCATGGTATGGGGCGCGAGGACATCGACGCCCGGATGCTGGGCCGGGGCCGCCCGTTCGTCCTCGAGCTCCTTCGACCCCGCCACCGTTCGGTCGACCTTGCCCAGATGGCGGCCGACCTCGCCCGCGACGCGGCCGGGAGGGTCGAGGTCCAGGACCTCGTTCCCGCGGAGGCGCCCGAGGTCGTCCGCGTGAAAGAGGCGAGCCCCCAGAAGAGCTACCGAGTCGGCATCATCGGGAACGTCCCGGTGGCAAAGGTTAATGAGGGTCTCGAGCTCGCGCTTCGCCAAGCGATCGCCCAGCGCACGCCGAAGCGCGTCGCGCACCGTCGGTCCGACCTTGTCCGCACCCGGAGGGTCGTCGCGGCGCGCGTCGTCGAGGCGTCGGACGGGCGATTCACGGTCGACATCCGAACGGAAGCCGGTACGTACGTCAAGGAGTGGGTGGAAGGAGATGACGGGCGCACCGAACCGAGCCTCTCGTCCCTGGTCGGGGTGCCCCTGAAGGTCGAGTTCCTCGACGTGCTGGAGATCCACGATACGGAGGTGTAGGTCGATGGTCAAGAGTTCCAAAGGATTCCGCTCCCGGTCCCGGGGAACGTTCACGAAGGACGTCCGCGAGCGCGGGCTCCCGCCCGTGAACCGGTTCCTGCAGGAGTTCGCGATCGGCGAACGCGTGGTCGTCAAGATCGAACCGTCCGACCCGCACGGCCAGCCGCACCCGCGCTACCAGGGACGGACGTGCACCGTGGTCGCGAAGAGCGGCCGCGCCTACCGGGTCGCGTTCCTTGACGGGGGGAAGCGCAAGGAGCTCATCGCCACCCCGATCCATCTCGCTCGCGCCGACGTGGGGAAGGTCGATGCCTGAGCCGGTCCCGCTCTCGAAAGTGAAGGAGCTCCTCACGGAGGAGGCCGCCCGCCGGACGCTTCCGCGCGAGGCCGGTCTCGCCCACCAGCACGCCGAGTTGTTCGCCCGCCTCACGAGCGAACAGACCGCGAAGCTCCTCGCCGAGCTGCGGACGCTTCCGTTCGTGGACGCGACGGTCGCGGTGAAGATCGCCGATGTTCTCCCCCAGTACCCGGAGGAGATCCGCCTCCTCTTCTCGAAGGAGCGGGTCGCGCTCGACGAAGCGCAGGTCGCCCGGCTCCTCGAGATCGTGGCACAGCACCGATGAACGGGGGGGATCCGGTGTGGAGAATTACGCGATCATCCTCGATTACCTGCCGAACGGCCGTCAGACGGAGCGCGGATTCCACCGCGAACCCGTCGCGCTCGCCATCGGCGAGGACGAACTGAAGCTCTTCGAGCTCGTTCCGCGGCCCTCGGCCGCCCTCTCGCCCGGTATGCGGGTGCCGCTCCTTCCCGTCGCCGAGACACCCTCCCCGATCGACCACGTCCGTCGCCGGGTCGGCTACGACGAGCTCACCGTCTCCGCCCGCACCGAGCTCACCGCGGCGCTCGAGGGGGTCGTCAAGCGGAACAGCGGACGCTACCTTCGTTTCTTCAACGAGGCACCGGCGGTGTCCCGTCGGTTCCACCTTCTCGAGCTCCTCCCCGGTATCGGGAAGAAGACGATGCAGCAGATCGTGGACGAGCGCAAGACCGCCCCGTTCGCGAGCTTCGAGGAGCTCGAGGCCCGGGTCCACGTGAAGAACCCCGAGCGGTTGATCGTAGGGCGGATCGAGCAGGAACTGAGCGGTGTCGAGGACAAGTACCGCCTCTTCGTCGCGCCGTAACGCGACGGACGAGGGGACCGTCCCCCCGGTTCCGGAACGCCCGGACGATATCCGGTCCACCCTGACCTCGCTCGGCGTGCGGCCGTCGAAGGAGTGGGGACAATCGTTCCTCACCGACCCGTTCGTGGCCGACGCGGAGGCGGCCCTCGTCGAACTGCCTGCCGGACGCCCCGTGGTTGAGATCGGAGGGGGCCTCGGGATCCTCACGGCGGCGCTTCTCCGCCGAGGGATCGGTCCGATCACGGTCATCGAACGCGACCGGCGGCTCGCCCGCTTCCTCTCGACCACCTTCGGTTCCCGGGTCACGGTGCTCACGGGGGACGCCCTCACCCTCCCGTTCCCCCCGGCCGACGCCGTCGTGGGTAACCTCCCGTACTCGCTCGCCACGCCACTGCTGCTCCGTCTCTTCGCCGCGCGCACCCCGAGGGTGGTCTTCCTCGTCCAGCGGGAGGTCGCCGAACGGCTGGCCGCCGGTCCCGGCTCGAAACGCTACGGGCGTCTCTCGATCATCGCGCAGCTCTACGGGTCGATCGAGCTCTTCCGGACGGTCGGGCCGGCCGCGTTCACGCCCCGGCCCGAGGTGGAGAGTCGCATCGGTGTCCATGTGGCCCGAACGGAACCGCTTCCGGTACCTTCGGTACCGGCGTTCGAAGAGATCCTTCGCCGGCTGTTCTCGTCCCGACGTAAGCAGCTATCGAACCTCCTTCCGCGGGTGGTTCCCGACGGCGAAACAGCGGAAGGGCTGGCCCGTCGGGCGGCCTGGCCGGATGACTGGGCCCGCCGACGTCCCGAGGAGCTCCCGACGAGCGCGTTCTTTGCACTCGCTCGTGTGCTCGCCGAGCCGACCGACCCCGGCACGGATAGTTCGTGACCCGACGGCGCGTCGGATCCAGTTGAGATCGGATTCCACGGTTCGAGGGAGGGCGTTTCGAGACCCCTCCCGAGGTCCTTTTGACAGGACGGAATTACGGTTCTCCCGATGACCCCCGCCCGCCGAAATTCCTCGCGCAAGACGCCGTCCCCTACCGATGACACGGTGATCGCCTGGCTGTTGCAGGAAGACCAGCCTGCGGTACGCTACCGAACGCTGACCGAGCTTCTCCACCGGCCGGCCCGCGACCCCGAAGTCCAAGAAGCCCGGAAGAACATCCCCCGGCGAGGTTGGGCGGCGGAGATCCTCGCTCGCCGCGACCCGGCCGGCTGGTGGGTCCGGGAGAAGAGCCTCTACACGCCGAAGTACATCTCGACGAACTGGAACTTACTCGCGCTCTCGGACCTTGGAGCGACGCGCTCGATCCCCGCGGTGCGCGCGTCGTGCGAGCTCTGGATGGACCGGTCCCCACTGAAGGGAGGCGGCGTCGGGGGGTCCTCGGCGGGGAACGGTCACCACTGTTACACTGGCAACATGGCCCGGGCGCTCATCCGGTTCGGGTACGGGGAGGACCCGCGGGTCCGCAAGGCGCTCGATTGGCTGGTCACGACCGCCCACCCGAAGGGAGGCTGGACGTGCTGGTCGTTCGGCGACGGACCCTCTCCGGGACGGACCCTCGACTCGTGGGAGGGTCTGAGCGCCTTCGCAGCGTACCCCCGCTCGAAATGGACCCCGGCGATGAAGGAATGCGTCGAGCGAGGGGCCGAGTTCTACCTCGATCGGGAGTTGCACCGCCAGGGGGAGCGGTACAAGCCGTGGTACCGTTTCCATTGGCCGATGCACTACTACTATGACCTTCTGGTCGGCCTCGACGTCCTGACCGCCCTGGGCTACGGGGACGACCCGAGGCTTGGCTTCGCGCTCGAACTCCTCCGCGAAAAGCAACGGCCCGACGGGCGCTGGAACCTCGACGCGGTCCACCCGGACCAGGAGGGCGCCGCGGCGCGCTGGTACGCGGCCCACCCCAGCTCCCGTCCCACTCCGTTCGGCCTCGAGAAGGTCGGGCGTCCCAGCAAGATGATTACGCTCACGGCCTTGCGGGTACTGGACGCTGTAGACCGGGCGCCCTCGAGGAGGAGCAACGGACCGTGACGATCGACACTTGGACCGCCGTGGATGCCTACTTCGAGGAGAAGCTCCTTCCCGCGGACCCGGTCTTGGAGGAAGTCCTCCGGTCGACGGCCGCAGCCGGCCTTCCGAACATCCAGGTCTCCCCTACCCAAGGGAAGCTCCTCCACCTCCTCGCGAAATCCCAAGGGGCCCGAAGAATCCTCGAGATCGGCACGCTGGGCGGCTACAGCTCGATCTGGCTCGCTCGCGCGCTTCCGGCGGACGGACGGCTCGTGACGCTCGAGCTCGACCCCGCGCATGCCAAGGTCGCTCAGGCCAACTTCGCTCGGGCGGGCCTCCGGGAGAGGATCGAGCTCCGGCTCGGTCCGGCACTCGAGAGCCTTCGGAAGCTCTTCGAGGAGAAGCGGGGTCCGTTCGACCTTTCCTTCATCGACGCCGACAAGCCGAACACGCGCGCCTACTTCGAATGGTCCTTGAAGCTCTCCCGACCGGGGGCGCTGATCGTCGTCGACAACGTGGTCCGAAAGGGGGAGCTCGCGAACGCCTCCAGCGTCGACGCGAACGTGCGAGGGATGCGAAACCTCCTCGACGCCCTCACTGCCGAACACCGGGTCAGCGCGACCGGCATCCAGACGGTCGGCACGAAGGGATACGACGGGTTCGTCCTCGCTCGGGTGCTCGAGGAGCCACCGCCCCGATGAGTCGGGCCCGTGGCCTATAGATATCCGGTCCGGTTCCGAGGTTCCATGAAGCGCCCTCCGGCCCCGACCGAATCCGTGAACCCCTCGAAGGCGACGGCCTGCGCGGATTACACCTTCCGGCAGCGCTTCCGAGTTCCGGCGCCTTGGGCCTTCCGCTGGTGCACCGATTTCACTCCGGACGACTCGAAGCTCTCCGCGGGACATGCATCGCGTAAGGTGCTCTGGCTCTCCGCCCGGACGGTGGCCCTCGATGACGAATTCCTTCGACCCACCGGCGAGCGCGTGCGGAAGGTCAAGCTCGTCCAGATCTATCCGGCCGCGAAGTACTGGGTGAGCACCCACATCGTCGGCCCGAACCGCTCTTCGCAATTCCGCTACACGATCCGACCGGGCGGAGCGAACGCCAGTTACCTCCTCTTCGAAGGCCGGGACCTGATGTGGGAGGGCCGTCCGCTTTCGTCGGCGGCCAACCGCGAACGCTCGCGGCGTCTTCGGACGGAGGATTCCGGGCTCTGGAAGCGATTCGCCACCACGATGGAGAACGATCACTCGAAGCGGTAGCGGTCCGGCGAGCGAGCGGAGAGCTCAGGGAAGGGTCGGCCGGACCATCAGCGTCGACGAGACGACCGCGACGAAGCCCATCTTCTCGAGCGCAGCGCCGGCCGTTCCCACGGGTTCCGCGAGGACAGCGAGGCACCTCTTCGGGTCCTGGGGCCGGAGCCATTCGGTGGGGGAAGCGAAGAGGGCGGTCAACTCGTCCGCGGAAGGTTCGGGCGTTCCGGTCGTGGGGAAGTAGACGCCCATGCGGGTCCGGGGCATGAAGTAAGCTCGAACGGAGGACGGAGTAGCGTCCGCGGTGGCCCGGATCCAGGTCTGATTCTTGGCGCGCGGCCCCCGGACCAAGAGCTCGTTGTGGGAGAGCATGCGAGGGTCCGCGGGCAGGGACGTGCGGAGGTCGGCGCCGCGGCTCGCGTCCAACTTCGGAATGAATTCCTTCAACTCTCCCTTCGAAGCAGCCGGAGACGGAGAGGGTGTCGAGGTCGGGGGGATCCCCAGGCGGGAGTACCACGTGTAACGGCCGACCTCGCGGTACCCCGCCCGTCGGTAGACTCGAATGGCGGTCTCGTTCTCGCTCTCGACATCGAGGACGATCCAGTCCCGGCCCCGTCGCACGGTCTCGGCCTGCTCGAGCGCAAGGATTCGGGAGGCCACTCCTCGGCCACGGAACTCCGGGTGGGTCGCCATCCCCGCGACATACCCGGCCTTCGGCAGCATCAGGAGCGTGCCGGTTCCGACCACCCGAGGTCCCTCGAGGCCGACCCAGACCCGAACGAACGGGCGGCCGATCAGTTGCAGGAGCCCGAACAACAGCCAGATCGACCATCGGGAGAGGCTCTGGAACATCGCCTCCGCCCCCTCATCGAGGCCGGTCGAATGCTCGAGCTTCCCGATGCCGAGCCGGATGACCTCCACGAACGTCGGCAGGTCCGCACGCCGGATCTGCCGGAACACGAGAGGACTACCACCTTCGGTCATCGCATCCTACCGATCTGCCCCGTCCGACTCGCGCGGGTCGGCCAACGTACCGTGCAAAGGATGTAACACGTTGGGTCCGGGAGGTCCTCCGGGGTCGGCCTTCCTCGGTGGATCGGTCTTCGAACGTACGCTGCCCCCCAGCAGCGCCACCGCCACGACGATGAGACCCCCGCCGAGATACTGAATCCCCGACAGAGCCACGCCGAGGATCAGCAGGCCTCCCATGGCGGCCACGATCGGCTCGAACGCGGCGGCGACTCCCGATTCGGTGGCGGTCAGGTGCCGCAGCCCGTAGACGAACAGCGAGAAGGCGAGCAGGGTTCCGGCCACGATGACGAACAGGACCAGCCCGCCCAGAAGCGCCGCGCTCGCGATCGAGGCGGGCCAATGGTACTGCAGCAACGTCCACGCGCCGAACGGTAGCGTGACGAGCCCGCCAACGAGGAACCCCCAGCTCGTCACCCAGATCGCGCTCTGCGTTTGGACGAACCGTCGCGTGGCGATCGTGTAGTACGCCCCCGAAGCCGCGGATAGAAGGCCGAAGAGGAGTCCGAGGGGGGTCAGCACGATGGTGAACCCGTGCGGGGAGAGCGTTCCGATGAGGAGGATCGTCCCGGCGGCCGCGAACCCGAGCAGGGCGGCCCATCGGGCCGACCAGGTGATCGTGCCCGACGCGAGCTCGTAGGCGGCCACCATGGGCAGGAACAGGAACTGCAGCAAGGTCGCGGTCGTGACGTTCGAGACCAGGATCGTCTCGAGGTACGTCGCCTGGGAGCCGACGAGGCCCAGGACCGCCATCGCGACGAACGACCCCGTCCAGGGGCGGGGCCACCGGGGACGAGCCACCGCTAGGAGGAGCAGGGCCGCTCCCAACATGCGGATGGTGACGAGACCGAAGACCGGGAAGGAATACCCTTGCAATAGGACTTGGGCGGCCGTTCCCGAGAGGCCCCAGAGGGCCGACCCCGCGATGGCTGCGGCGAGCGCCGTCAGTTCCGCCCGCATGTGGACCGACCGTTGCCGGGGGCCGCGTAGAGAGGCACGAAGGAAGGCGTTTGCTTTCGGGCGGGCCGCGAACGAGCTCGAACGGCACGCGACGAAGCGTTCCTTCGCTGGCCGGAAGAACCCACGGTGCGGACGACCGGAACCCGAGCTTTCGCAACATAGTCGTGTTTATATAGAAGAGCAATTTTGCCAAACCCGGTGGAAGTATGCTTCAGGGAACCCCGATTCTCGTCCTGAGAGAAGGTACCGAACGCGAGAAAGGAAAGGGCGCGACGGCGAACAATATCGCCGCGGCTCGGGCCGTCGCCGACACGGTGCGAACCACCCTCGGTCCGCGCGGCATGGACAAGATGCTGGTCGACGGAATGGGCGACATCACGATCACGAACGACGGCGTCACGATCCTGAAGGAGATCGACGTCGAGCACCCGGCCGCGAAGATGCTGGTGGAGGTCGCGAAGACCCAGGACCAACAGTGCGGCGACGGGACCACCACGGCGGTCGTGATCGCCGGTGAGCTCCTCAAGCGCTCCGAGTATCTGCTCGAGCAGAACGTTCACCCCACGGTCATCGTCCGCGGTTTCCAACTCGCGCGCGAACAGGCGCAACACCTCCTCGTAACCGAGATCGGAACGACCGTCAAGACGGACGACGAGTCCATCCTCATCGACTGTGCAGCGACCGCCATGGGATCGAAGGGAGTCTTCGGTTCGCGCGCGGAGCTCGCGAAGATCGCCGTCAAGGCGGTCCAGAAGATCGCCGAACGCCGCGGCGACAAGACTGTCGCGGACGTGGACCAGATCAAGGTCGAGAAGCGCCACGGAGGCACGATCTCCGACACCGAGCTCATCGAAGGAATCATCCTCGACAAGGAGCGGGGCCACCCCCGGATGCCCGCCGAGGTGAAGAACGCGAAGATCGCGCTCCTGAACTCTTCGCTCGAGATCAAGAAGACCGAGATCGAGAGCAAGATCAACATCAAGAACGCGAACCAGATCCAGAGCTTCCTCGACGAGGAAGACAAGACATTCCACAAGATGGTCGAATCGATCAAGTCGGTCGGCGCGAACGTGGTCGTCTGTCAGAAGGGGATCGACGACGTCGTCCTCCACTACCTCGCGAAGCAGGGCATCTACGCCGTGAAGCAGGTCAAGGAGTCGGACCTCCAGAAGCTGGCCCGAGCCACCGGTGGGAAGATCGTCACCGGCATCAAAGAACTGACTTCGGCGGACCTGGGTTCGGCGGCCAAGGTCGACGAGCGCAAGGTCGGGGACGACAAGATGACGTTCGTCACGGGCTGTGCCAATCCCCGGTCCGTCTCGATCCTCATTCGGGGCGGCACCGAGCACGTCACGCAGGAAGTCGAGCGCTCGTTGCACGACGCGCTCAAGGTCGTTTCGAGCGTCATCGAGGACGGAGTCGTCTGTCCGGGCGGCGGCGCGACCGAGATCGACCTCGCGGTGAAGCTTCGAAAGTGGGCCGGTACCGTCGGTGGCCGTGAGCAGCTCGCGGTCGAGGCGTTCGCTCAGGCCCTCGAATGCATTCCGTGGGCGCTCGCCGAGAACGGGGGGTACGACTCGATCAACACCCTCATCGACCTTCGGAGCGCGCACGACGGTCCCAACGCGAACAAGAACGCCGGGATCAACCTCGCCGACGGCAAGTCGGCCGACATGTGGAAGCTCCACGTCATCGAGCCGCTGCGCGTCAAGAGTCAGGCGCTGAGCTCGGCGACCGAGGTCGCGAGCATGATCCTGCGGATCGACGACATCATCGCGTCGAAGAAGGGCGGCGGTCCGTCGCCCGGCGGCGGTGGCGGCGGCCACGACCACTAGACTCGGTCGAACTCCTTCCCTGGGCCGGTGCCCCCGTTCGGGCGCCGGTCCGAAGCCTTCATAACGCGAGGGCGGTAGGCCGCTCGCCATGCGGACGAAGCCGGTCGAGGGAGTGCTCCGTCTCGACATCGTAGCGCTCGACCCCCGTCCCGCGATCTACCTCGCCTACGACGGCCTCGCGGGCGTCAGTCAGCGCCCCATTCTCCGTGACCTGGTCGAGGAGCTCGAGCGAAAGGGACCCGAGGAGCTCGCGAAATTCCTCACGGCCCTGCGGAGCCGCCGCTCGGGAATGGTCCACGTCTACTTCTCCGACTACGTGAGCTACGGGATCGGTGGGGGAGACGCGGCAGCCGAGTTCTTCCTCGGCACGTTCCTCCTTCTCCACGAGCCCGCCCGGGCGGCGGGAAAGGACCCGGCGATCCCCGAGCATCTCGCGCTCTTCCGTCCCGGCGGCGTCGAGCGCCTCGCTGTCGAGCCCACCGCCCGATAGACCCGCCTTCGGCAGAAGCATTTTCTGCCCGGCTACGTCTCGCCGGTCGTCGAATGGCCGAAGAGAACCGCCTTGAACAGGAGCGCCGGGCCAAGGTCGCTCGGTGGCGAGCGGAGGGAAAGGAGCCGTATCCGTGGACCTTCCCGGACCGCTCCCCGACCGAACACGTCCGATCGGCCTGCCAGTCGCTGAAGCCCGGTGAGGAATCGACCGGTCCCGCCGTCCGTGTCGCGGGTCGGTTAGTGGCGATCCGTCAGCACGGAAAGACCGCGTTCGCGGACCTCGAGGACCTCTCGGGTTCGCTCCAGCTGCTCCTTCGGGTCGATGAGCTCGGCGACGCGCCGTACCAGACCTGGCTCTCCGACCTCGACCCCGGTGACATCGTGGGCGCCGAAGGAACTCCGACCGTCTCGCGCCGGGGGGAACCCTCCCTGCTCGTCCGGTCCCTGACGCTGCTCGCGAAGGCGATCCATCCGCCCCCGGAGAAGTTCCACGGGCTCCAGGACGTCGAGGAACGACTACGGCGACGCTACATCGACCTGCTCGCCTCGCCCGAGGCCCGTGCTCGGTTCCGCAACCGGACCCTGCTGGTTCGGGAGATCCGTCGGTACTTCGATGAGGCCGGTTTTCTCGAGGTCGAGACCCCGGTGCTCTCCCAGATCGCGAGCGGCGCGGCGGCAGCCCCGTTCGTCACCCGGTCGAACTACCTCGACGCGGAGCTCCGGCTTCGGATCTCGATCGAGCTTCCGCTGAAGCGCCTGCTCGTCGGGGGAATGGAACGAGTGTACGAGCTCTCGAAGGCGTTCCGCAACGAGGACCTCGACAGCACCCACTCACCGGAATTCACCGAGTTCGAAGCCTACTGGGCGTACGCCGACTACCACGACATGCGTCGTCTGATGGAGGGTCTTTTCGAACGTCTCGCTCGCCGGACCCTCGAGCTCTGCCCTGGCGACGCCACGGTCGAGGCCGCGGCCAAGCTGTTCCTCCCTCCGTTCCCGACCGTGGATTTCGTCGAGGCTCTCGAGGCCCACAGCGGGATCTCCGGACTGCTGTCGAAGAGCCGGGAGGAATTGCGCGACCTCGCCCGAGCCGCCGGCTCCACCGTCCCCGACAACTCGTCGACCGGGACGTTCCTCGATAAATTGTTCGAGCATTATGTCGAGCCGACGTTCGACCGCGTGACGTTCGTCGTCGACCACCCCTCCGCGACGACCCCGCTCGCGAAGCGCCACCGCTCGAAGCCCGACCGGGTCGAGCGGTTCGAGGTCTTCCATCCGAACTTCGAACTCGCGAACGCCTACACCGAGCTCAACGACCCGGACGAGCAGGAAGCCCGGTTCCGGGCCCAGCTCGGAGAACGAGGCGACGACCGCTACGCCTTTGATGAGGATTACGTGAGGGCGCTCGGTTACGGCCTCCCACCGAACACGGGCATCGGGTTCGGTGTCGACCGCCTGCTGATGGGCCTCCTCGGGATCACGTCGATCAAGGAGATCGTCCTGTTCCCGCTGATCCGCGCGCGTTAGTTTTCGGGTCCCCCCACGCAGTTATACCTGCGGCGGACGGATAGTGGAGGGATGGCGGACGCTGCCCCCGCGACGAGCTCGGCCCCGCTCGCGCTCGAGGGGCTCTCCGTAGCGTACGGGGAGCGGGTCGCGGTCCAGCAGCTCTCCCTCACGGTGCGGCCAGGAGAGATCTACGGCCTGCTCGGGTCGAACGGTGCCGGCAAGACCAGCACGATCAAGGCCGTCGTGGGACTCGTTCGCCCGACGGCGGGAGAGATCCGGGTCTTCGGGGTCGACGCGCTTCGGGATTCGCTCTCGGTGAAGGCTCGCATCGGATACGTTCCCGAGACCTCGATGCTCTACGAGGCGCTCACCCCCCGGGAGTTCCTCGAGTTCGTCGCGAGCGTGCGCCGGATGGACGCACCGACCGCGACGCGCCGCATGCAGAGCTACGCCGAGGCGTTCCGGCTGGAGGCGGAGATCGAAGAGCCGATCGCCACGCTCTCGAACGGGACGCGCCAGAAGGTCCTCATCATCGCGGCGCTCCTGCACGCCCCGCCCCTTCTCGTCCTCGACGAACCGCTCAACAGCCTCGACCCCCGGTCGGTCCGGATCATGAAGGACGTTCTGATGCGCTACGTCGCGGCCGGAGGTCGCGGGGTCCTGTTCTCGACCCACACGATGGAGGTCGCCGAGCAGCTCTGCCACCGGGTCGGGATCCTCGACCGAGGTGTCCTTCGGGGGGAGGGCACGCTCACCGCCCTTCGGGAACGGGTCGCAGCGGGAGAATCCTCGCTCGAGGAGATCTTCCTGCGGCTCACGGAGGAAGACGTGGGGGTGCGGGCCGCGGTCGACTCCCTCGGCGACCCCTCCGTATGAGCTGGCGCGAGGCGTTCCGGCTCAGCGACGTCGCGTTCACCGAGCTCTCCCTGCAGGCGGTCTACGCCTTTCGACAAGGGAACGTCCTGCCGGCCGGTCCCCCGAAGAGCCTGGTCGCTCGCTCGCGCCGTCGCGTCCTCCAGAGCAAGGTCGTCATCAGCGCGGTGCTCGCGCTGCTCACCCTGGGCGCGGCGGCGGTCCTTCACCAGAAGGCCTTGAATCCCGAGATCCTCGCGTCCGTCCCGGTGGGGCTGTTCCAGAGCGCCATTCTGACGGGACTCTTCAGCCTCGACATCGCGCTCCTCTGGTGGACGGGGGTCCAGGTGATCCCGACCCTGATCTCGTCGGGCGTCCTCAATGTCCTCGAGCCGCTCCCGATCGATCCGCGAACCCTTCGACGGGTCTCGGTCATCCTCTACTTGCGACTCTTCGACTTCCCCGCCCTGACGATCATCATCCTGACGCCCCTCGCCGTGGGACTCGCCCTCGGTCCCCTCGGCGGCCTCGCCGCCCTGCCGGGCGCCCTCGTGGCCGTGGTCTACGCGCTCGCGCTCTCCCTGCTCACCGGACGGTTCTTCCTGCGCCGGGTTCAGGGCTCGCGCGGCGGGGGCGGCCGTGCCATCGTTCGATGGGCGTACCTCGTGCTCTGGCTCGTTCCGGCGTTCGCCATGTTCGCGTTCATCACGGCCGCCCCCGCTTTCTTCCGTGCCCTAGCGACCTTGGCCGTTCAGGGTCCTTCGCTGGATAGCGCCCTGCTCGCCGCAACGTTTCCGTTCTCGTTCGCCGCACTCCCCGCGATCGTCGCCGGCGGGTCCTCGTCTCTCGTGATCCTCTCTCCGGGCACCGACCTCGTACTATGCGTCGCGGCCGCCGGCTATCTCGCCCTCGCCGGCTGGGCCATTGTTTGGCTCGCCCGTTCGGTGCGGACGCTCCTCTTCCTTCCGGTCCGGGCCCCGATCACCCTCCCGGCGACCGTGTCGATCCTGCGCCCGATGGGGCGCGCTCGCGCCGTCCTCGTGAAGGACCTTAGGATCGCGAGTCGAACTCCCGGCTACGCCTTCCTGATCCTCCTCCCGATCCTGGACGCGGGCGCGCTCGGTCTCCTCACCTATGCGACCCCCGCGCAGAACCCGGCCGCCGCGTCACTCGCGCTCGGAGCGGTGACGACCGCGGCGCTCCTCGCAACCTTCTTTGGCCCCGCGTTCTTCGCGATCGAAGTGATCGCTTACTCGTACGGTCGTACCCTTCCCCTTTCGAACCGTTCGATCGTCTTCGGAAAAGTGGCGTTGATCAGCCTCATGTATCTCATCGCCGCCGGCCTGATCATCACCTTCACCTTGCTGCGCTTCTTCCAGCCGTACACGTTCGTAGCCTTCGGGCTCGCGGAACTCCCCGCGGTCCTCGGGGCGGCGTTCCTCGAGCTCGGATTCCTCTTCCGCTGGGCCCGTCGACGGGGTCTCGCGATCACGAACCTCTACGCCGGGGCGTGGTTCGCGGTGCTCGTCTCCATCCCCGGGCTCCTGATGGCGGGACTTCCGCCGCTCCTCTTCGACCTCGTACGGGGGTCGGGCACCGGGTTCGGTCTGGAGGTGATGGCGCTCGTCGCGCTCGCCGAACTGGCGATCGGGGCGCCGGTCGCGCTCGGGAGGGGAGCCTCCTGAGCGCCCCGACGTTACCCTCGCGCTTTGAGCCGAGGGAGATCGAGGCTCGCTGGCAGGAGGAATGGGATGCGCGGGAGATCGCGCGCGGCCCGGACCGGCCGAAGGGCCCGACTTACTCCGTCATCCTCCCGCCGCCCAACGTGACCGGGGTGCTCACCATGGGTCACATGCTGGGGGACACGGTGATGGACGTCCTGGTCCGCCATCACCGGATGCGCGGGGACGCGACGGTCTGGGTCCCGGGCCTCGATCACGCCGGACTGGCGACCCAGGTCGAGGTTCGTCGCCGTTTGTCGAAGCAGGGAGTTCGCTTCGAAACGTTACCCCGCGAGCAGGCACTCCAGGAGATCGAGCGTTGGGTCGAGGAACACGCGAAGCGGATCCGCGAACAGACCCGGGCCGGCGGCTTCTCCGTGGATTGGACCCGTTACCGGTACACGATGGACGCCGGCAGCGTCCGTGCGACCCGCGAGGTGTTCGTCCGCCTGCATCAGGAAGGCCTGGTTTACCGCGGCGAGCGAATGGTCAATTGGGACCCCAAGCTCCGGACCGCGATCAGCGACCTCGAGGTGGTCCACACCGACGAGGAGGGTTCGCTCGTCTACCTTCGGTATCCCTGGGCGGACGGGACCCCCGGCGGGCTCGAGGTCGCGACGGTCCGGCCCGAGACCATCTTCGGGGATGTGGCGGTCGCCGTCCATCCCGAGGACGAGCGGTACCGCGCGCTGGTCGGGAAGGAGGTCATGGTTCCTCTCACGGACCGCAAGGTCCCGATCATCACCGACACGGCGATCGACCCGACGTTCGGGGCCGGGGCGCTCAAGGTGACCCCGCGCCACGACCTCGTCGACCACGAGGTCTTCCTTCGCCACCCGGGCCTTCCCATGCCACCCGACATCCTCGACGATGCGGGCTTCTTGACCGGACCCTGGGTCCCCGCCGACTACCGGGGGCTGGACCGGGATGACGCGCGCGCGAAGGCGCTCGAGGACCTCGAGCGCGCCGGGCTTCTCGTCCGCCGCCAGCCCTACCCCCACTCGGTCGCGAGGTCGGAACGTTCGGACGCGGTAATCGAGCCTCGCCTCTCGACCCAGTGGTTCGTTCGGATGCGGACCCTCGCGACTCCCGTCATCGAGGCGGTCCGCCGAGGGGAGATCCGAATCCACCCCGACCGTTGGGAGAAGACGTTCTTCCGCTGGTTGGAGGAGATCCAGGATTGGTGCATCTCGCGGCAGGTCCTGTGGGGCCATCCCATCCCCGTCTACCACTGTCACGCGTGCCACCGGGAGTTCGCCGCGGTGGACCCCCCCACCGTGTGCGACCGCTGCGGCGCGTCCGAGCTGCGACCCGACCCCGACGTGCTCGACACGTGGTTCACCTCCTGGCTTTGGCCGTTCCTCACGCTCGGCTGGCCGGAGCGCACTGCCGACCTCGACCACTACTACCCAACGAACGTTCTCGTCACCGGCCGCGACATCATGTTCTTCTGGGTCGCCCGGATGATGATGGCCGGTTACTACTTCCGCAACGCCCGGCCGTTCTCGGACGTCTACTTCACCGGGATGCTCCGCGACGAGAAGGGCCGCAAGATGTCGAAACATCTCGGGAACTCCCCGGAACCGCTCGACCTCATCCGCGAGCGCGGCGCGGACGCCCTCCGCTTCGCCCTCGTCTTCCCGAACCCGACCGATGAGGACGGACCGTTCGGCTCCGCGGCGCTCGACGGCGGCCGCAACTTTCTCACCAAGGTCTGGAACCTGGTCCGCTTCAGCCTCACGTTCGTCCCTCCCGGGACGCATCCTCCCGGGGCCCCGCCCACGCTCTCGGGCACGAGTGCGCTCGCGAACCGCTGGGTCCTCTCCCGATACCACCGTGCCGTCGAAGAGGTCGACCGGGGGCTCGCCGAGTTCCGGCCGACCCAGGCCGCCGCCGCGCTCTACGACTTCCTCTGGCACGACCTGGCCGACCGCTACGTGGAGATCGCCAAGGAATCGCTCCTCGGAAAGCGAGGCGAGCCGGCCCAACGCGAAGCCGCCGCCACCCTCCTCTTCGTGGTGGAACGCTCGCTGCGACTCCTCCACCCGTTCGTTCCCCACGTGACCGAGGAGCTCTGGCATGCCCTGCCGCATCCGGACTCGCTCCTCGCGACCGCCGCATGGCCCCGTCCTGACGAAGCCCCCTCCGACCCGGCGGCCGAGCTCGAGATGGAGCCAATCCTCGAGACGGTGCGAATGCTCCGCAACCTCCGGGCCGAGGAAAAGGTCCCGGTCGAATCCATCCCGAAGGCCTGGGTCCGCCCGAGCGGGTCCGAGGCCGCTCGCATTCTCTCCGCGGAGCGGAGCACGGTCGAGCGCCTCGCACGGGTCCGGCCGCTCGAGATCCTCCGGGAGGGGGACGAAGTGCCGACCGGAACGGGTCGGCGGGTGGCCGCCTTCGGAGAGTGCTTCCTCGAACGCCCGGTCGCGTCGGGAGCGACCGCCGAAGCGCTCCGCAGGGAACGCGAGAAGCTCTCCGCCCTTCTCGAGAAGACCCGGGCGCGGCTCGCCGACCCGGGATTCCGGGACCGGGCGCCGCCGGAGGTGGTCCGGGAGGCCGAGGAGAAGGCGGCCGAGCTCGGCGAACGGGTCCGGCGCATCGACGAACACTTGAAGCAGGACGGAGCGTCGTCCGTCGCACCATGACGCCATCCCCTCGCTCGGCACGCTCGGCACGTACGGCGAAACCGAAGAAGCGCGGGGCCCGCCCCGCAAAGCCTCCGGCCCCGGTGGAGATCGAAACGATCGAGCTCCCCGGCGGAGCCCGGCCGCACCCCGCGCTGGGGCTCGGTCTCTGGGGACTCGGTCGATGGACCACCGAGGATGAGGCCCGCACGAAGGCTACGATCGGACGCGCCTACGAGCGCGGCATCCGCTGGTTCGATACCGCGGAGGTCTACGGGAACGGCCGTTCCGAGCGCGTGCTCGGCGAGGTGCTCGCTCGCGCCCCTTCCGCCGCCCCGGACGCCTTCGTAGTGACCAAGGTCTCGTGGGAGCATCTCCGGCCGGCCCAAGTTCGGGCGGCCCTGATCGGGAGTCTCGAGAAGCTGGCGCGGTCGGCGGTCGACCTCTACCTGGTGCACGGACCGGATTCGCGGGTCCCCCTCTCGGAGACGATGGGGGCTCTCGAAGCGCTCTGGAAGGAGGGCAAGATCCGGGCGATCGGCGTCTCGAACTTCTCCACCGAGGAGCTCGAAGAAGCCGCCCGTCACCTCTCGGAAGCGAAGATCGCCGTCAACCAGCTGCGCTACAACCTCCTCCAACGGGAGGACGTAGACCCCGTTCGGGAGTACTGCCGAGCCCAGGGGATCCTCGTCGAAGCGTACACCCCGCTGGCACGGGGCCTCCTGCACGGGCGCTACCTCGATGGCGCGAGAGTTCCTCGGGAGGTCCGTCAGTTCGCGCATCGCATGTTCGAGCCGGACATCCTTCCCGAGATGCTCGAACGGGGACGCGCGCTTCGTGACCTCGCGAACGACGCGGGGGTCCCTCTCGGGTCGATCGCGCTCCACTGGCTGCGGAGGATGGGCGCCGCGCCGGTCGTCGGGATGAGCCGCCCCGAGCAGATCGACTCCAACCTCGCCGCATGGGCGGTCCGGCCCCCCGACCGGGTGCTCGAGAAGGCCGACCGGATCTCCCGGGGCGAACGTGCTTAGGCTCGTGGCGCTCGATATGGACGGAACGCTCGTCGACGTGGCGAGCTCCTGGCGGGTCGTGCACGATCACTTTGACGACCACAACGACGAGGGGCTGCGTCGCTTCCTCGCGAACGAGATCGATGACGAGGAGTTCATCCGCTCGGACATTCGCATCTGGTGGCGCCACGCCCCGAACCTCACGGTCGAGGACCTCGAAGGGATCCTGGCGTCGGTGCCGCTCATGCCCGGCGCCGCCGAGCTCGTCGACGGAATCCATGCCCGGGGCGCGCGCACCGCGATCGTGAGCGGGGGCCTCGACCTCCTCGCCCGGCGCATCGCCCGGGAGTTGGGGATCGAAGTGGCGCTCGCGAACGGGGTCCGGGTGGATTCCGACGGGCGCCTCACCGGCGAGGGCATCGTTCGGGTCCCGATCCACGGGAAGGAGCGCGTCCTCGCCGCTCTCCAGGAGCAGCTCAGGGTGATCCCCGAGGAGACCGCCTCGGTCGGGAACTCCGAGATCGACGTGGGACTGTTCCACCGCAGCCGAGTCGGGGTCGCGTTCCTGCCGGAGGACGATACGGTGCGCCAGGCCGCGACCCAAGTCGTCACCGAACGGAACCTGGCCCGCGTCCTCGAAGCGCTCGACGGGGCGCCCTGACCGTCCGCTCGGCATTCGAGGGACGCGTAGACTGGGCGAGCGAGAGAGGTTAATTTCGAGCCCTTCTGCTCCGGAACGGACCATGACGACACCGGAGGTGCCAAGTCGCCGTCTCCGCGCCTTCGCGCGCGCTGCGCGCCGAGCCGGACCGGCGGGAGTCGTCCGAAGCTGGCAGCGGCTGCTTCGGGAAGGTCTCCCGATCATCGAGCCGGCTCGCGAGGACCGGGGAAGTTCGCTTGTGACCTTCGTGTGGCGACCGGATCGCGGCGTGACGGCCCCTTCGCTCTACACACCGGTGGCGGAGGCAATCGAAGGAATGGCAGAGCTCCTTCCCCTGGGCGTGGGCGGGGTCTGGTATCGGTCCCTCACGTTATCCAACCGAACGCGCGCGATGTACGGATTCTCGCCCATCGCGTCACTCCGTCCGGGGTCGGGCCTGAAGACGTGGCTCCGATACATCCGGACCGTCGGACCCGACCCGCTCAACTCCCGGCAGATCTTCTTCCCGAAGGACCCGGACGATCCGAGCGACCACGCCGGCACGCGCTCGGTGGTCAAACTTCCCAAGGCACCGCCCCAACCCTGGAGCCGGCCCCGGGGGCCGTGGCGTGGGACGGAAGAACATCATCACCTCCCGAGCCGGAATCTGCGAGGCCGCCATTCCGTCTGGGTCTTCCTACCCCCGCGGTTCAACCCCCGCCGGGCCTCGTACAATCTCCTCATCGCCTTCGACGGGATCGCCTATCGCGACACGGTGCCCGCGCCCACCATCGTCCAGAACCTCGTGGACGCGGAGCGTATTTTGCCGACCGTCGTCGTGCTCGTGGGGAACGCGCCGGGCGCCCGGACCCAAGAGCTGCACCGGAATCCCGCGTTCGCCCGTTACCTCGCCCGAGAGCTACTGCCGTGGCTGCGCCGCCGGTACGGGCTACGACCCGTGGCGTCGAGGACGGTGCTCGCGGGTTCGAGCCTAGGGGCGGTGGCCGCCGTCGATGCGGCTCTCCGCTACCCCAAGCTCTTCGGCAACGTCCTCGCGCAGTCGGGCGCATTCCAGTGGTTCGGTCGGGAGCTGGGAGGACCGCCGACCTCGCTGATGCAGGAGTACGCCCGCGTTCCCAAGCTTCCTCTTCGATTCTACCTGGATGCGGGAACCCAGGAGGCGTCGGTCACCGGGAAGATGCCGGTGTCGCTCCTCGGCAGTGTTCGCCACATGCGGGACGTCCTCGAGGCGAAGGGATACCCGGTGGCGTACGCCGAGTTCGAGGGGGGGCACGACTACGCCTGCTGGAGCGGCACCCTCGCGGACGGAATCCTCCTCCTTCTTGGCCGTCCGCGGCGACACCCCCAGTAGGGAGGAACCCGCGGCGGGTCCCCGACGAAAGCTTCGGGTCGATGGCCACGGTCGGAAAGCTCAAGCGCGCCATTCGGACCGGATAGCCTTAATTCCCGTCGCTCGGTCCGTCGCCCTTCCGATGGAGTCCTACCAAGCCCTACTCGCACGCGCCCACGAAAAGCTCCCTCCGGTTCGCACGGGGGGCGAGCGCTTTCAGGTCCCCGAACCGGACGTGATGACCGACGGGAAGAACACGGTCATCCGTAATCTCGTGGACATCACCGGGGTCTTGCGCCGCGAACCGGCACACGTCATCGGGTTCCTCGCGAAGGAGTTCGGCTGCCCCGGTGTCCTCGACCTTCCGCGAGGCGTGCTCAAATCGCGCCTGACGAAGGACCAGATCGCCCAACGCCTGCGCGACTACACCGTGAAATACGTGATCTGCTCGGAGTGCAAGCGCCCCGATACCCACCTCCAGAAGGAGGGCCGTTTCACGCTCCTCATCTGCGAGGCCTGCGGCGCCCAGCGCCCCGTCACTGTACGCCGGGTCGTTACCCCCGAGAAGCCGAAGACCCCGGTGGTGGTAGGCGAGGTCTACCACCTCACGATCGAGGACGTCGGTCGTCGCGGCGACGGGGTCGCGAAGAAGGAAGGGTTCGTCATCTTCGTCACCGGCGCGAACCAGCGCGGCATGGCGATCAAGGCCAAGATCACGAAGGTTCTCGGCAACAACGCGTACGCCGTCGTCGAACCGTAGCGAGCCATGCGGAGCCTCCGCTGGTTGGGCCTGCTCGCGCTCTACATCGGGGCGCAAATCGTGGGCCTCGCCCTCGCCGACCCGTTCCGCTCCGCGGGTCTCTCCTCCACGTCCAACGCGCAGAGCCCGACCGCCCCGCTCCTGATCATCGGGGTCATCGTCGTCGCGCCGCTCTTCATCCTGTTCTTCGCGCGCCAGCGCGGAGGGATCGCCGCCCTGCGCCACGTCATCCTCCTCGGGATCGCGGGCTCGCTCTATTTCACGCTCTACGCGACCTTCTCGATCTTCCCGCCGGGGCTCATCCTTCTGCCGCCCTACGGTGCGGAGCTGGTGCTCGACCCGGCCCTCGTCTTCGCCGCCTTCGTGAGCATGGGGCTCTACTTCGCCCTCCTCGTCGAACCCCAATGGTATATCGTGGACCTGGCGGGGTTCCTCGCCGCCGGTTCGCTCATCGCGATCCTCGGGATCTCGTTCGGTATCCTGCCGGCGTTCATCCTGCTCATCGCCCTCATGATCTACGACGCGATCGCGGTCTATCGCACGAAGCACATGGTCTCGCTCGCCGACATCGTCGTCGACATGAAGCTCCCGATCCTCATGGTCATGCCGGATTCGGCCGGCTACGATTACACGGCCGCCCCGTCGCTCAAGGATCAACGGAGCCAACCGACCGAGGAGCGAGCGGCGCTGTTCATGGGACTCGGGGACGTCGTGATCCCGGGGACCCTCATCGTCTCCGCGTTCGTCTGGCTCCCCACCTTTCCTCACGTCCTCGGGATCGGCGCCAACCTCTGGGGCGCGTTCGGCGCTCTCGTGGGCTCCCTCGTGGGCTACGGGATCCTGATGCGCGTCGTGCTCCGGGGGAATCCCCAGGCCGGGCTTCCGCTCCTGAACGGCGGCGCTTTGATCGGCTATTCGCTCACCTACATCCTGCTCTTTCACTCGCTGACGCTGGGTCTGACGGGAGGCCTTTAACCCCGTTCGACTCCCCCCGGCCGTGCCGCGCAAGGTAGAGGACGTTCGGATCGACGATAGTCCGTCGCTCGACACGCTGGTGCGCCGCCTCGAAGCGGGTGGGGGGTTCAGCGCGAAGGAGGTCGCCTCGGGCGTTGACCTCCTCGCTCGGATCCTGTCCGACCGCGACATGACGCTCTTCCTGTCGTTCCCGGCCGATATCGTCGCGACGGGGACCCGCGGTGTGCTCGCGACCCTCGTCCGGGAGGGGTACGTCGACGCGGTCATCACGACCTGCGGGACGCTCGACCACGACCTCGCCCGCTCTTTCCGCTCCTACTATCACGGCGAGTGGGACCTCGACGACGCGGACCTCTACCGTCGGCACCTCTACCGGCTCGGCAACCTTGTCATCCCGCAGGCGAACTACGGGACGATCATCGAGCGAAAGATGCGAGGAATCCTCGATCGTTTGTGGGCGAGCGGGACCCGGGCGCTTTCGACCCAAGCGCTATCGGCCGCGATCGGGGAGGCCATCCCGGCGAAAGAACGCTCGAGCATCCTTCGGGCCGCCTTCGAGCGCAAGGTGCCGGTCATCGTACCCGGGATCACGGACGGAGCGGTGGGGTCGCAGGTCTGGCTGTACTGGCAGGACCACCGCGGTCTATCGTTCGACCTGCTCTCCGACGAGCAGCTGCTCTCGGACCTCGTCTTCGGCGCGAAGCGGGCCGGCGCGGTGATGCTCGGTGGCGGGATCTCGAAGCACCACACCATCTGGTGGAACCAGTTCCGGGACGGCTTGGACGCCGCTCTCTACATCACCACGGCCGTCGAGTGGGACGGCAGCCTCTCGGGCGCCCGAACCCGCGAAGCGGTCTCGTGGGGCAAGGTGAAGGCGACGGCGCGACACACGACCGTGACCGGTGACGTGACCGTCCTCTTCCCGCTCATGGTCGGGGCGGCGCTCGAACGGATCCGATAAGCTCGATCACTCTACGGTCGGTAGGTCCGTGACAACCGTCGGTGCTTCCGTAGAACCCGTTCGTTGACCTCAACACCGATTCCGGGTCCGCGGGGAACCTCGATCGTGCTGCCGGGTCCCAGCACGAACGGCGGGTCGGTGATGTCCTCATGGTAGTATCGATCGCTCGCCGAGAGGTCCGAGGAAAGAACGAAGGGGGGAGTCGAGGCAAGGGCGATGTTGTGCGCCCGTCCGACCCCCGACTCGAGCATTCCTCCCATCCACGACGGAACTCCGGCTCGGGCCGCTCGTCGTGCAAGCGTGCGCCCGATGCCCAACCCACCGACACGGGCCACCTTCACGTTGAGGCTGGTCAGAGCTCGAGCCCCGAGGGCATCTTCGAGGGAGGATTCGTCCACGATCGATTCGTCGAGACACACGCGGAAGCGGGCGTTACGGGCCAGGTCGGCGTGCGCACGGATGGCGCGCTCCGCGAACGGCTGTTCGACCTGGGCCACTTCGTTCTTCTCAGCCCATGCACGAATCTGGGCCGAGGCGCGGGTGGGGTAGGCCTGGTTGGCGTCGACCCAAAGCTCCACGTCGGGGTACTCGCGGCGGACCGCGGCGACCGGTCGCGCATCCCACCCGGGACGCACCTTGAGCTTGATACGACCGTAACCGGCCTCGAGGTAGAGTCCCACACGCTCGACCAGCCGCGGCACGCTGGCCTGAATTCCGACACTCACTCCGACTTGGACCCGCTTGCGATGCCCGCCCAGGACCTTCGACAGAGATCTTCCGGCTTCCTGGGCACGGAGGTCTTGGAGAGCGAGCTCGACCGCGGCCTTGGCCATGGGATGGCCGCGGTAGCGCGCCGCCTTGCGGAGGAACGCTTCCGGGGTCGGCTCGGGAAGACGGAAGAGTATCGGGACCAAGCGTTCGGAGATCATCCAGCGCGCGGTCGCCACGCTCTCGGACGAATAGAGCGGGTCGGAGGCTGCCACGCACTCCCCCCACCCTTCCAGACCCGCCTTCGTCGCCACGCGGACGAGTAGGAAGCGACGATTATGTTCGACACCGAAACTGGTTTCGAACGGTTCCACGAGCGGTAGTTCGACCTCGTCAAGACGCACTGTGGCCAGGCTCATGGTCATCTACCGAAGACCCTCTGTGCCTACATAAGACGGGGACAGGGCCCCGCCCCGAGAGAGCGCGCGGCCGCGAGGCTTTATCTCCCGCGTCCTCGTCGGGCCGCCCCACCTTTGGGCCCGTAGCTCAGCTCGGTAGAGCAGGCGGCTCTTAACCGCAAGGTCAGGGGTTCGAATCCCCTCGGGCCCGTCGACGACCAACGTGGAGAGCCATTGGGGGAGGTCGTCGGCCAACCTTACTTTCGAGTAGCGGAGGGGTTCGCGCTCGCGAGTATCCCCTCGACGACCGCCGACTTGGCATCCGCGTAATTTTGAACGTACTTCCAGGTCCGGCGGGCGAGTTCTCGCTTGGTCTTTGCATAGAGTTTCCGCGTCTCCGGGTTCGTGCGCAGCAGGTCCCGGAACGTGAGCATCCGGTCGATCTCTGTCGCCCCCAGTGAGAACACGTGGAGGTTGATGTTCGTGTCGGCGCCTTTCAGGAGGCGATGCTGGTGCCAATCGGGCTCGCGAATTCGGAGCACGTACCCCTCGGCCTCGAGCGCCGGTACGTAGGAGGGCTCGTCCGCGGAGTCGGCCACGACGAGCAAGATATCGATAATCGGTTTGGCCGCGAGGTCGGGCACCGACGTCGAACCCACGTGCTCAAGCCGAATCGCTCGATTACCGAGCGCCTTCCGAATCCTCCGCTCCTCCCGGGAAAACAGCTCGGGCCAGGTCGGGTCGTATTCACAAAGGGTGATGTGTGCATCGTGTCGTTGGGGGTTACCTATCGTGACCCGCCGAAGCTGCTCTTCGGTCATGGGATCCGGGAGCCCGTTCGGCGCGGCCGATGGCGTATCGAGTCCACGCCGTTCTCTTCTCGGCAAGTTCTCGTCCCGCCTTTTCACGGATTTATGCCGGTCCACCGATAAATCCCCTCGGGCCTGTCCACCGGAAGCAGTCCCCGAAGAACCTCCACCTCTTGATGATCGAGGAAGTTCCCCGTGACGCGGGATCGGCGAGGGAACCCGGCGCGATGGGCCGTCGGCCGGCTCGGGCTTGAGCCTCGCTGCTACACCCGGGTCGCCGTCGTGACTGCTTAAGAGTCAGAGCCGCTTCCCACGGGTGGTGGGCGATCTGGTCGGAGATGTCGTGCCATCGCCACCTTCATTAAGCTCCCCCGCCCGCAGCCACTCTGCCCGCTGGAGGTCGCACCGCCGTCCTCGAGCCCGGGGAGCAGCAATCCCCATAGTAGGGATTGCAGCATTGATCCTATTCTCGGGCGCTCTCGGAGGAATGCTCGGGGCGTTTGCCCGCGACTCAGGTTACGGTGGGTCTGTATCCCCCCTCAGGGCGGGGATGTCGTCGCACCCCTCGGCCGGCCAGAATCCTTTGGGGCTGCCCCCGCCAGGCGGACCTCAGGCCCCCGCGCTGAAGAGCAACGTGATTGTCCTCACCAACGCGACGTCGGGAATGCTCCTATCCGTGGTCGGGAACGTGTACACCTACAACAAGACCGCCACGCAGGTCTCGTCGGCGAAGGTCGGTGACGTGCTCGTCAGCACGCTCCCACCAGGGTACTTGATCAATATCACGTCAATCGCGGTCGGGTCGACCATCGTTGTGGGCACGGTGCCCGCGGATCTTTCCAACGTGTACGGACCCGGATCCTTGGGCTTCGCGGGAAAAATCGCGCTGCCTTCGCCACCGGCTAACAACAACCAGAGTCTCGCCCCCGCGGCCGCGCAGCCCGCGTCCAATTGGCAGTTGGGTCTCGGAAACGTGTTCGTCGGCGGCACGTCGAGCGTCACTGTGAGCGGGTCCATCGGGATGTCCTTGAGCTCCGATCTCGCCCTCAATTTCAGTTGGTTCTCGCTGCAATCGGCCTACTTTGAGGCGACGTTGAGCCTTACCGTGACGATGGGCGTATCGGTCTCGGCGGGCGGGACCGTGGGTGGACAGATTCCTATCGGGGACCCAGTAACGGGCGACTGCGTCGATGTCGGAGTGTTCTGCATTGCGCCGCAACTGAGCTTCAATCTGGGAGTCAAGGTTTCGACCCTCTACGCTTACTCAGAGACGGTGACGTACTCGTGGAGCGAGTCGGTCGGTATCTCATGCTCCGGGTCGAGTTGTACGCCGTTCGCTTCGAACTCTCAATCGGCCACGTTCACCCAGAATGCTCAGGTGAGCGCTCAGGTGCTGGTCTACGCAACAGCGCCGAAGGTCACCTTCCTCATCGATGAGATCGCAGGACCCTTCGTCTCCATGGTACCGGGCATACAATTCGTCGCGAGCCCGTCGAGCTTTGCCCTCAATCTTGTCCTCCTCGTGAACGCTGGGATTGCCACGAATGCCATACTTCCCTGGAGCTTTTCGGCCGGCTGGACGGTCCTCGACCTCACGTACCCCATCTGGACCACCACCTGGACGAACTACGAGAGCATCTCGACCACCGTGAACGGGACCACTTCCCCTGCTGCCTCGTTAAGCGGGACAAACGTGGTCGTCGCCGCATCGGGAGGGGTCTCCGGAGATGGTCTCGAAATCGAACTTGCTTCGTCTCCCAGCATCACGGTGGCGAGCCCTTGCACGTTTTCGGGATGCACCGGAACCTTCTCCTCGTCAGGAACATATTCCACGTCAATCGCGCCCACGACCGGCTTCTACGCGTCTACCACCTACATCGGGATCTTCGACGCGTCCACGGGGCTGGTGTCCAATTGGGTTCCGCTGCCGATCCTTCCTACACCACACGTGGTGCTGCAGGAGGAGACGGGCGCCGGGATTGTTCAAACGTCGACCACCAACAATCTCACTTACGACCGGATCTTCGGCGGGGGGATTCAGTCGGACAATGCCGAGCTCCTGTGCAGCTCCTCGGGCACGACCTACGTAGCCACGCCGGTCTGCGGAACCTACCCGGGCACGTTCGGCGAGAACGGGACGGGGGTGTTCGCTTGGACCGTCTTCCTGCAAACGGGTGCCACCGCGACGATGTTCTACATTCAGGCCAGAGATACCACGAGGGGGTTGTCGGGAGGTTGGCTGAAGATCACAATCCTACCAAGCCCAAGCGACCCGTACCTGAACGTATGGAACGGGACCAAGAATGCCAGCTGGGAGTTCGTTCCCAACGGGACTTCACTGACCTACGACGCCTTCGGTGTCCCGGGGGATTCGGTCAAGATTCTCTTCGCCACGAACACCACCCCATACCTGTCGATGTTGACAGGCTGTTCCTCCTGCTCCGGTAAAATCCCCAGCGGTGGCACGTTCACCGCGAGCGGCCCGCTCAGCGCAAGCTTCGCGGAGAAGTTGGTCTACATCGTTGCCGAGGATACGACCACGGGCGAGGTCGGAAATTGGGTCCCGGTCTACGTGACGCCCACCCTCACCAGCTACTATCTAACCGTAGGTTCGGTCGGCGGCACGTACCCGCCCAAATACGGACCCACGGCGGTCGCGAACAACGAGACGTTCGTTATTCAGGCCAACGTCCCTCCAGCACTCGCGCGGGGCGCCACCGAATCGTTCGCCTACGTCTTCGCCGCGACCACCAGCTATTCCCCCGTCAGCCAGCTCCAATCGTGCTCTTCCTCCTCGCCGTATCAGGTGGCCTCGCTCCCCTGCGACGTGACGGTCTCCGTGAGCGGAGGCGCTTCGATGGTGGGGACTTCGTTTGAATTCACGCGAACGCTGACCACCGTTTTCGTGGGATTGTACTACACAAATTCCACGACGAACCCACTGACCCACCAGTCGACGTCGTGGAGCAAGTGGGGAAGCAACTGGCTCGTCTTCTCGAGCACACCAGGGGCTTACACCGTCCAAATCCCCGCGTTGGGCGTCAGCTACATCGGACTCCCGTATACATTGTACAACAATACTCGGCTAACGATGACGATCACCGGGCCGGCGAACGACTTTGTGCAGCTCGCCATTGCCAACGCCCCGACTCCCTCGGCCTCGTCTCTCACGTACGTGGAAACCTTCCAATTGCGTACGGCCTTCGGCCTGCCCATCTCGGAGGGCGAGGGACACCCCATGTATGGGTTCACCACGGGGGCGAAATCCGTGACGGTGTTCCTCGGTGTGTACGATTCCACCGACCGAATCTGGGCCGCTTGGTTCGAGTTCGTGGTTTTGCCCACCCCTTAGTCTGGCGGCCGCTGCCGGCTCGGGGCGCGCGACCACGGGCTACCCTTTCGCGGTCCGAGATCTCCTTGCGAAGGTCGAATTCTCGCTCGCTGGCCGGGTGTCTCGGGTTCGGTCTTGATAGCCCTTCTGGTCGGGTTCATGCTCGCAAGCCCTCGAATCTCTTCCGGTCCAGGTTCGGCCGTGCAACCCCCACCGAGTGGCTTCCGTCCGGCCCCAGCGAGCTCCGCCTAGAGATTCGTTCGAGTGATCTCGGCCAAGACCGCGTCGAGTCGGTCGTCGCTGGCCAGGATCTTCCAGGGGTCGATCCGCGCCGTGTGAAGGATTCCTGTCCGTATCCAGGGATCTTCCTCGAAACGGGCTCGTATCGCCGCTTCGCTGACGGCGTTGATGATGAGGAGCGCGCGGTGAATCGAGCCATCACCGACCGGGCCGGCCATCACTACGAACCCTTCGCGGACGAGCCCATTGACGTACGCTGCGTGCTCGTTCCACCCCTCCTGATCGCGCATCACCCGAGATGAGACCCAGGCCGGACCCTGCTCGTTGATCACCACGAAGTACGTCATTCTCCCCCGGTCTGCATCGCCCTCGAGTGGCTCGATTCCCTCACGAAGGAGGAAAAGATAGGCCTTACCCGGGTCGAGTCGGCTTGACGCCGGCGCCATAGACTCGACCCCCGTGGATTTTCAAGAGCGGAGATGGAAGCACGGGGTGTGTGGAAGGCCGGGTTCGAGACCCGACTCGAGGATGGTCGGGGCCACGGGGTGACTATCGACCTACCGTCCGACGAAGGCGGAACCGATGTCGGCACGTCCGGGCTCGAACTCGCGGTGATGTCGCTCGCGGGCTGCATCAACACCATCTTCGCGCTCGTCGCGGCCAAACGAAAGCTCCCGTTCGGCGGGCTGACAGTCTCGTTGACCGCGGACCGTCCCGCGGGTGCACCGACCATCCAGAAAGTCCGGGGAACACTCACCGTTCAGACTTCGGCGTCGAAGGAGGAAGTACAGACCGTCCTGCGACTGACCTTGAAGACCTGCCCCGTAGGCGTGCTGTTCGAACAGGCGAACATCCCCGTCGAAGTGACCCTGCAGATCACCCCGCCGTCGGCCGCGAAACTGCACCTAGCCCCGAAGCATTTGGCACCCGAACCCACGTAGCCCCGCTGGCCGCTGCAAGGATCGGGGTGCCTCCGACGTAGAATCACTCCCCATCTTGACATCGGTGAAACACGAACGCGCCACCGGGACGCGAGCAGCCCGTTATCTGAGGCGGGGCCCTGATATCCATGATGAAAGTCGAGATCTGGTCCGACGTCATTTGTCCCTGGTGTTACATTGGGCGGAGACGGTTCGAGAAGGCTCTCAGTCGATTCGATCGGCCGGAGTCGGTCGAGGTCGTCTTCCGAAGCTACGAACTCGACCCGACAGCGCCCCTCCAGTCCGAGAAGACCCTCGACGAGACGGTGGCGACAAAGTATGGTATCTCGATCGCCGAAGCTCAGGCCGCCAACGAACGCGTCACCCGCATCGCGGCTCAGGAAGGACTCGACTTCCGGCTCGACCTGGCCCGCCCCACGAACACGCTCGCCGCCCATCGGCTGTTCCAGCTGGCCACCATCCGTCGGATTCGGCCGGCGGTCGAGGATCGATTTCAGAAGGCATACTTCACGGAAGGCGCGTCACTCGCGGACGGCGCCACCCTTCTCCGTCTCTCGGCCGACGCGGGATTGAAGGAGGACGACATTCGACGGGTGCTCGCCGGACAGGCGTTCACACTGCAGGTCCGCACCGACGAAAAGGATGCCTTCGCGCTGGGGGCTCATGGGGTTCCCTTCTTTCTCTTCGACCGGACGCGCGTCGTTTCCGGTGCGCAGCCCACGGATCTATTCCTTCATGCCCTCAATTCGACCCCGGCCGCTGAGTCTCGATAGGGCTTCGGTCGCGAATTGAGAATCCTGCCCTCGTGGGGATGTGCGAGCGGCATTGCACCAGTACGACGGGAGGGGGGGGTCGAGGTGCGTACACTCACGCGACGTTCGCGGTCTCCGGGATGCGCGCAACGATTCGGCCCGGGTGCTTCCACCAGTAGTACAGACCGATCGTCACCACCGCCCCCCGGAGGTAGATCGACAGACCCATCAGCCAGGATTCAACCGGAATGGAGAACGCCCCGGCCTGGAGTCCCTGGTAAAGAAAAGCGATTCGAGCGAGTGAGATCTGGACGAGCGCCTAGTCGAATGTGACCGTGCCGGTGAAGGAATACTCGCCGGCGGTCTTCGGAAGCTGCAATTCAACCGAAATGAGAAGGCCGGATGACGTCACAAGGGCCGGAAGATCAGGATGGGTCGAAATGAGGTGGAAGGGGGAAGGAGCGGATAGGGTGACATTCTTACCGGCGAAATATCCCGAGATGAATACCGAACTCGTGTAGTCCAGACCGGGCTGCGCACGGTACGGGCAGCTGCCGAACCCCTCACCCCCGAAACCGCAAATCGGGAGGTAACCCGTCACTCCCGGCGCGTAGGTGAATGCCCATGCCATAGTATCGATGGTGACGGTAGTTTGGTCGGTGATGTAGTTCGCGGCAGCAAAGAGGCCCTGAGGAACGAGTACACCTACCGCGACCGCGATCGTGACCAGCACCCAGCTCGGAGTATCGCGGAGACGACGCTTCCTACGCGGTATGGCAGGAGCCGGGCTGCTCGTGGGAGCCATCTCACCGGACACGGTCCAATGCGCTCCCCCGGCATCATGCCTCGTTCCCTTAGATGGATTTCTCCGCACGGCCCGCTGAACCCAAGGTCGTGCGCGCGTCGCGCATGACCATTCAGGAGGGACTCGGTGGCCCCGTGAGTGAAAGGGACATCACACACGTCTCGGGCCATTTCGGACGCGGTGACCCAACCCCCGAACCCGCTCGGATAGCTATGATTAAAGCGGCGAGCCCCTTGGCAGGCCCTAGTGACTAGAAGGGGGACGGTCGGGGTGCCTAAAGGCGGAACGACCGCTTCCGGGAAGGTCGCGGTCTGCATGGTGATCTACAATCACCTTCCGGACTTCACTGCCCTCGAGACGGCCTTGCGACACGCGGACTGGGTCGTCCTGATCGACAATGGGTCGTTCCCGGATATTCGGAACGAACTCGCTCGATTCGTAGCGCGTTTCCCCGACCGTATCCTCCTGTTGGAGAATGGGTCCAATCTCGGGCTCTCCAGGGCCTACAATCAGGCCCTGACGGAACTCAAGAAGCACGATGTTCACTGGCTCTACTTCCTGGACCACGACGCCACGTTCGGAGACCGGCTCTTCGAAGAGACCCGAAACTCGTGGGCGGAGCTAGAACGTCGCGGCCTTCGCGTTGGGGTCGTCGTTCCCATCGCCACCGACGATCCTCAGCTGATGAACAGTACTGTGGGTCTTCGCCGGGAATATGGTGATCTGCGGACCACGATGACCTCCGGGATTCTTACCAATATGACGGTCTTCGATGCCGTCGGCGGCTTCGACGAGCGTCTGTTCGTGGAGGCGGCCGACCTGGATTTCACCAGTCGAGTCGCGCAAGCCGATTACAAGGTATGCATCGTCAATCGCGTTCTGATCGTGCAGCAGTTCGGCCTCTCACCGGATCCGATCCGAATGCCGGTCCGTCTCGGAGACCGCCTGATTCGCCTTCGCAGCCTCGTCCGGGTCGGGATCGGAAACTCGAACGAGTATCGGACGAAGCTCTTCTACTACCCGGATCACCGGCATGCAGGTCATCTCCGAACCCTCCGCTGGATCATCCACCAGGGTTACCCTTGGAAGAACCTGGTCCGGCTGTCGTACTATCTGACCATCCTGGAGCACCTCTACGTAGCGAAATTCGCACTCCCTAACGGTACGGTCGGTGCGCCCGACCCGCTGTCGGAAAAGGCACCCACCCCATCGGGGTTTGGATCCTAGGCTTGGGACGGGGCGCCTTCTCCCCGGGACTACGCCGACCCTCTCCGCACGAACCGAGCCGGGGAACACCATGGGCCAGGATCATTGCGGGGATGCGCGAGCCGTTCTAGGGTACCGTATGACCCCGAGGACCAGGATCGCCGGCGCCGCGATGGCTCCGTCGATCACCCACGTGAGGTGGATCAGGGAGTGGGTCGAGGAAATCGTCAGGCTGGTCAGTAGCAAGCTTAGGCCGGGGCCGACCGGACTCAGCCTCCCCACCTGGAACAAGGGGGCAGCAGACGAGAGAACGATGGGACCGGCGGGAACCTTAACGGTCAGGGTGCTCGCGCCCGAATAATCGGCCTGGACCCAAGGAGAAGCGAACGGGGCGCAGGCCGTATCGTATGTCGGCTCGGTGGAGAAGCCGCAGAGAGTCACGTTGGAAAGCATCGCGGGGGATCCGGTCGTGTAGAACGGCCCGACCATGGCACCCACAAAGTCGATTTCCTGAAAGAGGTTCACGGCCGGACCGGCATCCCCCAGCGTCAGTGTCCCGCCCGCGTCGGGCTCGAAGCTCAGGGGGGGCAGGGGAAGGCCGATTCCGTCCAGGCTCAGGGCGAGGCGGTCGGACTCGGCCGTCACCGTGAACGAGTGCCACGATTCGGCGTTGACCGATTGCGGCGGGGCGACCGTCCAGTTGGAGTTGGGAGACGGTTTCACTCCGGCGAAGTACAGCCCGTTCAATCCGAACAACTCGTACGACGCGTTTCCGATGAAGATCTCCGCGACGAGGTTCTCCGCTAACTGCACGCCCGCCCAGCGGAAGTAGATGGTCAGGTTTCCGCCGGAGGCGACCCACGGGCCGACGTTGTATTCGGCGTAGGAACTCCCGTTGAACGATGACCCCCGTACCGGGGTGCCCACGAACTGGGGCGAGGTGACGTTGACCGCGCTCACATTCTGCGACCCGACCGGGGTCAGCAGCGCGGAGGGAGACGGAGGAACGAAAGGGGTGACGAGGTTCAGTCCTGAGCTGCCGAGGCTGAGGACGGTCGTGTTGTACGCGAACCCCGGCTCCGACTGGACCCCGAGGTCGAGCGTAAGGAGGAGGCTCTCCGACGTCACGTCACGGCTGAAGTTCACCGTACGCCAGGGCATGTCCAGCGAAGACGGATTGCCGTAGTTCGGGGCGATGACGATCTCGCGTCCTCCGTCGCTCAGCGCGTACGTGACCGTCGAGTTCGCGACCGGATAGGAGGCGAAGTCGCCCACGGGGAACTCCTGATCCCCGTTCGAGGTCAGGGAAGGAGACGGGAGAGACGCGGTGGCCACCGTGAGGACGATCAAGACCGCCGCGGTCCCGACGACGAGCGAGACTCGTCGCCCCTTCGGAAGTGCCCACCTCGAGCGCGCTACGCCGTCGAGACCTTCCCCGTAAACTCGAGCGGCGCTTTTCCGAGAAGGCAGCGTCCCGGTCGAGGAATCGATGGAGCTGGGAACTCCTCGGGGACGGCTGGTCCGAAGAACGAACAGTGCGAGAGCGGCCAGACCGCCCCACAACAGGACGTCCGAGAGCTGAGTTAGGGAGCCAAAGTCCGGGACAATGCTCCAAAGGACGAGCGCGTTGTGGAACTGAGGGTAGGAGAGGTAGAAGATTCCGGTCCCGGATCCCGGCCCCGGCGAATCGAAGAGGTTCATCACGAACACCATCGGGATGAGGTAGGCCTCGACCAGCCACAGGCGGATGCCTTTCGCACTCGAGGGGTAAGCGAGCGCGAGGGCGAGCAGTAGAAAGGGAAGGGGCCAGACGAACTCGTCACCGTTCAGGATGTCGAGGAACAAGAACGGCAGGACCATCGCCAGGGCGACGGAAGCCACCCAGGACGTCCCGCGCCACCAGAGCACGACCGGCACCGCGACCTCGGCCACGACCAGGACGACCACGAATGCCTGGGCGAGGCCGACCTGGGCCGGACTCGCGGGCAAGAAGAGAGCGGGCTGAAGGAGCGTGAGGATCGAGTAGGGTGACGCGCTCACGAAGCCCGGCGTCCCGGTGGAATTGGTCAGGAAGTTCCACCCGGGCAAGTAGAGGAACCACAGCCCGAAGGCGGCGAGCGTTCCCGCCGTCCATATCAATCGACGCACCAGGGTGGCTCGGTTGCCCGAATAGAGAAGCAGGGTTGGGAAGACGAAAATCGGGAAGTAGTAGAAGAACGCGGCGAAGGCGAGCAGCCCGAATCCCGCCAGCTCGACCCACGGACGGTCGCCGCCTCGCTCCTCGCGCAGGACGACGTAGATTCCGGCCAACGTGAGGGCGATCCCTACGATGTCTTGCTCGACCCAAATGAAGGAGATGAAGAAGAGAACAGGACTGGTCAGCACGACGACCGTGAGACGGCGAGCGACGGTCGGACGGCTGCCGCACAACAGGGCGATACGACGAAGGAGCTCGCCCGAAGCGAGCAGCCCCGCCAACCCGAACAGTTTCAACGAGAAATTCGCGGCGAACAGGCTGTGTCCGCTCAGGACGTATACGGCGAACGCGGGGAGCACCACGGCGAACAACCCGGGGGGCGGCGGATACGGGAAGATCGCGTACGGGTTTCTCCCGACGTTCAGATAGCTGGCGGCCAGGAGGAACCGTGTGAGGTTGCCGGTATCCATGAACGGAAGGAACGTCGCGAACGCGAGGACGAAGACGACGAGCGAGAGCTCGACGGCACGTTGCCGCAGGAAGCGACCTACCCGTCGCACGTCGGAATTGTTACCTTTCGACCAAGATCCTTCGGTCCCGGCGTCGGTCAATGTGACGACTCACACTGCCTTCGGGATGGCCGGACGGTCGTCGGACCGAAGGAATTCGACAAACCCCTTGCGGATGGCTCGGAATCCGCGCGGTACCCTCCGGTTCAGGAGACCGTAGACGACTGCTCGTGCGCCGATGAATCCGAGCAATGTCCCGCAGATGAACGGGCGGGTCCGCCAGTGGCGCCGCACGACCTTGAGGGTATCGCGTGTTGAGTAGTAGAGTCTCCGCTCGTCCGCCTCCCGAAGTTCGAAGCACGACCGTAAACAGAACTCGAAGTCCACGGCATCCAGGAACAGGCTCTCGTCAAAGAGCCCCGTCCGCTGAAGAACTCGGGAATCCAGAAGGAGTCCGGAGGTCATCGCCAAGGGACACTTTCGTAGGTCGAGAGTCTCCCCTCGGGCATACCGATAGAACTCCTGCTCGAGCAGCCCCTGGAGGAGGGAGGGAGTCTCTTCGATGTTCCGTGTGGCCAGCTCGACCGCCGAAAACCGGGCGGACAGTCGAAGGTAGCCCTCGACGAGCGCCCGGGCCGCGCCCGGCCCAAGGACGGAATCCTGGTCCAAGAGCAAGAAGAGTGTGTGCCCTCCTTCAAGCCCTCGCGTCAATCCGACATTCAGGGCTCGCGACAATCCGACATTTCCGTGACGTTCCGCGACCTTCGGGGGAAACCCGTCCCGCGTGAGGTGCCCCTCACCGGCCACGCGGTCGACCATGTCCCGCGACCCCGAATCGGTGGAGTTATCGACCACGATCAGCCGGTCGAGCTCGGCGCTGGCCGCACGAATCGATTCCCGAAGGGGAGCTTCGTCCGAATGGTACGTCACCATGATCCCACAGATGCGGGGTCGCGGAGAGGCAAGATCCCACGATGGGTCGGTCTCTCGAATCATCGGAAGCGCAGGGGGCAGAGGACCCCCACGGCTGGCGGAAGACGCGAGGTCCATAATCCTGTCGGGAGTCCGAACCTGCTTCGGACCGACCCCGGGTGATACCGCGCAGGTGTCTCGGTATCGGGTCCGCCTCGCGGTGGCGGGTCCAGCTCCTCTCGTGGAAACTCTCCGCCAGGCCTCCCATGCACGAGGGCCCGCCGGGGGCGCTTTCGCACGGGCGGGTCGGTCCCCCTCGGCCTAAGTCTCGTAGCTCGACGCGAACGGCAAGAGCGTGGAGTAGGCGGAGTCCGTGAAGTCGCCGAGGACCACGTCGGCCGCCCAGGTTAGCAAGTCCTGATAGGCAGCTCCGACCGTCATGACTGTCTGGAAGTT
>JBEKEY010000014.1:0-38940 GCA_050013595.1 Thermoplasmata archaeon | reverse complement strand
CTCGAAAAAGAGAGACCTCTAAGGACATTCGTAGAAGACGAGTTCGATAGAGATGGGGTGTACGCAGAAAGCCTTCGGGCGATCTGTTCAGCCCGCATCCACTAACGTCCGCAGCTACGTTAACTGGCTACGCTTGGCAGTTAAACAGAACGCGTGTGGTTTCTTTTTTTTTGAAATCCAGAAAAGGAACGGCGAGCCGACCGGCCCGAGACCGTAAAGCGGCGGTCGGTCTCCTCCCGGCGTGCCGTCCCTCGGGGTGTCCCGGAGCCACTGGCCCGTGGTCGCCTGGATCCGCCTCACGCTCCCGCCCCGGCCGCCGCCGATGACGCTTATGCCGGGGGTCGCCCCGCCGCCCGACCCGCCGCTCGACATCCTCGCCCCGAACCCGGTGCCCACGGACCCGAGGAAGCGGGTCTACTCGTTCGAGCTCGAGAAGGACGACTGGGTCGTGCGGCTCATCTGGGACGCGGACGACCCGGACCTCCTCGAGGCGGAGTGCCGGGCGCCGCTCTACGGCCAGCGCCTTCCGAGATCCGACGTGCCGAAGTTCTGGGCGGTGGTGAAAGAGCTGATCGCGCCCATCGGCCCGCTCGCGGTCGCCTCCGCGGACCCGCGCCCCGAGCCGGCCCCAAGAGACTAAAGGGCGGACCTCCGTCGCGCTGCTCCGTGCTGCGGGCGACGTTCCTGCATCTTCCCGGGATCGGTCCGGCGACCGAGGTCGACCTCTGGCAATCCGGATATCGGGACTGGAGCGACCTTCGGGGCCGGACGGAATCGCTCGGCCTGACGAGCCCGAGTCGCGTGCGGCTCGCGAGCGAGCTAGCCCGCAGCGAGCAGGCGCTCACCGAACGCGATGTCGGCTGGTTCGCCCGCCGCCTCCCGAACCGCGAGCATTGGCGCCTCTACCCGACGTTCGCCTCCGAGACCGCGTACATGGACATCGAGACGACGGGGCTCTCCCCATACGGCGGCATCGTCACCGTCGTGACGGTGCACGGCAGCGGGGCGACCCGCACGTTCGTCGCGGGCGACGACCTCGAGGAACTGCCGGCCTACCTCGCCCGGTTCCGGGTCCTGGTCACGTTCAACGGGAGCCGCTTCGATGTGCCGTTCCTTCTCGCTTCGTTCCCCCAGCTCATCGTCCCTCCCGCGCATATCGACCTTCGCTTCCTTCTCTACCGCATCGGCCACGCGGGCGGGCTCAAGCGGATCGAGCAACGCCTCGGGGTCGGCGACCGAACGGGGGTCGAAGGGGTGGACGGTCTCGACGCCGTTCGTCTCTGGCAGGAGTACCGCCGCGGGAGCACGTCCGCGCTCGACCGCCTCGTCCGCTACAACCGGGCCGACACGGTGAACCTCGAGCCGCTCCTCCACCTCACGGCGACCGAGCTCGAACGGCGGGTGCTGCCCGCGCTCCCGACGGTCGAGACCGTCGGGGACCGGTTCGGCTCCCTTCTTGCTTCGGGCCACGGCGCACCCGCTCCGTAGGCGGTGACGATGACGGTGACCCCTGAGATCTCGGTGATCGTCGGCGCGTACAACCGTGAGCAGTACCTGCTGAGCGCGGTCCGGTCGCTCCTCGCCCAGACGTTGTCACGCGAGCGCTTCGAGATCGTCGTGGTCAAGAACTTCCGTTCCGAGGAGATCGATGCGGAGCTCGAGCGCGTCGGCGCGGTCGCGCTCTTCGACGCGGAGCCGCGGATCGGCCGGTGGCTCCGGCATGCGGTGAACGCGTCGAAGGGAGCGATCGTGACGTTCTGCGACGACGATGACGAGTTCGAGCCCGACCGGCTCGAGAAGATGCTCGCGGTCTTTCGCGAGCATCCCGACCTGGGGTACTACCGGAACCGCGTGCGTGTGATCGACCAGGACGGACGACCCACCCCCGAGCGCGAATGGAGGAACCATGAGGCCGACCGAGGGTTCGACTCGCTCGGCCCGGTCTACCTGCCGCGCGACGGGAAGGCGGGGCTGCTGGACCTCGCCGCGCATCGGACGCACGCCACCTTCGCCACCAGCACCATGGCGCTGCGACGCGAGCTGCTCGACGGCGACCTCGGCGACGCCTTCGAGCGGACCCAGCTCGAGGACCTCTTCCTGTTCCTCACCGGAACGCTCTCGCCGTGCGGGATGTATCTTGACGACCGGCGATTCACGCGGTACCGGTTCTACGCCGGGAACGTGACCCACACGGTCCGCTGGCTCGGCCACGCGGAGGAATCCGAACGCGACATGGTCTCGGTCGCCGAGCGCCACGGTCGTCCGGATTTCGCCCGCTGGCTGGCCTCCCGCGCGGTCAACCACGAGCGGCTCTTCCGCGGCGGCACGCTCGTCGCTCGCGTCGCGGCGGGGGCGAACCGCCGCGAGGTGGCACGCCTGACCGCGGAGTATCTTCGCTTCCTGGGTCAGCATCCCGAGGAACGGGCGTGGACGCTTGACGTCTGGGCGGCGGGAGTGTACGGTATGGCGAGCCTCGCCGCCCCCGCTTTCACGGGCGGAGTAGCCCGGGCACGCGTTGCCGCCCGAGCCGTGGGCTAGCCGCGGGGCGTCCGCTTTCGGATCGGAAGTTCGAATCGGTCCCCGACGGGGGGCGGTGGGATGGGCGCGTCGGGCGGTGGAACGGCACGGCGAACCCGCTCAGCCGCGATCTTGCAGTATTCATCCGAGGCGTCGATATGCAGGTAGTGGCGACCGAGGCGGCGGGCGACCGCGGCGACCGTGCCCGTACCGCCGAACATGTCCAGGACGACGTTGCCCCGATAGCTATAGAACTTCACGAGCCGCTCGATCAGGGCCTCCGGGAACGGAGCCGGGTGACCACTGCGCCGGCGCTCGGGCGGGATCTGCCAGAACCCGTCCGAGAACTGCTCGAACTCCCGGGCGCTGATGTCGACCGCGGTCCGGTCCCCTTCGAGCTTCCACTGCTCCTTCGAGAAGACGAGGACGTACTCCCAAGAGGGAACGATGTGCGGGTTCGAGGGGCTCCTCCAGCTGCCCCAGGCCGTCCGGCGTCCCATCGTCTGTTTGTACCAGATGATCTCGGTCCGCATGATGTAGCCGAGCTCACGGAGGTCGCGCGAGAGGTCGTGGTGGATCGGCCGGAAGTTCTTGATGGAGGTCGGAGCGACGTTGAGCACGAAACGTCCGCCCGGGACCAGCACCCGGTAGAGCGACTTCCAGACGTCCTTGAGCCAGCGCAGGTACTCCTCGGGCGGCAGGTCGTCCGAGTACCCTCGGTACGGGATGCGGACGTTGTACGGCGGACTCGTGATCGCCAGCTGCACCGAGCCCGCCGGAAGCCGGTCCAGCACCTCGAGGGCGTCCCCCTCGACGATACGGTCGAACCAGCGGACCCCGGCCCGCCCCGTCGAGCGCCCCGGCATGGCCTCGCCGACGGTTACACCGGTTAAGAGCGTTGGCCCGTGGCCGAGGGGGCGGGCGTCCCGGATCCGGCGTGGAAGCCGGCCGCATCGGCTACCATGCCTCCGATCGCGAACGAGGCGGTCGCGGCGGGCGAGGGTGCATTGAGGACGTGCAGCGATTGGCGTCCCGGGACGAGAACGAAATCGTCCTCGAGGGAACCGTCGGGTCGAACCGCCTGCGCCCGGACGCCGGAGGAGCGCCCGATGAGGTCGCTCTGCTCGACCGCCGGCCACAGGGTGCGGATCACCTCGAGGTACTGGGCCGGGCTCCATGAGGAGAGCCATTCCCGCGCGGCGTACATCCCGTAGCGTCGAGCGAGACCGACGGTCCCCGGGAACATGGCCATCCGGCTGAGCTGGGCGAGCGTCCACTGGCCCCGACGGTAACCCTCGCGGTCGAGAGCCAGTGCCGCGTTCGGCCCCGCGAGGAGTTCCCCGTCGATGGTCGGGGTCAGGTGAACGCCGAGGAACGGGAGGTCGGGATCCGGCACCGGATAGACCAGGCAGGGAATTCGAGGTCGCAGCCGCGCGCTCAAGTGGTAATGGTCGCCTCGAAAGGGAACGATGGAGACCGGGGGCGTCAACCCCATAGCTTGGGCGACGAGGTCGCACTCGAGACCGGCACAGTTGATGACGAACCGCGCGGCGACCTCTCCGGTCGGAGTATCCAGGACCCAGCCCTGGTCTTGCAGCACCGCGGTCCGAACCCCGCTCGAGAGGCGCGTGTCCACTCCGCCCGCGGTCAAACGGTCGACGAGTCGGCGAGCGACCTGACGGTAATCGATGATGGCCGCCGAGGGGACCTCGAGCGCTGCGATTCCCACGATCTCGGGAAGTCGTGACGCGAGTTCCCCCGGCTCGAGCCGGCGCACGGAGGCGACGCCGTTCGCGCGAGCCCGCTGCTCGATGGTCGCGAGCGCGGGCAACTCCTCCGGTCGGGAGGCGACGATCACTTTTCCGATCCGCTCACAGCGGATCTGCTCGCGGGAGGCGAACTCGAGAAGCTGCGCTCGGCCGGCTAAGGTGAGACGGGCCTTGAGGGATCCAGGACGGTAGTACACTCCCGAGTGAACGACTCCACTGTTGTGGCCGGATTGATGGACCGCGACCCCGGGTTCCTTGTCGAGGACGACCAGCGACTGTCCGGGCTGACGCTCGAGAACGGCGCGCGCCGTCGCAAGGCCGACCATCCCGGCGCCGATTACAGCGACGTCGAACCGCTCGGCCATTCGGTCAAACCACGGACACAAAGAGCGTATAATCTCGCCGGACGAAACCCCTCGCGATTCTCATGACAGTGCGTATCGCTGTACCCACGGAGGTCACTCCCGGCGAGAGGCGCGTCGCCCTGGTTCCCGATGTGGTGAAGCACCTCACCAAATCGGGCGTCGAAGTGGCGATCGAGGCCGGCGCCGGAACACGATCGGGGTACCCGGATGCGCTCTACACAGCGGCGGGGGGCCAGGTCGAGACGGACCGTTCCGCGCTCTTCGGCGGCGCTGCGCTGGTCCTCAAGGTTCAGTCGCCGACGATCGACGAGGTCGGCTGGATGAAGCCGGGTACGGTCGTGGTCGCTCTGATGAACGCGAGCCGGAGCCTCGATCGCGTGGTCAAGATGCGCGACGCGAAGCTCACCGCCTTCGCGCTCGAGCTGCTCCCACGGATCACGCGCGCCCAGAGCATGGACGTCCTGTCGTCCCAGGCCACGGCCGCGGGCTACCGCGCGATGCTCATCGGCGCCGGGCTCAGCCCGAAGTTCCTCCCCATGCTGACGACCGCGGCCGGAACCATCCGGCCGGCCAAGGTCCTCGTCCTCGGTGCCGGCGTCGCGGGTCTCATGGCGATCGCCACGGCCCACCGGATGGGCGCGGTGGTCGAAGGATACGATGTGCGTCGTGCCGCGGGAGAACAGGTCCGCAGCCTCGGAGCAAAGTTCCTCGAGCTCCAGATCAACGCGGAGGGAGCGGGCGGGTACGCCCGCGAACTTACCGACGACGAGAAGAAGCAGGAGCAAGCGATGGTCGCGAAGGCGGTCGCCGAAGCGGACGTCATCATCACGACCGCGGCGATCCCGGGCCGGAAGGCGCCCGTCCTCGTCCGCAAGGAGATGGTCGCCGCGATGCGCCCCGGCTCGGTCATCGTCGACCTCGCCGCGGAGACGGGAGGCAACTGCGAGCTCACGAAGCCCGGCGAAGAGGTCGTGGTGGGAGGCGTCACGATCGCCGGCCCGCTCAATCTGCCGAGCCAGCTCGCCTTCAATTCCAGTCAGATGTTCGCGAAGAACCTCGAATCGTTCCTCACCCTGCTCCTCACCAAGGAGCGGACGCTCGTGACGGACTACTCGGACGAGATCCTCGCCGCGAGCTTGCTGACGTCGAACGGCGCCGTGACCCACAAGCCGACCGCGGACCTGCTCGCGAAGGGGGCGGCGTAGATGGCGGCGGACATCTGGACGGCGCTCTTCATCGCATTGCTCGCGATCTTCGTGGGATACGAGGTCATCAGCCGGGTCCCGGTCCTCCTCCACACCCCGCTCATGAGCGGGTCGAACTTCATCCACGGAATAGTTCTCGTCGGCGGCATCGTGGCCCTCGGCCTCGCCACGAACACGGCCGAAGAGGCGATCGGATTCATCGCCGTCGTCATGGGGGCGATGAACGTCACGGGCGGCTACGTCGTGACGGAACGCATCCTCGCGATGTTTGACCGTTCGAAGCCGAAGGGAGGCAGCCCATGACGGCCTACGTCAGCGACGCGATCAACGCGATCTACGTGGTCGTGGTCCTCGTCTTCATCCTCGGCCTCAAGGCGATGAGCTCGCCGGTGACGGCGCGGCGAGGTATTCTCTACGCCGGGGTCGCGATGCTGATCGCGGTCGCCGTCACGTTCTTCTCGCCGGGTCTCTCGAACTTCCTCCTCATCATCGCCGGGGTCGCGATCGGTGGGCTCGCGGGATGGTACTGGGCGCGCGTCGTGAAGATGACCGCGATGCCCCAGATGGTCGCGATGTTCAACGGGATGGGCGGCGGAGCGGCCGCCGCGATCGCGGCGGTCGAGCTCCTCTCCACGCTCTCGGACCAGGTCACCTCGTCGCTGAGCATCGCCGGGGCGATCATCGGTTCCATCTCGATCGCGGGCAGCATGATCGCGTTCCTGAAGCTGCAGGGGTGGATGCCCTCGAAGGCGATTGTCCTCCCGGCCCGGCAGTTCGTCAACACGGGCGTGCTCATCGTCGGGGTCGCGTGCGGGGTGCTCCTCCTCTGGACCTCGAGCTTCTTCTGGCTCCTGCCGTTCTTCGTGCTCCTCCTGCTGTACGGGATCCTCCTCACCCTGCCCATCGGAGGGGCGGACATGCCGGTCGTCATCGCTCTCTTCAACGCGTTGACCGGCGTCGCCGTCGCGCTCGACGGCTTCGCGCTCGTGAACGGTCCTCTCGGGGACGCCGGATACGCGATGGTGATCGCGGGTACGCTCGTGGGGGCATCGGGTTCGCTCCTGACCTTGCTCATGGCGAAGGCGATGAACCGGTCGGTCTCGAACGTCTTCTTCAGCGCGTTCGGCGCGACGGAAGAGACCGGCGTCACCATGAAAGGGTCGATGAAGCCGATCGAAGCTTCGGACGTCGCGGCTATGATGGAGTACGCGAACCAAGTGATCATCGCTCCGGGGTACGGCATGGCGGTCGCCCAAGCTCAAGGCAAGGTCAAGGAGCTCGCCGACCTCCTCGAGACGAAGGGCGTCGCGGTGAAGTTCGCGATCCACCCGGTGGCGGGTCGCATGCCCGGCCACATGAACGTGCTGCTCGCGGAAGCGGGGATCAACTACGACAAGCTGTTCGACCGGGACGAGATCAACGCGGAGTTCCCCAACACCGACGTCGTGCTGGTCATCGGCGCGAACGATGTCGTGAACCCGGCGGCGCACCGGCAGGGCAGCCCGCTCTTCGGGATGCCGATCCTCGACGTGGAGGGCGCGAAGAACGTCATCGTGATCAAGCGGGGGCAGGGGAAGGGGTTCGCGGGGGTCGAGAACGACCTGTTCTACCGCGACAACTGCCACATGCTCTACGGCGACGCGCAGGCAGCGGTGGGCAAGCTCGTCACCGCCCTTAAGCAGTCGTAGGGGACGGCCCGGCCCGGCGGGCGGCGAGCTCGCCGCGCCACAACTCGACGAACAGGCCCAGCAGAAGGGCCATCATGATGACGTCGAAGACCATCGACGGCCAGCTGACGCCGTCGTCCCATGCCCAGACGTTGAGGGCCAGGTCGTAGTCGAGCGACCCGACGAGCGCCACCCCCCAGAGCCACCATCGAGCCCGGGCCCCGACGAGCGCGACCGGGAGGAGCCAGACGAGGATGTTGAAGGAGAGGAAGGGGGTGACGAGGGCAAATCCGACGAGCATCATCGAAGCCGCCCCGATCGGTGAACGGACGAGGAAGAACACCGCGGCGAGGAGAGTGGCGATCAGCACGCCCTGGAAGATCTCGATCCCGAGGCCGGACGGCAGCGTGTTCGAGAGCAGGAAGACCCCGTAGAGGTTCAACGAGAACGACCGCCGCCCGAGCTGGTTGAAAAACACCGGGTCCAGGAACTCATGGCCCCACACCGCGTAGGTGAGGGCGGTGACGCCGGCGAAGACCACGACGCCGACCACGAACGAGGAGTAACGCCGGCGACGGAACGAACCCGTCTCGCCCAGGATGGGCAGAAGGTTCGGGAACCGGGCGGTGGAGAGGAACCCGCCGACGGCCGCGCCCAGCAGCTCGCTCCGCCGGGCGAGATAGAGCGAGAGCAGGACCGTGGTGGGAACGATCGCGTTCGTTGCACCGTCGAGCTGCGAGGAGACGAGCGGAACGAGGAGCACCGAGGTGCCCACGAACAGGAGAACGTAGCGTCGGTCGGGTCCCGCGACCGCCCAGGTCAGCGGGATGATCGCGAGGGCCACGACGCCCCAGACCGCGTAGATCCCGGGGAGCCCCCCGAAGCTTCCGATGGCGTCGAGAAGGACCGAGGCGAGACCGTACGGTACCTCGATATGCCCCCCGCAATCCGTCACGTAGAACGGGTTCGTCCCGGCCCAGAACGCCTTCCCTTGGTTCAGCGCCCCGATGGGGTCGCTCACTCCCGGAGGATGGCAGCCGTACTGTCCGCTCAGGATCCCGTAGGCGCTCACGGCCGCGAAGGCGATCGTCGCGGCGACGAGGATCGGCTGCCAATCGAGCCACTCGAGGTCGGTCCGGCCTGAGAGCGACCTCAGGGTACGGAGGATGCGGGGGCGAAGTCGGGCCCCCCACTGCGTGCGGTAGAGCAGGACGAGCAGATTGAGAGCGGAGAGGGCTCCGAAGACGCCCCAGGTGACCGCGTTGAACCAGTCCGCCATCGCCGGCCGGGGGCGGCGAGCGGGCTCGCGCTATTTCAGGGCTCGCCCGGAAGTGCCGTGCCACCTATCTCGGGTGGTGCCAGGGCCGGATCCACCACCGAGGCGCGACCGGGGGAAGCCCACCATACTCCGCCGTGATCGCGCGCGTCAGAGCCAATCCTTTTACCTCAGGAGGTCGGAGAATTCGGCGCGATGACGTCATGAGCGAGGACCTCTCGTCGCCCCGGCCCGAAGGTCCGGACGACGTCGCCCCTGCCGCCGCACCACCCGAGCCAGCCGCTCCGCTCCTCCGCCGAGAGGTTCGACAGGGCGCCCTCCTGTGGATCGTCGGCGTCGTGCAGTTCTTCGTCGCCATGGTCGTGGTGCAGCTTGCGTGGACCACCCCGTACAGCCTGACCCAAAATTACATCAGCGACCTCGGAAACACCGCGTGCGGACCGTACGGAAGTCGGTACGTTTGCTCCCCTCTCTACTACGTCTTCAACGACTCGATCATCGTTCTCGGCGTTCTCCTGCTCATCGGAGCCGTCTGGATTCGATCCGCCCTCCCACCCAAGTTCACGAGCAAGGCCGGGCTCTTCGTCCTCTGTCTCGCGGGAGCCGGGGCCGCCGGCGTCGGATTCTTCCCCGAGAACGTCAGCATCACCGTTCACAGCGCCTCGGCCCTCCTCGCGTTCGCAGGGGGCGCGATCGGGGTTCTTCTGCTCGCGGCCGCGCTTGGCCGACACTCGCGTTGGACCGGGTTCTGGGCTTATTCGGTCCCACTCACAGCGATCTCCCTCGGAGCGTGGGGGCTCGTCATTCTCGCTGACCTGCACGTCGGCGGGATCGATTCGACGCTCGGGCCCGGAGGGGTCGAGCGTCTCATCGGGTTCCCGGTTCCGCTGTGGGCCCTCGTGTTCGGCCTCCAGTTAGCCCGTGCCCCGGTCTTCGCTCCGAGCGGTGTCCACCCGGGGAAGCCTCACGCTCGTGCGGGTTGATCCGCGTTCCCAGGGCGGCGTCGCTTCCCGCGGTAAGGGGTCAGTCCTTGGATTCCCGGGTGTGCATCGCTACTTGTCGTTCGGTCTTCGCGACCGTCTCGGGCTCGACGCTCCGGTTGATCGTCACCTCGTTGATGATCACCAGCATTTCGAGGGCCATGAGCAAGTTCGAGACCACCCGTTGGGCGGCCACCGCGACCCGCCGGTCGGAGACGTGCCGGGAGAGGGTATCCCCGAGCTTGTAATCCATCGGTAACACCCGGTCGATCTCGTTTAGGTTCGCGTTGGCGTCCACCACGGACAGGCGCGTGAAGGCGTCCATCGTTCGTTCGAGCAGTGTCTGGACTCTCGTGATCAGCGCGACCAGTTCGGCGACCGCCGACTTCGGCATGCGCTGGAGTCCGAGAAGGTTCTCGCCGAGCTCATGGCCGACCCCGGAAACCAGATCCCCCGTGACCTCGAGGACCTTCGCGAGCAGGCGGTAACCAATCTGGTAATGGTGGCTCTCGACGCCGATGTCCCGAGCGACTTGGAAATCGTCCGACGAGAGGAGCAGCTGGCGAACCATGAGGAGGTAGAACCGGTCGATCTCGTCCTCCATCGGGCCGAGCTGCTGGAGCAGGCTTCGGTTCCCGCCGGAGAGGACGGACCGGCACGCTTCGAGCTCGGCGTGCAGCATCCGCACGACCTGGCTCATCAGGCGGTGGAAATGGTACTTGCCCGGGTCGACGAAATTCTGTACTTCGACGGCTCCCGATTCCTCTTCGACGACCGTCATGCCGAGAACGTGAGCGACCGTCCGCCGAATCTCCTGGTGCTGCTCGGAGGTGAGCCCGGTGCGAGACGTCACGACAATCTGGTCCTGGCCGGTGATGTACGCGCCGATCAGGAGCCGGGCGAGAAGCTTCGGCGGGGCACCGCTCGCATCGATACGGAGGAGCTTCTGACGCCGGTCCGAGGGAGTTTCCTCGTTCGCGGGGCTGATTTCGAGTCGACCGCCCCCCAGGTCCCGGAACCGAAGAGTATCCCCGGTCTCGAGATTCATCGAGTCGGTCCAGGCCTTGGGGAGAGTGATCGAGAGGGACGAGGAACCCGTCCGTTGGACCCGGCGGGTGAATCCAGGTGTTTCCGGGGCGGTCCGCTCCTCCTTACGAGCCCGAGGCATCGCAACCGCATCGACTCGGCCTCATTAACCGTCTTCCCGAAGCCTCCGCCCACCGGGGAGCCGTTCCCTCCCCTCTCCTTACTCTCCTTACGGCCGTGACCGTACCCGCATCACCTTCCGGGCCCTTCTCCCTCCCAGAGGCGGCACATGCGACCTAGCGAAGGAATCCGAGTGTTCGACCGAGCAAACTGGCGACGAAAGGCGAGAGTACCGGAATGGCTCCGGCGTGAGGCGAGCGAGAAGCAACCCTCGAGCCTAACGGACCGAAAGGTTCCGGGGAAGTGGTAACCATGGCGTTCATCGACTTCCTGGCGTTCCAAGAAGCGCTGCTCCTGATCGCCACCGCGATTGTGGGCTACGTGGGGCTTTCCGTCTACTGGGCGATGCGTCACAACGACGCGGCGGGAGTGAAGAACGCGCTCAAGGGAGGCGCGGTTCCAATCGGTGCCGTGGGCGCGATCGCGACCACCCTCGCAGTTTGGGCGGAAACGACTTGGCCGTACCCGGCCCCCATGGCGTCCTACAACATCTTCTTCACGGACGTGTACCTGCTCTTCGGGTTGACCCTCGTGATCCTGGCGGTCACGATGGCGTTCCACCTCAAGCTGGCGTATGTCGGCCTATTCGCCTTTGTGGCCGGCGCCATCACGGCGGGCTACGGCTGGAACGGCTACATCATCCACATGACCAAGGACCCGCTCGAGACGTTCCTGATGTACCTGGCATTTGCCGGCGTGGGGATCTTCTCGTTGCCGGCCACCATCATGACGGACCACTTCCTCGCGCACCCCGACGGGACCGCCTTCGCCTTCAGCGTGGGGACCCCCGTGGCCCGAAGCCGACCCAGCATCCAGGGCGCGAGCCGGGCGGTCCAGCCGATCGTCCCCGGTGTATCACCTGAGAACGTCGAGGCAGCCCCCACCTTTGCGGGGAAGTTCCACCTCCCGAAGTACGTCACCGCGTACACCATGTTCTTCCTCGCGGTGGTTGGGATTGCGGGCTACGCCGCGTTCGCCTATCTGCTGGCCACCCTGCCGGGACACCTCATCTCGGCCCCGTAGGAACAAGACGGGAAGACGAACGAAAGCAGAAGGAGAGGTCGATGAGCCGCGGCGGGTCGGACAAGGGTGTGGGAAGCCGCCACGCACCTGCCGACCCGCTTTTCCCGCGGCTCTCGGCGCTCCCCATCCACGAGTTGGGGGAGGGGCGCCTTGAGCCGGGGATCCCGAACGGTCGTCCCCAGAAGGTACTGCACATCGACGTGACCGGAGCGCCTCCCAACCTGCTCGGCCGACTGCTCGTGGGGAGCTACATCACCGGCCAAGACCAGGTCTTCGTCACCGCGCGAAAGGGACTGAGCGTGGCACAGCGCGCGGAGATTCATCAGGTGGTGGACCGAATCCTGGGCATGACCGTCGTTGGGGACAGTCCCGACGGCGTCGAGGTTCTGAACTTCATTGACCCGGGTAAGTACGAACTCCCACGAATGCTCCACCGGGTGGTCCAGATGCTCCGGGCCGAGCTCGAAGTGTGTCACGCGGCCTTGCTCGACAAGGAAACGCCCCAGCTCCAGGTGATCGAAGACATCGAGGAAGAGATCGACCGGTTCTATCTTCTGATGGTCCGGCAGCTTCTCCTCTCCTCGGAGAGTCCTCGGATTGCTCGAGATATTGACGTCGAGAGCCACCACTACCAGATCGGTGACCGTCTCGTGGCGAAAGCGCTCGAGGTCACCGGAGACCTGATCCATAGCATCGGCACCGAGCTTGAGCGAAACCTGGCGGGCCTGCGACGCATGCCCCGACCCTTGCTGAGCGAGCTGGGAGCGCGTGTCGAGCGACTTGAACGACTCCTCACCCGCAGCATGAACGCTTTCGGGCACCTGTCCATGGTCGAGGCGAATGCCACCCTGAACCTGATCAACGACACACTCCCGAAGGGTGCCGGGTTGAGCCAGCTGATCGCCCTCAGCGTCCCGGACCGAAAGGTAGCCGTAGCCGCCCAACGGATCGCCTGCAACCTCGAAATGGCGTTCGAGATGTTGATCATCGTCAATGAAGTGACGATCAACCGATGTGTTGAGCCGGAGACCGAGATTCACCCTAGGAACCTCTTTCCCTCCCATGGACAGGCTGCCGCGAACACCAGGAATTCCACCCAGACCTCGATCGCCATTCTCGCCCCTACGTCGCGCCCGGTCGCCGAGTCCGCAGCCTGAGTGCTCGCTCCGAGCAGCCGCTCGGTCCGGGCGCGCCCTTCTCTCCTCCTCCTACTCCTCCTCCTACTCCTCCTCAGTGAACGATCGGGTCAGACCCCCCCACCCATCAACCGCGGAGAGCCGCGGTCGCCGGGCTCGAGGAGAATACCTCGCTCGCCCTTGCGGTGCCCGTACATTGCGGCGCCTTCGAGGGCGCACACGAACTCGTGTGCGAAGTACCGCCGGTACCGATCGCGCTCAGTACTACGTAGCCCACGGTCCCCACGGCCACGATGGCCACGACGAGGATCACGGCGGCCTTGATCGGCGTTAGTCCCTTTCGATGTGTCTCGCTTGCTGCTTTCATCGCTCTTCGACCTCTCCTAGGAGATTGAGAGCTCCAGGGCGGAGAAGGACGGATATACGCTAGGAAGTACGTCCCCGGAACGGCGGATATACTCTAGGCTTGGACAGTCGTTTCGCGCACCCTCTGACGTGCAATGTAGGTTGCACCAAGCGCGCCCTAGGACTTGGAACGGAGCCTTGGCAGGAACCGTCCCGTGCGGGCCATGTAAGCGTCGTAGGTCGCCCCGAATCCCTCGGGCGACCTGAGAAGATCCTCCTCCAAGTGGGCTCGATACTCGGCGAGCCCTGCCATGACCAGCGTGAGCAGCGCGGCGAGCGGACTGAGGAACAGCAGGGTCTGACCGATGGCGATTGCGAGGATCGCCGTGTACACCGGATGCCGGATGAGGCGGTACGGCCCGGACTGGAGGAGCTGATGACCCTGTTGCAGCTGAATGGCTGGCGTCATCTGCGTTCCCAGGGCTCGCGCTGCCCTCGAGAAGAGGAGCCCTCCGGCAATCCCGAGGACCACTCCGAGAATCTGGACAAACCAAGAGCCCGGGAAGTCGGGAAAGGAGGGCCAGTGGTAGGCATACGCCGGAAGCAGAAAGATGCCGACCGGCCACAACAGTGCTAAGGTCGTTCCTAGCAACCAAACGACCTCGGTCCATCTCGGAGGGTCTCTCTTGGCAACCACCCGGGCAGGCTCCATCAATCGGCGGCGACGGGAAAGTCCAAGCAGGATGCCGGCCAGAGTCGCTACCAGAGAAACGGCCGCGCTGACCTGAACGAACAGTAGGCTCAGCACGGTCCTGCAAACAGCCCCCGCGATACTTCACTGCGCGCCGTGGCCGAGAGGTGACGGGCACCCAATCGTCTCTGCTCCCTCATCGAGCGAGCCGTTATTCCCTCACCTCGTTCCGGGGTACCCGTTCGAGAATGACCCACGCTCCGCGTCTCCCGGAGACGCCGTCCTCAACTTTCGACAAGCTGACCCTTCCGGCCATTTCGAGCCACCTGCGGGCACCACGGCGGTGGCGGGGGGGTCCCGCGTGGCTGGTCATGATCGCCGACGTGGACGCGGCCAGCATCCTAACCGCCCTCGCGTCCGGGGCGAGCTATCGCTACGAATTCATCTGGTTCCTCGTCCTCCTGACGGTTCCCCTTTTCTTCATTCAGGAGGCCTCCGGCCGCCTGGGCGCCGTCACCGGCAAGGGACTCGGCCAACTGATGCGGGAGCGTTTCCCCCGCCGGGTGGCCTCGACCGCGGCCGTCTCGATGGCCGTCGCCGACGTCCTCACCTATATCGCGGAGTACGCGGGCATCGCGCTCGGCCTAAGTCTGTTCGGGATTCCCCCGATCGTTTCCCTCCCGATCGCCTTCTTGGCCCACATCGGTCTGGTCGCTCGGGGTCCCTACGCCTGGGTCGAGCGGGTCCTTATTGCCATCTCGGCGGGCGTCGTGGTTTCGCTGGCCGTCGTCGCCCTTCACCGAGGGCTCCTGCCCTACCCGCTTCTGGCGGGCTCCGCCGCGCCTTCGTTCTTTGTGCTCCTCGCCGCCAACACGGGGGCCGTCGTGATGCCGTTCATGCTGTTCTTCCAGTCCTCGGCGACCGCATCGAAGCAGACCTCGGTCTCCATCTCGCGACAATCGACGCTTCTCGGGGCGGTGGTCAGCGAGACACTCATGGTGATCGTGGTCATGATCGGGGCGGACCTGGGCGGGGCATTCACCTTCGCGTCCGGGGCGGGGTTCTCTGCGACGTTGACGGCCGGCCTCGGGCAGTACGCCACCTACGCCCTGGGCGCGGGCCTCGTGGCGGCCGCGTTCCTCGCGCTCGTTGTGATCTCTCTCGGCAGCGCCTGGGGAGTGAGCGAGGCTCTCGGTCTTCCGAAGAAAAGCGTCTTCTGGATCTATGTGGCGGAAAGCTTCCCGGCCGTATTCGTTCCGCTCCTCTTCCCTCAGCTCGTCACCCTGGTCCTCGCCCTGATGGTCGCGATGGTCTTCATTCTCATTGTTCCCGGCATATTCCTAGGTACCTTGGTCTCGGATCCCCAGGTGATGGGATCAGAGACCTCAAGCGGCTCCTGGCGGGGGGCCTACTGGGCGAGTCTCGTCTTCGTGGTCTCGGTGGGAATCTTGGCTGTCATTGTCTACTTGTAGGCGAACTCTCAGGGGATTGATGCCCGAGGGAGCGCACCGCCCTCGAACGTGCATCGGCACTTGTAGCCACTTTAGGTGAGATAGTGGTATCAACGGTCATGGCGGGAGAGGGGGCTTCCGCTTACTCCATAGCACGATTCCCGCGACCAGAAGCGCACCGCCTCCCACCAGGAAACAGGTTCCAACGGTGTTGGCCGCGGTAACAAATCGGAATGTCACGGAGACGGGAGCTTGGCCAGTGGACACGATCAGAACGATTCCCCAGCCGTTCGAGGGGTTGAGGCTAAAGCTCCCACTCGAGCCATTCTCAGATGTGACGGGTCCATGGACATTGCTACCGAAGCAGGGAGCCTGACAGACGGCCGCGAGGACCGAGACGTACGTGCTGTTGTTGGAGGTCCACGAAACCGTCACGGGAGTGATTCCAGTGATGGAGAAACCGCTCACGTTTTCAACGAGGGCATCCGCGCCGGGGACGGACCCGATGTACAGTGCTTGGTTGCCTTGAGAGACGAGCGGAAAGGACACTAGGATAGCACCGATCAGGACCAAGCCGACACCCACGAGGACGACCTTCCATCCCGTAGATCGATACATTGTCAGCCAAGGCGACTATTCGGCAACGCGCGTTCTGCACGAATAGTTTCCTCGCGAATCTCGCCAGCGGAGTCGTCGTCTGCGGCACGGGTGTCGGAGAGGCCCTTGAGAGCCGAACACCGTGGGTGCAATGGCGGTTGCACCCACTCCGCTCCCGTGCCGGCCCACCGTAGACCCGAAGGGACCGCGCGCGAGGAGGGATTAGATCCAGAAAGCCATCAGGATTTCATCCACCGGACGGCCCCGAATCATCGCCTGGCCGCGGAGGCGTCCTTCCGTCCGGAACCCCAGTTTTCGATAGAGGGTGAGAGCGGCCCGGTTGGTGGCGAACACCCCTAGGGTCATCTTCCGAATTCCGGCGGCCCGAGCCCAGCCCATTCCTTCCCGCATCATCGCCATTCCGAGACCTACGCCTCTCGTGTCCTTTCGGAGGGCGATCCCGAGGCTCGCCACATGCCGAATCTTCGGCCGGCGGCCCCGAGAAAAGTTCGCCGTGCCGACGATTTCGCCAGCCACCAGCGCCACCAGGTAGAGTTCGTTCTCTCGATCCGCGTTGCATTTCTGCAGGTAGGCCCGTTCCTCCGACAGGCTCAGGGCAAGCCGGTCGGTCATGAGGTAGACCTGTTCGGCGCCGATCGCGTTCACGTGGGCGATGATCGATTGCGCGTCGCGGGGCAGGGCTCGGCGAACGAGCGCCTTCCGCCCGTCCCGGAGGACGAGGGTCTTCGATCGGAACACGTGCGGACGGTTACGAAGTCCAACTACTCGAGGTCGAAGTAGATCTTGACCGTCGCGTGATACTCCTTTATGCGCTGGTCATGGATCTGGCCCTCGAGCTCGGTCACGCGGAACCAGCGAAGGTTGCGCAGCGACTTCGCGGCGGTATTCACCGCGTTCTCGGCGGCCTTGGCAAATCCCTCGGGCGACGTTCCCACAACCTCGGTCACTTTCTGAACCATGGGGTACCCGTGCGGGGAAGGGAATCTGCATGTAAGCGTTTACCGAGGGTTTCCGGAGCTGTGGCCGAACGCGTGGCTACCGCCAGAATGTTTGCACCCCGCAGGGTGGGCCGAACGACCGCGGTCGCTTTGAACTCGTTTCTCGTATGGGAGTGAGCGAGTCTTCATGCCCGCTCCGGACCCCTCCGAACCCGATTCTCCTACGACTCCGGACCGGATCGACCCGAGGGCTCTAGGGCAGATCGAGTTCCTGCCCGGGGAACGAGTCGTCCGGTGCTGGTGGACCGGCGTCGGGTTCCTGGTCATGACCAATCTTCGCTGCGTGCATGTTTGGAGGAAGCTGGAACTGTTCACCAGGTCCGATTGGCACACGGGACCGAACTTCTTCTTTTACAATCTGGCCTCCCCTCAGATCGTTGCCGGAAGGTTCCTCGAGCTCTCCGAGGAATACGAGGGCAGCGTCGAGTCGGCTCGATTCCTGGTCCGAAACCCCCGGGAAGTTTCTCGGGAGATCGACGGCGCGAGGGCGGCCGGTCGAACCGAGTGGAAGACCATCCGGGCCCAGGTTCAACGCGAGCTTGGCCACATGCGGAGGACCTCGCCGCCCCCCTGGTCCACCACGATCGTTCGCGAGATCGTCAAGGTGCGGTGCAGTTTCTGTGGAAACCTCATGGACGTTTCCAGCACGCTCTGCCCGGCCTGCGGTGCCCCACAAAAGTAGCGGTCGCGTCCGTTCTCTGGGCAGAACAGCCGTAACCTCGATGCCGGTCGGAACGCTCGACGTTCACGTCGGAAGCTAGGCGAAGGCGACTCGGACAGGAGACACCCTTCCGAAAAAAGGGGTTGCGGGTGGTTTCCCACCCGCAGGGTTTGAAAGGTTTAGGCCACCGCGAAGTTCACTGAGGTCCCCCAGTTCGCGAAGGGGTCTCGGGTTCCCCCGCATGTCGGGTCCACGACGAACGCGGCAGGGTTACAGTTCGCGTACTGGATGTAATTGGTCGAGAAATATACCCGACCGCCGGAGTTGGGCAGGAAGATCGCCCAGCTGTAGTCTCCCCACCGGGGACGGGTGCCGCCCGGAAGGCCCTGGTACTCCGTGAAGCCATCCTGAGGCGACTTGCCCTTGTCCGCGACGTAGATCGTGGCGCTGACCAGACCCGCCGAATGGATGGTCATCCGGCCGTAGGCGGTGCTGGGATAGAACCCTCCGTGGTCCGCATGCCCCGGTCCGCCGGTGCCGGACAACGTGAAGGTCATGATCGCTCCCAGGTTTCCGCCGTCCTGCGCTGCCGAACCCTCGGCCGCGACCGCGGGGAAGGTCAGCTCCTCATGCGCTGCGGTGACGTACGCCTCGTTCGTCAGGCTGGGAATCCCGGACGCGTCGAACGCATGGGTCCCAAAGACGTAGTAGGCGACGCCCAGGTGCGTCTCGGTGCAGGGACAACCCGACCCGCCGGCGAACGATTGGGCTGGGCGACTGCCGATCTCCCTTGCCGTTCGTTTCAATGGCTCGTCCACGATTCCCGGCGTGATGGACGATAGGTAGCACTCCCGATATCGAATTCTTGAGGGCGGGGAACCTCAATGCGTGCAAGATGCGTTGCACCCACGCCATCGCGCCAGCGCAGGCTAGGCCGGTATCCCTCGGAGACCTCTCGAACGGCTAATTCATGTGGAAAGAGGAGCGTGACCTCTCGATGGCCGCGCGCTTCTGTTCTTTCTGTGGCCAACCCGTCCTACCTACCGCTCGGTTCTGCCCCTCGTGCGGAGCCGCAGTGGGCGGGACGCCGCCGGCGAGTTCCCCTCCCGGAACTCCCCCTCCCCTCAACTTCGCTCCCGGCACGCCGTATTCGCCGTACCAGCCAACTTACCCAGCCGCCCGTGTTGTGGCCCCCGCCTTCGGAGGAGCGGACCGGCTCGCGCTCTTGAATGTGAGACTGGCGGCGATTCTTGGGCTGGTCGGTGTCATTCTTTCGTTTGTCGTCCTGAGTATCACACCGATCGTCTCTACGTTCACAGGCGCAACGACAACGTCGTCCGGGAGCGCTTTTTCGATCGACCTGACCAGCCTTTACGTGCTGGTCGCGTTGGGCGGGGTGGGAATCATCCTAGCCCTTCTCGAGTTCTGGTATTATCGACAAGCGTTCCGAACCCTGGCCCAAACTGACCGGAGGTTCTCCACTCCCGCCAGCTTGACCCTGCTCGCCTTCGTCGCCTTGGTAATCATAGTCATCCTGGTTGGCGCCCTGATCGGGCTCATTTACCAGGCATTCGTTTGCGCGGGATCTGGAGGTGTCATCACCTCGACGTGCGTTGACGCCACGCAGATCTTGGGGCTTGTGGTCCTTATCGGAATCACAGCGATCGTGCTTCTGGTCGGTTACATCGGTCTCTTGATTGGGATTTGGCGGCTCGGCACGCGCTACGGCGACTCAAAGTTTCAGATTGGCGCTGTGCTCCTCATCTTTCCCCTCCTGAATATCGTCGGTTTGATTCTGATACTTGTCGCGGCACAATCCGCCCGCGGGAAGCCGGGATTCGAGTCGTCTCCCCTGCAATTCGGTTGACGGCGAGGTTCCAAAGACGAGCAGAACGACCCCTCGCAGACTCGGGTCCGATTCAAGCGGTCCACCAAGAATGCGTGCGATCTGCGTTGCACCGTTCCTCCCACTGGTCCACCGAGCTGAATGAGTTCCGCTCGGTTCACGCAAGTGTCTAAATGCATCTCCGCCCTCCAACCACGGGTCGCGGCTCGAGACGACCGGGCGGAGGCAGGGTGTGACCTCAAGTATCGAAGTCTCGGCACTGGTGAAGGACTACGGTTCGCTCCGTGCGGTCGACGCGATCGACTTCGAAGTCCGTTCCGGTGAAGTGTTCTCGTTCCTGGGTCCCAATGGGGCCGGAAAGACGACCACGGTGGAGATTCTGGAGGGATTGCGCCCGAGGTCGAGCGGGGGGGTGAGGGTCCTCGGATTCGACCCCTGGACCCAGATCGAACAGCTGCGGACGAGAATTGGAGTCATCCCCCAGGACTTCCACTTCTTCCCGAAGCTCACTCCGCGCGAAGCCGTGCGGTTGTATGCGGGCCTCTTCGAGGTCAAGGTCGACGCGGACGATCTGCTCGCCCGCGTGGAGCTCACGGACAAGGCCGACGACTACTACGACACGCTTTCGGGAGGGCAACACCAGAAACTCGGGGTCGCGCTCGCCCTCGTGAACAATCCCGAGCTTTGCTTCTTGGACGAACCCACGACCGGCCTCGACCCACGCGCTCGTCGATCGATCTGGGACGTGATCCGACGTCTTCGCGGAGAAGGCCGGACGGTCTTCCTCACCACCCACTACCTCGACGAGGCTCAGAAGCTCGCGGACCGGATTGCGATCATCAACAAGGGCCGCATCATCGCCACCGGGTCACCGGACGAGATCATTTCCCGATACGGCCGTCCCGAGCGGCTCCGAATCGTCGGCGAACCCGGACTCTCGGACCGACTCACCGCCTCGGGCTTTCGGGTGACCCGTGACGAGGACGGGGTCGAGGTGGAGCTCGGGTCAAAGGCCGAGGCGCTTCGGATTCTGGAGACCGTCTCGGCGAGCGGCCTTCGATGGGGCAGCTTCTCGACTCGTACGGACACCCTCGAGGACGTCTTCATCCAGCTGGTGGGTCGGCTCGACGACGGATCACTGCCGACGGCGACGGCTGCGGAGACCCGAACATGAACTTCCGGCGAGTGGCGACATACTTTCCGGCGTTCGCGAAGGGGTACATCCGGAATCCGCTCGGCCTATTCTTTGCGCTGATCTTCCCGGTGATCCTCATCCTGATCTTCGGCGCGGTCTTCTCGAATTCCGGTAGCAGCCAGGTTCCTCTCACGGTTCAGAACCTGGACAACAACTCCCCGGCGAGCATCGAATTCCTCCAAGCCTTGAACGCGACGGGAGCCGTGTCGATCAGCATGGTCTCCCCGGAGGCCGGTAACCTCTCGGCTTACCTCGCCCACAACGATCAGAGCGCCGGTCTTGTCATTCCGGTCGGTTTCGCCGGAGACCTCGCGAACCGAACTCCCGTTCACCTCCTGGTCTTCACGAACCCTTCGTCGGGTTCAGAGGCGGGAATCGTCGAGGGTGCCGTGCAGGGAGTTGCGAACGGCGAGAATCTGCGCATCGCGGGGGGATCCGCGATCGTCACGCCATTGAACCTCAATGTCGGGAGCCAGATCTACACCTACATCGACTATCTCGTGCCCGGCCTCATCGGGTTCTCGGTGCTGGTGAGCCCGATGTTCTCGATGGTGAACATCAGCTCGACCTGGAAACGTGACAAGCTGTTTCGCCAGCTGTCGCTGACTCCGCTTTCCCGCTCGGAGTGGTTGACCGCGGCCTTCCTCTGGTACGTTCTGCTCGCGTTCGTCTCGACCCTTCTCATGCTGGGCATCGGCCGCGCACTGTTCAGCGCCCACGTGACGTTGACGTTACTGACGGTGCCCTTCCTCATCGTGGGTCCCTTGCTCTTCGTCTCCATCGGTCTCCTCGCGGGATCCGTTTCGAGCACACCAGAGAGCGCCGGTGTTCTCGGGAACATCATCACGTTCCCGATGATGTTCCTCTCCGGAACCTTCTTTCCGGTGTCTCTGTTCCCGTCCTGGCTGGTGCCGGTTGCCCACATCCTCCCGCTGTACTATGTCATCGATGGTCTCAGCAACGCGATGGTGTTCAACAACCCGTCCGCGGTCTACACGGACATCCTGGTCGTCCTCGTTCTTGCCATCGTATTCGCCGTGCTTGCGACCCGCGTTTTCAGTTGGCGAGAAAAGTGACTCGGAGCCCACCATAGCCGTGTGGCGGGAAGCGCATGCGAGACTTCCGGCGAGGCCGGACCGAGAGTTGCCTAGGCATGTCCCAGGGCCCCTGAATCGACAAATCGGCCGAACGGGCCAATGACCGGTATTCGTCACTCCGAGCCGTGAAAATGTGGCTCGCGCGCCGGTTCTCGCTCGGTTCGTACCGGAAAATGGACCCCCTCTACCGTCAGAGAATCGGTCTTCGCCGGGCATCATTCTAAGAACCCCTTTCGGCCATGCTTCTCTCATGTGCGCTGCCGCGAAGACCCCTCTAAAGGCAGACGGATGGGAACCGATCGCCGATCCTGAAGGACAGTACTCCACCGGGATATCCGACTTCGACCGACTGCTTGCCGGAGGTTTCCGATGCGGTAGTTTCGCGCTCTTCAGCATGGATGAGAGCGTCGGACCGGAGGACCTCGACCTACTGCTCTTCCCTACGTTTCTCAATACTCTCTATCACTCTCGCGGGATCATTGCGGTGCTTCCGTCACGTGATTCGCCGCACGCCTTTCGTGCGCGGATGACACGCTACGTGACCCGACGACGATTTGACAGTCGGGTTCGGATCGTCGACTACGTCGGCGAGGACGAAGGACCGCCGTACGTCGTGAACTTGGCGAGCCAGAGTTCCGAGCCGAGCCGAATTTTGACCTCCGAGAAGGGTAGGAAGGCCGCCATTGCAAAGATGGTAGAGGCCGAACGCGTGGTCCAGGGGGGTCGCAAGAAGACGTTCCTCGAGTTCACGTCCTTCGAAGTCTTCGAAACACTCCTGGGCGTGGACCGGGCACTGAAGATGTTCTTCTACGGTATCAAGCGAACGCGCGCCGTCGGAAATCTCGGTATCGGCTTGCTCGGCCCGGGTCTCCGGTGTTCCGCGGGCGTACGCAGGTTGGTCGATGCCGAGTTCGAACTCCATCGAGGCGAGGTCGGGCTCATCATCCGTGGCATACGTCCGCCCTTCTCAAGTTACGTAGTAACGGGCGACCTACATGCCGGCCCCCCCCACGTAGCATTCGTCCCCCAGCCGTCCTGAGCGACTTCAGCGGGCTCGTCGGAGCTCCTGAGAGGACCGATTATGCTATGCCAAACTGCGTTCCTCGACTCGATGCGAGTATGAAGACAATCAAGCAGAGTTATCCCCGAAGGCGCGAGATGTTGAAGACACCCTTCGAACCATTGTCCGATGATGACTTCCGGAAGTACGTCACTTCCGGCATCGCGATTCCCGCCCAGCAAGGTGGAACGTTGTTCGTCACGAAATGGAGAGACGGACCCGGCTTGGACGCGGAGACCTTCTTGGTCGGACTTCGCGCTCAAGGATCCACGCTGGTGGCTCGGAAATTCAAGTCCGATGTCAACATCCGCGTGATCCGAAACAAGCCGCCCGTGGGCCGGGGCCGGCAGTAGCCAGGGACGCGACCGGACGGCTCCGTTAGCGGAGACTTGGGCCACGGGGAATCTCCGTTCCGTCCCGGCGGGTGCGATCTCCGTTGCACCCAGTTCCCTTCATTCATGACCGAAGGGAAGTCCTAAGCCGTCGAGATCCGACCCGCCCGAGGGGGGCCGCTTCAGAAGCGAGAAGCCATCCACTCGTGAATGGACGACAATTTGTTGGTCAAGAGCGAGATATGGCCTTCCTTCGGTTCCAGGTGAATCTCTGCCCGAGGAAGACGGGCCGCCAGCCACTCCCCGTGCGAAAACGGCACGAATCGGTCTTCCCTGCCGTGCCAAAGCTGAAGCGGGACATGAATCGCGGAGAGCTCGAATCCCCATGGCCGGGTTTGAGAGAGGGCGTCTTCTCGCGCCCCGGCAATGCCCGGTTGGAGGCCCACTTGCGTTTGCCGCAAGAAGAAACTCGCCCTTTCCGCCGTAAAGCACGCCCGATCCACTTCCGAAAGCAAGCTGGAGAGGTACTCCCGGATCTCTTCCGGGGTTGCCTGCATCATCATCGCAGCTTCCTGAGCCGTCTTCGCCTCCCACGCGGGAAGGTCGTTCATCAGCAGCTTGAAGTCCGCGACGTTTAGCTCCCCCATGCCCGCAAGCCAATCGAGCCCAACAGCGGGATACGGGGCGACGGCGGCCAGGCTAGCTACCGCGACGAGTCGATCGTGTAGTTGGGCAGCGCACGCCAGGGCCGGAGCCCCACCCCCCGAATGACCGTAGACCGCGAAGCGATCCAAACCCAAGGAGTCCGCGATAGCTGCAACGTCCGGCGCTTCGTCGGCGATACGACGGCCGGGCTTAGGAGTTGACCCACCATAGCCGGGACGGTCGTGACCAATCAAGCGAATCCTGTGGCGCCGGGCATCCTAAGCCTGCTCCTCAAGGATCAATCGCGCGCCGGGGCTGCCGTGCAGAAAGAAGACGGGTCGTCCACGTGGGTCCCCGGTTTCGAGAACGCGTAACGTTCGACCGTCCGCAAGCTCCACGTCGCGCTCGGTTGATGCCATACGGACCCTTCGGAACTAACCACTCTAACGGGAAAGAACTGTGGTGGGAGCGACGCGGATCGGATACGGATGCCGGAATGAGCCGGATCACTTGGCGGCGAGGTACTTGCGCAGCGGAGTCCAATAGGATTCCTTCCAACCGGGAGATAGGTGACCCACGTGCTCCGCCGGCACGCCCGAGTGCGTGAAGGTCACTCGAGTTCCTCGAGGGGTGCGTGCGAGGCTGAACCGGACCTTCGACTCGTGACCCTTGGGCCACGTCTCGTCACTCGGTACCCAGGATTGGACGATCGTCTTGCCCGGCACGAGTTTCAGGTTCTTCCCGTGAATGTATCCGCCCCATGCCATGAACTTCCCTCCGACCTTCCGACTGATGCGAGCGTCCGCGCCCGTGAATGTCATGTGACCTCGAGTTGTCATCAGAGCATCGTAGACCTCTCGGGGAGTTCCGGGAAGGACGACTGTTTGTCGGATCGTTCGCAGCTTCATGAGGTCAGTTTCGACGGCTCCCAACGAGTCGTTCGAAATAAGGTATCGTCTGGCTCGTCGATCGATGGGGGCATTCCCGGTTGCGCCTGCACCTCACGCGACGCGGGAGAGTTCGCCTACGCAAGTCGAAGAGTTTACCCGAGTTCGTCCCTTCCGCGGCACTCGGGAGCACGGATGCCAGCGTACCTGATCGTGGAAATCGAGTGGAACGACTCAGTCAAGCAGAAGGAGTACCGGGAAGCGCTCGGGCCGATCCTAGCGAAGCACAAGGCTCGAACCCTCTATGCCGGCGAGGCCGAGGTGCTCGAAGGAAGTTGGAAACCCTCTCGCGTGGTGCTCCTCGAGTTCCCTTCCAAGGCTGCCTTGCACGGTTGGAACAATTCCGACGAATACGCCCCCTTGATCCGGCTGCGAAAGAGTGGTGCGAGGACGAACATCGTGGCTGTGGAGAGCCCCGCCCAGTAAGGTGCCATGACCGTGAAGTTGGAGTGGCCGTGTTGGATCGGGGTCGTTGCGGAAGATCTGGCTGCACAGCGTCGCTTCTACCGCGATGTGTTGGGGTTCACGGAGGTCAATTCGGGCCCCGACTGGGTCCATTTCGACTTGGGCCAGGGGAACCTGCTCGAGTTGGTGCAGCGCAACGAGGACTCGCAGTACGACCGAGTGCGATACCAAGTCGGATACGCCGTTCAAGACATCCTGGCGGCGCGGGACGAGCTGGTCGCTCGAGGCGTGGAACCGGTGACCGGGGTCGAAGGCGATGCGGAGGCTGGCGGTCGTTGGTGCTACTTCCGAGATCCCGAGGGCAATGTGTTCGAAATCAAGGAATGCATTCCGGAGGAATGAAGAGCGCTGGATTCGGGACCATCAGCACCTTCACTTCGAATGGGGCCTTCTCGGCCCACGCGGCCTGGGTCGCACTCGGGTGTGGTCACACTCTACCGCGGATTTCGTCCCTTGGAAGATTGGAGATGATCTCCCGGACCATCACCCCCACGGGTCGAGTCGCGTCCAAGGTGATTCCGTAATCGAACTCGGTGGACTTCGCGTAGACCTCTTGCGCGGCTTCCCTGCCGTGGGGAGGCTTTCGTCTGCTATCCCGTTCGATGCACAGGCTCAAGGGCGCCTTCAATGTGAACACGAAGTGCCGGTAATCGAGCTGGATGAGTAGGTCCTCGATCTGGGACTTCCAGTAGAAGTTGCCATCGAAGATTACTGGCGTGTCGTGGTCCAAGAACATCCGGGCCCGTTCGATCGCACGTGCGTTGGCCCGTAGGAAGCTCTTCTGCGAGATGTAGCCGCCGTCCCACTCCTCGAGGCCGTCCTCGTCCAGGATCCGATCGATGGAAATGCGCTCCGCCACGATCCGTTCGGCCAAACCTTCCGCGACGGTCGACTTGCCCACTCCCAACGGACCTCGAATGACGACGTAGAAGACCATGACCTCGTCCGCTCGCTTGATAAGAGAAGGGGGCTACGAATTAAGGCATGGGACGAGAACAACGAAGAGCGAAGGAACGAGAAGAGGCGAAGGAAAAGCGAATCGCTGAACGTTCTGCACGTAAACCAAGCCCGAGCACGTTCCGCAGCTCGGCGGAAGAGCGCCCGGAGACGCACGAAGAAACCGCACGCCGGATCTATCGCACCGGCGGCAAGCCCCAGCGCGTGACGAAGAAGGGTCGGCGCATGGTCGAGAAACCCCGGAAGTGGCGAGAGGGACGGCAGTAACGAGAGGGGAGCCGGCTGCTCGGCCTCGGGTGACGAGTGCGCAGCGGCCCTCTGAAATATCCCGGTGGGATGCTCGGTAGGTTGTGCACGACATGAAAGTGCAGTTTTCCGGCTCCGTAGACGCGGATGGGGCCGCGGACGAGTTCATTCTCGCGTACCTCGCCCGCCACAAGGGGAACTCGGTTACCGCGGCTCAGGTCTGGAAGAGCCTGCGCTCCCGGGGTCTGACTCCGGCGGACGGGCGACCCACCGCCCAAAATGACCCGGATGACGGGGTTGCCATCGCAGAGATCGGCCGACGATTGGAGAAGTGGCTGAACGAAGGATTGGTGGGCGGAGAAGCCGAGCCGGAATCGATTACCGGCGTTCGGCACTTCTGGGTGATTGGCAACCCGCTGACCAAGGGATAGTTCGGGTCAGTTCGGGCGAGACACCCGTTGCGTCCGGCCCTTCGTGGGACGGGTCAGTCCAGCTCCTCTGATGGGAGGGTTGCTTAGGGATGGCCCAGCTCCTTCGCGAGGTCATCGTGGAGTTGGAAAGCAGGGCACGAAGGATAGGCGAGGATGGAGCGGGCTTGCGGAACAGTAACCGTTAGGGGTCCCCACACACCTCGAGTACCGGTGACCCCCCGGAACGCCGCGAACCCCTCTCCAACGAGCGTCGGGGCGGCGAGCTGGTCCCACTTCAGTCGGACATGGCTCAGCAGGTAGCGGAACTCGATGGCCTCGGGGCCGATTACTACGTTGCGAGGCAGCCGATCAAGGACGGCCAATCCCATCAGGAATGCGGCGATCCCGAGCAGAGCTCCGGGCAGGTCGATGCTGAAGAGGCCTGGCGCCGTGAGAATCAGATACGCCGTGACGGCGACCAGGGCGACTCCGAGAGCAAAGACGACGTACGCCGAGTAGGCCCACCATGCCCGTCCGCTCCCGGACACCGGAACGGATTGATCCGTTGGCTGAGGTCTGGAATCCACGAATCTTCAACCCCGCTTCTTTCCCAGGCGTTCCACAGAGTGAATCGATGATAGGGGCTAAAATCCATTGGGTCGGAGTGGACGAATGCCCGTAGGGCGGTCGCTCTCGGTCTCTGGGCGTGAGACGCATTGCGCCCACGTGCGGGAGCCGCCCGGTGTGCGGCGATACGGGCGGGCGAACCCCTACGCGGACCGGAACTTCTCCATCTCTTCGTCGCTGAACGCTCGAAGAGTGGTGGTCTCGATGTTGCCCGATGCCCCTGCCGCCCCGAGGAACTTCAACGCTAGCTCTTCCGAGGGAGATTCGATGATCATCACCACATCGTAGGGACCGAGCGTGTCGTAGGCGGTGATCTTCATGCCTTTCTTCTGGAACTCGGCCCAGGTCTTGGCCCGGGACTTCAGGGACTCGGTCCGGTTGCGTTTGGCTTGGCCGGTGAGGTGGCAGAGGGCGATGTACGTCTGCATGAACGGTTCATCGGGTCGGCGCATATAGAAGCAGCCCTCGCGCCGCCCGGAGGAAGGAATCATCCCCCGAGGTACTGGTGAGTCGAGGCGGGGGCGACGGACGCGAACCCGCGGGTCGAAGGCATCGTGATCTTTGCCGTAGTGGCGGCACTCGAGCTTCCCGGTAAGTCGAACTTCGTGTCCTCACCCTCGCGACACGCCACCCCGCTCGGGACGTCTTCGTTGGGGCGTCGGTCGGCCTTGCGGCGGCCACCGTGGAGGCGATGCACCCAGACTCGGGAGTCGGGGTATCGAGGCTCGGTGACCCGAGCCCGATTCATCAAGGCAAGCGGAGGGTGACCCGGAGCAGGACATGTCGGCGGCCCGAATCACGAGGGCTCGTGGCCTTCCTCGTCGGGGGGCGGAAGGAGATGCGTGTGTGTTTCGGATCCCTTCGCGGGAGGCGATCCATATCCGCCGATCGCCCACGGGCGACGTGGGCCTTCTCTACTCGGGCGAGGGAATTGAGGCGGTCTGGGTTTCCAAGGACGCCGAGTAGGTGGATCGAAGCTGGTTTCGCCATCCATGAATCGACTTGATTACCATGATTCGCGGGTGACTACGGGTGGAATTTCGCGGGGGGGAAACGCTCCCCGATCGTCCTCACGCCCGGCGATATCCTCGTGCTGCCCCCGGATACGCCGTGTCGAGCGTACCGGTGGCCGCGTAGTGCGAGGAAGGACACTGTGTTTCTGGCGATCTATCGCCGGTCCAGGACTCGTTAGAGCCGCGCTAGCCGTTGAGATACGATCTGGCCCCGGTGAGGAGAAATCGCACGTCCGAGGCGAGCGAGATGAAGCGGAAGCCCAGTTTCACCGCCACCTGTCGTTCTTCGGCGTCGATGACGAGCGTTCCGGGAATCTTTCCGTGTCGTTCGCAGGCATCGACCACGGCGTGCATGGCCTCTCGCACCTTCGCGTTCTTTCGGTCGTCGAGAAGGCCCAAGTTAAGCGTTAGGTCCTGAGGTCCCACAAAGAGGATGTCGACCCCGGAGACGCTGGCGATCGCCTCGAGGTTGTCGAGCGCCTCCTTGGTCTCGATCTGGACACCGACCAAGGTTTCCGCGTTCGCGGTCCTGAGATAGGACGCGAGTTCTGCACCGTAGCGAGAGGCGGCGGCGGCAGCGGCCCCTCGGGCCCCTTCGGGCGGATACTTGGCGAACGCGACGACCGCCTTTGCTTGGTCAGCGGTGCTCACGAGCGGAACGAGTATCCCGTGTGAGCCGGCATCCAGGGCTTGTTTGACGAGGTACTGGTCCACGTTACCCACCCGAACCAGAGGCGTCGGACCACCTGCTCCCAGCAGTGAGACCATCGCGGCGAGGGTTTCAGGATTCACCGGGGCGTGTTCGGTGTCGATCATGAACCACTCGAATCCCAGTCCCTTCAGGGCATCCAGAGAGACCAGGGAGGACGACGAGATCCACGTGCCGAAGCAGGGGTCCCGCGAGGCGTAGAGACGACTCTTAAGCGGGTTCTTCATGGGACGAACCCCGAGGGAAGCTCGCGAGCGATAAGCTTTTCAGATTCGGGCCGAGCGAGGTTCGTACGATGCCAACGAGGGAGAGCTACGACGTGGTCATCGTGGGCGCGGGTCCGATGGGCCTCGCGTCGGCGTATCATCTGATCCACAAACTCCCGGAACTCTCGGTGCTGGTGGTCGAGGCGCGCTCCGGACCGGGCGAAGGGTCGATGGGTGCGAGCAACGCGATGGTGCGCGATGTGTTCAGTTCTCGGGATAACCACCTGCTGGCCAAGAGCTCGATCTCGTTCTATCGGCGACAGATGGAGGAGCACGAGGAGCTCCGGGCTCCGGTGCCGTTGCTGGACTTGTACGGCTACCTCTGGCTGCTGCCGGAGAGCCGCATGGAGGAATACTCCTCCCTCATCTCCGAGAGCGATGGGTCGATCGAAGCTGCGCCGGTATCCCTCGACAAGCTGAGGACGTGCCCCGGTCTGAACGTCACGCCCACCCGCTGGTACGAAGGGGACGAGGCCGAGCCACCGGAGCCGATCACCGGGGGGTTGTTTGGTCGGAACTGTGGCGCTCTCGCCCCGGAGATGCTGGCCAATTTCTACTACGAGCAGGCGAAGGGCCAGGGGGTCGAGTTCCTGTTCGATACCTGCGTCCAGCGACTCTCGTTCGAGGGGAGGGAGGAGATTCTCCTCCACGAACCATCGAAGAGGCCGTTCGCCTTCCAAGAACACATGAAGGGCCGACTTCGTATTTCGAGACTGGATTTCGGTGATGGCAAATCCATCCGGACGGACCAGGTCGTTGTCGCGGCGGGGGCCTGGTCCGAGAAACTTCTGCATCCGCTCGGCGTCGCCACCGCCTGCAGCCCTCGGGCTCAGACCCTCTTCTCTGCCTCGGGGGCCGGAGTGCAGGAACTTCTGGAGTGGGAGCCCCCGGTGGACCCGATCGACACGGACCATGGCCGGGCGCGATTCCCGTTTCTTATCCTGCCCACGGGTGCCACCCTGAAACCCAAGTTCCGGCAGCAACAGATGTGGATCGAATGCGTGGATACCGTGGCGCACCCCATCGGGACCCGGGAAGACCCCGGACGAGATGGTCGGCTCGACTACAACATGGCGGAGATGGGCGACCGAGAGGCCTTCGGAACCGATGTACTCCCCGCGGTGACTCCCTACTTACCCAAGTTCGAAACATCGGCCGTTCGCTTGGAGAACTCCTGGGGCGGTTACTACAACTTCAGTCCCGACGGACTCCCGGTGCTCCTCGAGGAATCCTACGGGGTGATCTTCGTCGGAGGGGACTCGGGAAGCGGTATCATGAAGGCGGATTCCTTGGGGCGCCTCGTTGCTGCCAAGTACGAGGGAAAGCCCGAAGCCCGACTATTCACCGGGGAGGCCTACCGACTGGATCGGCTGTCGTTGAACCACCGAGTCGTTCAGGAAGAGAAAATCATCCTCTGATGCTAACTCCCGCCCCGAAGCCGGCCCGGGTGCGGGTGCAAGGCGCCTCGTAGTAACACCGAATCGGCCGAGGGCGAGCAAGTGTGGTTGCGAGCCGCGATTTCGTCCCCGTCTTGGGTCTAGAAGTAACGTGTATCACCGATGAGGGACATACCGGGGACGTGTGCCAGGAGGCACGCGCGAGCACCTATGTCCCTCGTTCGCTCCGTATTCCTTCGAAGTTTGTGGCGCTCGGTCCGCCGAGGAGGTAACGGCAAGGCACCGGTGATCGCGGGACACAAGTTGCTCTACCGCTGCAACCTCCAGTGCGCGATGTGTCCCTTCTGGCGCCGGGAGGATGAGCGGCTGCTCAGCGTGGACGACGAGGTGCGCATGATGGAGGCGTTGGTCCGCGCGGGGGTCTCGTTTCTGGGATTCGAGGGAGGCGAGCCGTTGCTGCGCCGGGACCTGCCCGAGATCCTTGCGGAATCCCACCGACGCTTCCACACGTCACTGGTCACCAACGGTTGGCTGCTTCGAAACCGTATCGACGACTTGGTTCCGCATCTCGACCTCTTGTTCGTATCTCTCGACGGGATCGGAGATCTCCACGACCGCCTTCGGGGTATTCCAGGTTCGTTCGCGAGGGCCGTGGAGGGGATTCGGGCCGTGCGAGGACGGGTGCCGATAGCGATCAGCTCCACCTTGACCAGCGAGAACCTGGACGACGCTGAGCCGTTGGTCGCGCTCGCTCGACGTCTCGGGGTGGGCGTCACGTTTCAGGTCGCGTACAATTACTCGACCGCCCGCGGCCTTTCGCCCCAGGGCCAGAAACTTCGCGAAACCCTGGAACGATTGCTGTCCCTCAAGGAAGAAGGGGCGCCGATTATCGAGTCCCGGGAATACTTCACGACCGTCATCAACTCGTGGTACCGCGGTGTGTCTTGGCGTTGCAAGCCTTGGATGACCATGAACGTCGACCCGCAGGGGCGCATTGTGTTGCCGTGCTACAGCCTTCGCGAGTACGGAGGCGGTCCGTACATCTGGGAGACGAGTATTCTGAAGCTCTGGGATTCCTTCGATTGGGAGTCGTACGGGGAATGCAACAAGTGCGCCCTCGCCTGCTACCTCGAGCCGTCGTTGTTCAGCTGGAGAAATCCGACGATGCTTCGAGAGCGGATCCTCGACCCGATTGTCGCGTACTTGGATTCAGGGACCGATGTCGAGGTCCCTGTCAGCTAGACTCGCTCCAAGGGTCGGTCGGACCGAGGTACTATCTCGTGGAACGCGGATCTGGATAACCCACCAGCGGTCTCCGACGCATCCAATCTCCCTACCGACGATTGCGAACCGAGTAGCAAACCTCAGCAGCTGTATCGAATCTCGGAGAAGTTTGAGGCAACATCAGACTTATCCCGAGCCGGAGTTCGAGTATATCCATGCCCAAAGCCAAGGTCGAATTCGTCTACAGCGGTTTGCGCACGCGCAATCTCGACCGGTCGCTTCGGTTCTACCGAAAGCTAGGTTTCAAGGTCCACAAGAGGGGCCGTATGGAACACGGTGGCTTGTGGGTTCACCTCACGTTTCCCGGTGCGGCGCAGCGAGTCGAGCTGAACTTCTATCCCCGCGGGAACCGGTTCTACGAACCCATCCGAAGAGGCACCGAGTTCGACCATTTCGGATTTCGAGTATCCGATGTGGAGGCGTGGGAACAGGAACTGCGTCACAGGAAGTTCCGGATTGTGGCTCGGATCCGCGAACCCCACGAGAACTTAGTCTACATCCGCGACCCGGACGGGAACTGGATCGAGTTCTTCGGCCCGGTCCCGAGACCGAAGACCTAGATCCGCGCTCTCCCCCTCGAGGACGGGGACCGCGTTCCGCGTCCGGACTCGCGGAGGTAGGTAATTCCGTAAGTATGAGTGGCGCTTTTCGCGGGCCATGGCGAAGGCCCCCGTCAGCGCAGCAACCCGTTCAAAACTGGCCCGATCCGTCCTCACGAACAACCTACGCCTCCGAAAGGGGGAGCGTGTTATCGTCGAGGCGTGGACCCACACCCTCCCCTGGGCTGTGGCGTTCGCGCGAGAGGCCCGCCGCATCGGTGCCCAGGCGCTGGTCCCGTACGAGGACGAAGCAGCCTGGTGGGACGCTGTCGGAGACGGTGAGGACGCTGTGCTCGGGAAGGCCGCCGCCCACGAGTGGGCCGCGCTCGGGAAGACGGATGTCTACATTCACATGTGGGGGCCGGGGGACCGGGTACGGCTCAACGCACTCCCACCCAAGCAGGCGGGCCGATTGTTCGAGTTCAACCCGAATTGGTACGCCACCGCGGCCAAGACGGGACTCCGTGGTGCCCGAATGGAGATCGGTCGGCCCTTCCCGACGCTCGCACGAGCGTACGGGGTAGATGAATCGGATTGGCGAGATCAGGTCATTCGCGCGACGATGGTCTCTCCGGATGCGCTCAAGCGGACCGCTGCCCCAATCACGAGGGCGCTGGAACGGGGAAAGAGCGTGCGAATCCATGACGAAGAAGGAACCGACCTGACCCTCGGGTTGGCCCGACGAAAGGCCCTTTCGAACATGGGTCGGTTGACCCCGGAGGACCTGAAGCGACCGTTCAGGATGCTTCTAAACCTGCCCGCCGGCTCGATTCGCGTGGCGCTCGATGAAGCCGTGGCCGAGGGGACCATCGTGGCGAACCGGACGAGCTACTACGACGATGGCAAAGCAACCGGTGGAGTCCTCCACTTTCACAACGGAAAGCTCACCAAAGCCGAGTTCGCACACGGCGGGGAGCGGTTCGATGAGGCCTTCAAGACGGGCGGGAAGGGACGCGACCGCCCTGGTCTCCTCAGCATCGGGTTGAATCCACAACTTCAGGACACCCCTCAGCTCGAGGACGTGGAACTGGGTGCCGTGATGGTCTCACTCGGCAACAACCGCAATGCGGGCGGAAAGAACGCTGCTCCGTTCTTCGGATGGGTCGTTAACAAGGGGGCGACCGTCGAAGTCGACGGGAAACCGTTGGCTGTCGGTCCCTGAGGACGGCAACTTCGACCTTGCCACGGTGGTCCTTGGGACAGGACCGACCGGTAGGAATCCGAGAGGAGGTGCCGAGCGCGTTTGGCGTGGCGCCCACACATCGACCGTTGGGTGCGATATCAGTTTCACTCACTTCCGCCGACATTTCAAGCGAACGATCGATCGATGATCGAAGTGATTCGAGTAGGGAAAGACGATAACTCATCCCACCTGATTCGGTCCCCGCGATGAGATCGGACAGCCCGCCCGCTGGCTCGGCCAAGTCGAACCGGCTCGCAGTCTTGCCTCTCGTGAACATCGGTGGGAGTTCCCAAGACGAGTATTTCGTCGACGGGCTGACGGAGGAACTCATCTCCACGCTCTCGCGAATCGCCGGGCTCAGCGTGATTGCTCGGACCTCGGCGATGCAGTACAAGGGCACGAACAAGGCGCTCTCCCGGGTTGCGAGTGAGCTCGGCGTTCAGAATCTGGTGGAAGGGAGCGTTCGCCGATCGGGCCGAAAGGTGAGGATCGCTGTTCGGCTCATCAAGGCGACGACCCAAGAGGAACTCTGGTCCGCCGACTACGACCGCGAAGTTGAGGACGTGCTGGCTATTCAGCGGGAGATCGCGCGGCGTGTTGGGCGGGCGCTCAAGGTGACGCTCGGGAAGGGCGACGAGCGAGGACTCGAAAGCGGCTCAACGGTCGAGTCTAACGCCTACGACCTTTACCTCCGGGGTCGATTCCAGTGGAATCTAAGGAGCGAGGCGGGTCTCAAGCGAGGGGTCGAGTTCTTCGAACAGGCCATCGAGAAGGACCGTACCTTTGCGCTCGCGTTCTGCGGGTTAGCGGACGCCTGGGCGCAACTCGGTTGGCTCGAGTTCACCCCGCCGACCGAGGCATTCCCGAGAGCGCGGGAAGCGGCCGAGAGGGCGCTCGCGATCGACGACCATCTCGCCGAGGCCCACGCCTCTCTCGGCTTCGTCCGCTTCCTATACGAGAGAGACTGGAAGCCTGCGGAGGAAGAGCTGACCCGGGCCATCTTTCTGAACCCAGGATACCCGGTGGGCCACCAGTTCTACGCGGACTTCCTGAAAGCCATGGGTCGATTCGCAGAGGCGCTCACAGAGATGCGAAAGGCGCTCGAGTTGGACCCGGTTTCGATGGCCGTCAACACGGGGTTCGGCCACGTTCTATATTTGTCTCGGGACTTCGACGGGGCGATCGAACAATACCGCAGGGCGCTCGAGCTCGATCCGACGTTCGGACCCGCGCACCTCTGGTTCGGGCGACCGTTCCTCCAGAAGGGAATGTTCAAGGAGGCCATCGCAGAGATTCAGCAGGCGGTCGCCTCGTCCGGCGGCAGCACGATTTCGCTCGCGGTGCTGGCCCACGCTTACGCCTCTGCGGGGAATGAGCCCGAGGCGCGAAGGATCCTGGACGACCTCCTCCAACGTTCGCAGGGCCGCTACCTTCCTTCCTACTGGATTGCTCTTGTATACACCGGACTCGGTGACGCGGACCAGGCGTTGACCTGGCTGGAGAAGGCGTACGAGGAACGATCCAGTTGGCTCGTTTGGATCAATGTCGAACCCCGATTCGATACCTTACGCCCAGAGCGTCGCTTCGCGTCTCTCTTGCGCAGAATGCGTCTCGAAGGGAGCGAACCCGCGGTATCGAACGCGGCGCCCGTCAATCGACGACTGGCGGCGATCATGTTCACCGACCTCGTGGGGTTCACGAAGTTGGGTCAACGCGACGAGGAGGAGGCGCTCCGTATCCGCAAGGAGCACCAGGCGCTCGTCCGACCCCTGCTGGCGCCCCACGGGGGCCGAGAGGTCAAGACCCTGGGAGATGGCTTCCTAATCGAGTTCCCGAGCGCGGTGGAGTCGGTGCGTTGCGCCGTGGAGATCCAGGAGGCCGTGGCCCGTCGGAACAATGCGCCCGACGTAAAGGAGCGTATCGTTCTCCGAATCGGGATTCACGTCGGAGACGTCGTCGGTGACGGGGGCGACATCGTCGGAGACGCGGTGAACGTCGCTTCCCGGATCGAACCCTTGGCCGAGCCCGGCGGAATCTGTGTTTCCGGGTCTGTCTTCGACCAGGTGCGCAATAAGTTGCGTCTTCCAATCGAAAAGGTCGGATCGCGGGCACTCAAGAATGTGGAGTATCCGGTCGACATCTACCGGATCGTTCTTTGGGCGGACGCGGTCCGACCCCGCCCCCCCACTGAGCAGGTCGACTCGAACCTGCGCCTCGCGGTGCTCCCGTTCGCCAACCTGAGCCCGGACGCGGGCGACGATTACTTCGCGGATGGTCTTACGGATGAGCTCATCACCCGGTCCTCAAAGATCCCGAGCCTTCGGGTCATCGCTCGGACCTCGATTCTTCGCTACAAGGGGTCATCGAAGTCACTGCGGGAGGTCGGGCAGGACCTCGGCGTTCGCATGGCGCTTGAGGGAAGCGTTCGGAAGGCGGGGAACCGCGTGCGGATTACCGTCCAGCTGGTCGACACGAACTCCGAGGAGCCCCTCTGGTCATCGCGGTTCGAGCGACCGCTCGACGACATTTTCGCGATTCAGGATGAGATTGCAGGCCATATTGCGAACCAGGTCTCCATCCATCTCTCCGGAGGCGTTCGAAAGCCCCCGACCGTCATTGTCCACGAAGCGCCGGACACCCAAGACCTCGAGGCGTACGCTAGTTTTCTCCATGGACGGAAGCTGTTCGCTGAAAAGACTTCGGAAGAGACCATTCGAAAGGCGCTGGGCTTCTTCGAAGAGGCCGTCCGCCGTGATCCGAAGTTCGCCCGGGCGAGGGTGGGAATCGCCGAATGCGTCCTCTACTTGGGCGGGGAGGGCGCCCTGCCCTATTCGGACGCTCAGAAACGTGGCCTGGAAGAGGTGACCAACGCGCTCCAGCTGAACGAAGCACTGGCCGACGCGCATACCTGTCTCGCGAGCATCCTGCTGACGACCGAGGATTTCGCTGGCTCCCAGAAGGAAGCTCGCCGGGCCATGGAGTTGAATCCCAGTCTCGCCGACCCCTATCGTTGGCTAGCACAGATCGCCGCTGGGCGCGGCGCGATCGACGAATCTCTCACGCTGCTCGAGACGGCCCACCAGATCGACCCTCTGGACATCAATATCATGGCGTTCCTCGGACGCTCCTACTTCTACTCGGGAAGGGAATCGAAGGCCCTCGAATTCTGGGAGCGAACCAAGCCGTTGGTCGCGTTCCGGACGAACGCCCACATGACGGAGTACTATCTCGCGCATCAGAATTATTCCAAAGCAGACGAGACGATCCGGGAAATGGAACGGATTCGGCCCACGAGCGTCTGGACGGAGATGTACCGAGGGTTTCTCGCCGCCCGGCGTGGAGACAAGGAGGCGGCCCGGCGGGAAATCGAGACGCTGGAGGGCCGAACTGACGTGATCCAGGTGACGATATTCTTGGCCGGATTCGTCCACTTCGCACTGGGGGAGACCGACGCGTTCTTCGCGGCCATGTATCGGGCCCGAGAGGACGGCGCGGAACCAGTGTTGGAATTGCGGTATTCCCCGCTCTTTGCGTCGATCCGGGGCGACCCTCGCTTTGTGGAGCTTCAGCGTAAGTGGGACGAGATTCCTCCTGCCGTCGGTTAAACCCGACCGCGACTGCCTTCACCTGGTCTGAGAACGCCTTCCGTTCCTTAACGTGAGTTAAGGTCGGGTGGATGTAGTCCGAATCCACAGGAACGACCATGGCGAAGAGGACACGCGGAGCGAGAATGGTGGCGGCGAGAAAGCGATCGGCGAAGCGTGTGGGCGGCAAGGGACCCATTGCTAAGCGCCCGGCGGGCCGACACATCATGAAGACCTAAGCACTCGTTCGAGAGTGTCAACACCGGTGGTATACACCGGTCGTGATAGGAAACGCGAGCGCCGGGCCGGAAGTCAACGGCTTCGGCCGTCATCGACGGCCAGCGAATGCCAGTCGGGTGCGATGAACGGCACGACGATCCCCGGATAATCCCCCGATTTTGGGCACCCCGCGGTTGCAAGCCGCGTTGCAGTCACTTGCTCTCACTTGGGGCCGCGATAAGCCCGTCCAAGCTTGACGCGTGAGGGTTCGGGAAAGTCTTGCCGGACCCCGAAGTGTAGTCGCTCGGGGTCCGGACCGCGTAAAGGGCGCTACGGAGCCTGGCTCGCGTTCTTGATCGCTTCCTCAGCCACCTTTGGCGTTTCCGACATGGGGTGAACCGGGGTCATCTCAGCGTAGTTCCCGAACCACCGAGACCAGAGGATCATGAACTCCGCTTGCTTTGCTGGAGTCTCAAAGTCCACCACCAGGATGACCTCCCGCCTCTCATAGTTGGTATAGGCGCATTCGGGTTTGAATCGAGTCATGACGTGACCGAGGATCTTCCCCGGTCCACCCGATGCATCGAGCTTGTTGCCAACGTCGGCTGGGACGATTCCTCGCACGAGATACCGCATAGCACCGCGCACGAACTATGGGGGATAAATGTAACCCCAGCGAGAATCCGGGGAGCTCGGCGCGAGGGTGGCGACTCAGACTCTGCCTAGCGGTCCCCGTCGCACCACTCGCAGGGCTCCTTCTTCTCGGGCGGGCGAACCTGCGGGTTGTCCGTGGAGATGGCGGGTGGAGCGTCGTGAAGAGAGCCGGAGTTGGCCGAGCACATCGCCGCTCCCATCCAGTGACCCACAGCGCGCTAGGTCTACCCCCTTTCCAAAGCCGCTGTCGCTGCTCGGCAATGCGTTTCTTGCGCATACAGGATGGAATGGTAGGGC
>JBEKEY010000013.1:0-40303 GCA_050013595.1 Thermoplasmata archaeon | reverse complement strand
ACACCGGCGTCGCCTTCGTCCCCTGGGAACGGTGTTCGGTGGCGAACAGGACGAGGTAGCAGCCGACGACCGCGAGAGCGAAGGCGATGGCATAGTTGCCGTTGGCGACGTAGGCGTTCGACGTGCCGGAATAGATGATCGGAGACGCATCGGAGAAGATGTCCGCGAGGAGGAAGACGAGGATCCCGATCGCCGCTGCGTTGAGGATGGTGATCGTGCGCGATCCCATCTTCTTGCGCAGGATGATGGGCAACGAGAGGTAGATCGAGAGGCCCATCACCGCCGAGAGGGCGACGAGCTCCGGGAAATTCGCCATCGGGCCACCGGGCTCTTCGGGGGGTGAGTACTTAACTCCCACCGTTAACAGGCGGCCTCTCTCCGTAGCGGCCGAGTCCGAACCCCGTGGCCACCCCGTCGGTCGGCATCCGAGCTCGTGAGCGCATTTGCCGCGGACCGTCGCCCTTAATAGACCGGCCCCATGCGCGCGCCGAGGCGTACGATGGTCAAGCTTGCCGAGTGGCAAGGGAAGAATGTCTTCCGAAAGTATGGCGTCCCCCTGCCCCAGGGCGAAGTGGCCCACTCGGCGGACGAGGCGGAATCGCTCGTGCGGTCCGGTAAGGTCCCGCTCCCGTGCGTTGTGAAAGCCCAAGTGCTCGCGGGCGGCCGAGGAAAGGGCGGAGCGGTCCGATTCGCGAACACCCCCGAAGAGGCCCGGGCGGCCGCGTCCGCGATTCTCGGTCTCGAGTTCAAGGGGGAGAAGGTTCGCGAGGTTCTCCTCGAGGAGAAGCTGGCGATCGGTCGGGAGCTCTATCTCTCGTTGACCCTCGACCGAACGCTGCGCTTGCCGTTGCTGATCGCGAGCGCCCACGGGGGAATCGAGATCGAATCGGTGACCGATGCCGAGATCGACCGACAGACGGTCGACCCGTTCCCCGGCCTCACCAGTTACGAAAAGCGTCGGATCGCGAAGGTCTTCGGGCTCACCGGAGGTCCGGCCCGCTCCCTCGACCGGCTCCTCGATTCCCTCTGGCAGGTCTTCCAGCGTGAGGATGCGGAGCTCGTCGAGATCAACCCCCTCGCGATCGTGGGCGATGGCCTGGTCGCGCTGGATGCCAAGGTGATCATCGAGGACGACGCCGCGTTCCGCCACCCCGAGTACGCGGAGATTCGGGACGACCGCACCGAGCTCGAGGAGATCGCGCGGGAGAAGGAGATCGCGTTCGTCCAGCTCGACGGCAACATCGGAGTGATCGCGAACGGCGCGGGGCTCACCATGGCGACCCTCGACGTCCTGAAGGAACTCGGAGGGGCCCCGGGAGTCTTCCTCGACCTCGGTGGAACGGACGACCCGAAGAAGGTCACCGAAGCGTTCCTCCTGATGGCCCGAGCCCGTCCGGCATCGGTGTTCCTCAACATCTTCGGCGGAGTCACTCGGTGCGACACCGTGGCCACAGGGCTCGTCGAGGCGATGCGCCAGGTCCCTGTCGCCGAGCGGTTCCCCCTCATTGCGAGGATCCGCGGCAACAACGAAAAGGAAGGTATCGAGATCCTCCGGTCCGCGGGCGTCACGTCGGTGTCGGACCTGCGCGCTTCCGCTCAGGCAGCCGTCGACGCCGCCCGGGGGCGACCATGACGGTCCTCGTCGACCGGAACACCCGGGTGGTCGTCCAGGGGATCACGGGCCACCAGGGCACCGTGCACTCCGGCCAGATGCGCCAATTCGGCACCGCGGTGGTCGCCGGCGTCACTCCGGGGAAGGCCGGCACGGCCGTCGAGGGGGTTCCGGTGTTCGATGCGGTCCGGGACGCGGTCGAGAAGACCCAAGCGAATGCTTCGTGCATCTTCGTACCCGCGCCCTACGCGAAGGATGCCCTTCTCGAAGCGGTGGACGCCGGGATCCGGCTGTGCGTGGTGGTCACGGAGCATATCCCGTTCCACGACATGCTCGTCATGTACCACTACGCGCGCTCGAAGGGCACGCGGATCATCGGTCCCAACTGCCCGGGCATCGCCTCACCGGGGAACGCGAAGGTCGGGATCATCCCCAACGTGGTCTTCCAGCCGGGGCGCATCGGCGTCATCTCGCGGAGTGGCACTCTGACGTACGAGATCGTGAACGGCATCAAGGAAGTGGGACTGGGTCAATCGACCTGCATCGGCCTCGGAGGGGACCCTGTGGTCGGGACGTCGTTCGTGGACGCTCTGCCCCTCTTCGAAGCCGACCCCGACACGGACGCGCTGGTCCTGGTGGGGGAGATCGGAGGGACGGCGGAGGAGGACGGCGCCGAGTACATCCACCACCACTTCACGAAGCCGGTCGTGGCCTACATCGCCGGGCGCAGCGCGCCCCCCGGGAAGCGGATGGGGCATGCGGGCGCGATCATTACTCGCGGCAAGGGAACGGCCGAGACCAAGCTCGCGGCCCTCGAGGCAGCCGGAGCACGGGTCGCCCGATTCCCCTACGAGATCCCCGGCCTCATCGCCGAAGCCGCCCGGAAGGCCCGTCGATGACGCCGGAAGGTCCCCGCCCCCGGCCTCCCGAGGAGGAGGACGAACCATGCCTGGTCGCCGGCTGCGGCGTGCCCTCGGTCCGACGGCTCTCGCTGACCGAGGCCCGCAAGGCGTTCCCCGGCCTTCCCGACAAGGGGCGAAGGGCCCCGCTCTGCCGCGAGCACTATCGCGAGTGGAAGAAGGCGACCAAAAAGGCCCGCGCGCTCGACCGCGCGACCTGGTAGGGAAGGAAGGGGTTCGGCCCCCGTCCGGGGGACCCGCTTACTGCTTTCGCATCTTCTGGGCCCTCATGCGGCGGCGCATCCGCTTCTTGCGCCACTTCCAGCGCATGTGGCCGCGCTTCTTCCAGACGCGTGAAGAACGTTTCATTCCCTCTCAGTCCGGACGCGCGGCGGTACGGGTGACCGTTTATTAGGGTTGCCAACGCCCCGGCGCTGCCGCCGGCGGTCGCGGGCGGCTCCGGAGCGTCGATTCCGGGCTCGAATCGGAGGACCGTGGGCCGGACCGAACGCATTCCCCAGCGTTATGTGGCGGCGTTCCGTCGGTCGAACGTGCTGGACCAAAGCGACCTTGAGATCAACGTCCTCGAGTTCCGGCAACGCTCCTTCCAGTTCGAGCGAACGGTCGAACTGGGCGGGGTGGAACACGCGGTCTTCTCGCGCACGGAAACGGAGAGCGAGAACCAGTTCCGGCCCCGCCTGCTCCACCTACGGGTCGTGGTCCCGCGCGCGTGGGTCGTCTACGACCCACCGAACGATGTCCTCCTCCTCGCGAAGGACGGGAGCACCGTCCCGGTCCGCCTCACCGAACCGGTGAACGAGGTGCGGGCGGAACGATCCGAGTTCAAGGAACAGGGCATTGAATGGCGCCGGGCCGAGGGCACCGCGGGGTTCCTCGTCTACGCGCCGGTGGAGTTCGCGGACGAGTTCCTCTCGCCCGCCGGGCTCGCCAGAGTCGCGGGACCCTGAGAGGGCCCACCGCTTCTACGCCGCCTTCGCCTTCAGGGCGCGGTCGAGGAGCGCCGCGAAGAGTCCGCCGATGATCGGCGCGACCCAGAAGATCCAGTCCTGGCCGATCGCCCAGTTGCCGCTGGACCACATCGAGGAGAGGACGGCCGGAGCGAAGCTACGGGCCGGATTGATCGAGGCCCCATCGATGGGTATGGCGACCAGGTTCGTCATGAGCAGAGTGAGCCCGATCCCGATCGGCGCGAGGTTCTTCGCCGAGCTGTTGGCCCGGGTCGAGAAGAGGATGGCCATGACCAGCATGAACGTGAACGCGACCTCGATGAGGAAGACCGCGCCGAGGCTGAACGCGCCCGGGGCGGAGCCGCCCGCATAGGTCTGCGAGCCGAGGGCCGCCTTCTGCGCGATGGGGAAGAACGAGGAATCACCGTACGCAATTCCCGCGACGATGCCCATGCCCAGCACGCCGCCCGCTACTTGGGCGAGGATGTACGGTATGACGTCACGCGCCGGCATGCGACCCGCGACCCACGCCGCGATCGTCACGGCCGGATTGAAGTGGCCGCCCGAGATGTCGCCGAACGCGTAGATCAGTCCGATGAGCCCGAAGCCCACGGATAGGCTCACCAACACGACCCGGGAGAGAGGGTCGAACGTTTCGGTCAGACTGAAGACCGCCGCACCCCCCACCGCGAGGAGAAGGCCCATCGTTCCCACGAACTCGGCGAGATACTTCTGACCCGAGCTGTACGTCATCGGCCGGCGACCGACGATTCCCCTCTAAAGACTATCGGTGGACCCGCGGGAGGGAAGTCGACGGAACCTCAGAGAACGCCCATCTCGGTCAGCTTTTCCGGAAGGTAGTGCTCGGTCACGTAGTTGAGACCGTACTTGGCGAGCGACTGTTGCTCCGCCTTCTTCCCATTCTTGAGCATGAGTTCGATCTCCGCCCGCCACTCCGCGGTACCGAACCGCGGGTCCGTGAGCTCGGCCTGCAGGGCCCGGATGTCCTGCTCCGAGAGCTTGTCCGAGGGAAGGTCGTAGTTCTCGATGTCCGACGCCGTCACTCCGAGGAATTCCGCCGAGGGGGTCGCGAGATAGCTCGAAAGATGCGCGGTCTTGATCGCGCCGTACGCCACCGACGCGAAGATGCGGAACGACCAGGGATCCCCATCGGTGAAGACGACCACCGGGAGCTTCAGTTCCTCGGATGCGCGCCGCAGGAACCGACGGGTCGAGCGGGCCGGCTGTCCTTTGAGATGCAGCAGAATGGCATCGTGCTGCTCGTCGAAACCGTTCTCCGCCAAGCGATCGACCATGCCGCCGCACTCGATCGCGATCAGGAACTTCGCGTTCGTGCTGACGAACTCGATCTTCTCCTTCTCGACGTTGAAGGGCAGTGAGTAACCCCCGTCCCCGACGTCGTCCCGGCAGTTGATCTTCTTCACGATCCCCTTACGGTTCCGTTCTTTGATCGTCAGGTCGCCGATGACCGATGCCCCGTTCTCCTCGGGGTGAAGTCGGAAGTCCTCGCGAAGACGTTCGCACATCACCTCGAGGTCCTCGATCAGGAGGTTCGACTCGTCCTCCCCGTGGAACTTCGCGTCCTCCCAGGCCTCGCTGATGTAGTAGAGCTCCCGCAACGTCGACGTCTTTCCCTCTTTGGCCATCTCGTTGATGAAGTCGACCAGGTAGAACGTGCGCAGGAGCATGAGCGCACCATCGAGCTTGCGCGCGCTGCGAGTCCCCATCGCGCGGCCGAGCTTCCAGACACCCTCCCGCGGCTGGAAGATGATGTTCTGCTTCGTCCGAAGTGGGAGACGCATCCGAGGTATCTCGCCCCGGTCGAGCTGCTCGTAGATCTGCTGGGCGAGGCCGAGCGTGGGCTTCAGCGCGTCCGCGCGGATCTTCACCGGCTCCTCGTCATCACTCTTCTTCGCTGGCGTGCGCGCTCGCTTCGGCGGCATCGTAATCCACCTCCTCATCCCCGTTCGTCCCGTTCGCCGCGGCGTCCGCGGCGGCCGCTTCGGCCGCCTCGACGATGGTTCGGGGAAGCCGGATGTCCCAGTCCCCCGGGAGTGGGTCGGCGCCCAGGATGTGCGCTTCGTCGATGCCCGCCACGTACCAATCGAGGTCGTTCGCTTCCACGTCGGTCTTGGCCGGGAACGAGAGCGCGAGCACGGTCCGGCCGCTCGGTGCCAGCTTCGGCAGGGTCCACCACGCCCGGCCGAGGGTCGCCTCCATCCCGTCGGGCGCGGGGTCGAAGGAGGCGAGCGAAAACACGTCGGGCGGGACCTCGACGAACAGCTCGAGGATACGAGGGCGCGGCGTGTAGTTCGTCACTTCGACCTTGGCTCGGACCCCCGTTGCGTCGGATTCGAACGGGACCTCGACGTTGACGACGTCCATGATCCGGGTGACGACCGGGGTGAGGTCCGGCACCGCCTTTCCGACGAGGTGGCTTGTCTTCTCGGCGAGCTTCGGGAGGATCCGCTGGATGATGGCGAACTTGTCGCTCGCGAAATCGCGCCGACTCTTCCGGGAGATGTGCGTGCGCAGATGCCGGGCGGCCGCCTGGAGCGCGAGCGTGAGCTCCTTGTCGATCTCGGGGTCCTCGGCGACGGCCTCCTTGGCCTCGCTCGTGAACGGGACCTTCGTCGAAGCGACGTGGACGAGGATGAGGGCGGGGCCAGTGGGAACCCCTGAGCCCCCTTTCTGGTCGAGCCCGTAGCGTCGCCAGTCGAGGTTCGAGATCGCGTTCGTGATCGCGCACGCTCCCTGCTGGAAAAGGAGCGGGACGCGGTTCGCGAACCGCAGGATCTGCACCGGCTGGTCGGCGGGGAGACCACCCCCGTAGACGAGGCCCACCTCGACCATGAACGGAAAGCCGGCGTGGACCTTCGGCGGTCGACTCACGGGCGGGCAGTAGAACTCGGGACGAAGCTCCCCGAGGACGTTGCGCAGTCCCCGCTTGATGAGCATCGCGCCGATGGGCGAGAGTCCTTCGGGCGACGGAGCGATGAGCGCTGCCCCGTGGAGGGCGCGGAGCAGTCGGTCTTGATCATCCCCCGACACTGAACTCGGCGCGGCACTGGGCTTGAGGCCGGCGGCCGTGAGCAGCTCCTTCGACGCACGGAGGCTCACGCCCTGCAGGTCCTTCGTCAGGAACTCCGAGAGGTTGGTCCGTTTGGATGCCTTGAGCAGGTACCCGAGCTCCCCGAGCTCGAGGCCGAACGGGTGGGGGAGCGTCTCCTTGGCGATCGGCGGAAGGTCGGTGCTGGCGCGTTCGAAGGTCACCCGAGTCCCGTCGGGCTCGACGAGCACGATGCGGGCGTGCGGGTTGACGATCGCGGTGCCCCGAAGGTATTCGTAAGGGGACTGGCGACCCCGGACGTAGCGGGCCTTCAGGACGAGCTCGATCCGGGTCCCGTGCGGCGAATCCCACAGCGTGACGTCCTCGGAAACGACCCGAGGTTGGTTCTTCTGGGTGTCGATGACGAGCTCGAGGACGTGCGCGGCCTCCTCCTCTTCGACCTTCGAGGTGATCCGCGCCGGACGGGCGGTCGTCAGGTTCGCGTAGAGCACCGCGGCGGAGATCCCGATCCCCTGCTGGCCCCGGGCCTGCCGGTTAGAGTGGAACCGCGATCCGTAGAGGAGTCGGGCGAAGACGTTCGGGATTTCGCGACGCAGAATCCCCGGTCCGGTATCGGTGACCGCGACGCGGAGCCGATCCTCGGTCTCCTTCGAGATCTCGACAAGAACGTCGGGAAGGATCCGCGCCTCGTCGGACGCATCGATCGAATTGTCGACCGCCTCTTTGACCGTGGTGAGGAGCGCCCGCTGCGGGTTGTCGAACCCGAGGATCTGTCGGTTCCGTTCGAAGAACTCGGCGACCGAGATCTCGCGCTGTTTGGCGGCGAGCTGTTGGGCGATCGTCGGGGGCGGCGACACCGTCCTTCCCGGGGTGCGGGTCCCCTATAAGGGCCGCGTTGGAATCGAACGAACTTCGGAAGGTGGCGGGGCCGACGCAGGCACCCCCGGCCGCCCGGCCACGTCCCGCAGCACCGGTCGGAACGGTCGCCACCGGGCCGATTCGGTGAGGTCGATCTCGACGAGGGAGAGCGATTCCTCCGGGTCCGCCGGCGTGAAGGTCACGGGAGTCGTGGGCATCGGTTCGCCCCGGGGGTCCCATCCCCCCGAGCCGCCACCGAAGACGACCCCGTCCTCGACCCCGACGCGGTTGACGTAGAGGATCGGCAAACCGTTCTCGATGGCCCGGGCGGGGAGCAGCCGTTCGAACAGCCTCCGGCTCGTGACCGGCGAGGCCGAGATGACGACGAGCAGCCCGGCTCCACCGAGGGCGAGCTGGCGCGAGACCTCGGGAAAGAAGACGTCGTAACAGATCTCGACGCCGACCGCCCCTCCCGCCAGTACCATCGGAGCGCTCGTGTCGGTGGGCGTGAACGGCACACCCTCCTCGAACGGTCCGAACGTGGGGAGATACCGTTTCACCTGTACCTTGAGCTCGCCGCCCGGAAGGAGCGCGATCGCCGCATTGTACACTTCGCCCGCCCGTTCGGTCGACGCGAGCGGGGCCCCCATCACGAGGGTCGTTCCCGAGTCTCGGGCGACGGCGCGCAGGGCCGCGAGGGAGGCATCTCCTTCCTTCAGCGCGAGGCGGTGGAATCGGTCGCCGATCCGGTATCCCGACAGATAGAGCTCCGGGAACACCGCGAGGTCGCAGCGGGTCGCCCGGACGGCCGCCGCTACTCGCTCGACGTTCCGGCCGACGTCGCCCGGCACCGGGGCGAGCTGGGCGAGGAGGGTCCGCATCAGTAGAAGTAGCGACGCACGGCGATCAGATAGAGGAAGAGGACCACGAAGACGAGGAAGAGAACCGTGATCGAATCCGTGAAGAAGAGATACGCCGCGGTGGCGAACACGAGCACGAGCATCGTCCAGAGGGCCCAGGTCTCCTGTCGCCAGAGCGACGTCGCGATACCGATCAGTGCGGCGCCGAGAATCGCGAGGATCGCGGCCCCGTAGAGGTCGATCGACTGGAAGATCTCGAGCGACGAGGGGACGACCTCGGAGGCGACCGTGGCGAGGAGGAAGAGGAGCCCCGCGAGGAGCATCACGACGCCGAAGAGCGCGAGCAGGACCGAGACGACCGCCACGCCGATCGGAAGGCGGGGGCGCACCGGGGTCGGCTCCCAAGCCGGCGGGAGATGGTCGAAATGAGCCGGGGCGTTCGCCGAAGCCCCGGGTCCGCCCGCGTTGACCGTCGAAGAACCGCCCATTCGGGACCCTCGTCGATGCGCTCGAGTCCGGAATGGGAAGATGTAGCTTTCGCTCGAAACGCGGTCCTAGAATCGCCGTTCGGCGGCGCCGTGAGCGAGGCGTTCGAGGAGGTGGCGATACGGTCCGTCGGGAATCGGCTCGAGGGCCCGGACCGCGCGGTCGGCCCACTCCATCGACTCTCGACCCACCACCGAGTCGACCCCGGCGAGGTCGGCGAGCTCCCGGAGGCGGAGCAGGTGCTTCGTGCGCTTGCGGCGGTGCTGGAACAGCTCTTCGAACTCGGCCTGGCGCCTCGGGTCGAGACGAGAGTACGCTTCGAGGGCGACGAGGGTGGGGTTCCCCTCGCGGAAGTCGGTGTAGAGCGGCTTACCGAGGAGGTCGGGGTCTCCGTAGACGTCGAGCAGGTCGTCCCGGATCTGGAACGCGGTCCCCACCGCCTTCCCGTACGTTTCGAGAGCGTCCACGGTCGCCGGCGGAACCTCGGCGATCTCGGCGACCGAGGCGAGGGCGGCCCCGATGATCGCCGCGGTCTTTCCACCCACGACCCGGAAGTAGTGCTCGCGGCCCGAAGAGAGGTCGAACCGGCTCGCGTCCTGCAGCACTTCGCCTTCCACGAGGTCGGCGCACGCCTCGCCGCAGCGCAGGATGATCGACTTCGGGTACTCGGCGGCCAGCTCGAACGCACGGACGAAGAGGTAATCGCCGCCCACGATCGCGAGCGGCGTGCCGAAGGCGCGCGGCATCGAGGGGCGCCCGCGACGGGTCTCCGCGTGGTCGATGACGTCGTCATGGACCAGCGTCGCCGTGTGGATGAGCTGGAACGCCGCGGCGAGCGAATGGATCGGACGGGTTTGGGTCGGTCCGAGCGAGCGGTAGGTCGCGGCCATGAGGAGCGGTCGGACACGCTTTCCTCCCATCGACACGGCGTACCGGGCCGCTTCGGTCAGGGTCGCGTAACGGGAGCCGAGGACCTGGTTCAGTCGCCAGTCGATGTCGGAGAGGTCGCGGACGAGCACCGGCAGGAGCGCGGACAGCTCGAGGGCGGTCTCCTGACCCAAGGTCTGCGTGACGAGCGCCTCGAGGGACGGCTCCATCGGATGCTCCGAGGACCCCGAGGTCGTCAGGAGTTCCTCCGCAGGCGCGAAGGCCAGCGCAGCCGCATCATGGCATCTAGACCCGACGCCCCGATATATCGCATGCCTAGGGCTAGGAGGAGGTCCGGGCGGGCGACCCGCTCCCCGAACTGCTGGATCCGGGAGGCCCGCTCGAGGGGCCGGAAGAGCGCTTCCCGCCAGGACGCGTCATAGTCGGTGAGGGGCGCCCCCGTGCGGACGAACCGGGCCGCCGCGCTGCCGGCGAGCCACCCGCTCAGCATCGCGGTCGGGATCCCGCCTCCGTTGGTCGCCATCACGAGGTTCGCCGCGTCCCCGGCGAAGAGGGCGCGTCCTCGGACGAGGCTCTCGGGCGGGGCGCCGACCGGGACCCACCACGCGGTCTTCTCACGACCCGGGCCGAGATGCTGCTCGGAAAGGAACTTTCCGAGCAAGCCTTCAAGCGACGCCCCCGGCGGAATCTGGGCGACGCCGAGCCCGACGTTGGCGTCATGGGCCCGAGGAAAGCGCCACGCGTAGCCGCCCGGGGCGACATGACCGAAGAAGATGTCGATCTGGTCGTCGAGCGGGCCGTCCACGGTGGCAGTGATCATCCGAAAGAGCTCGCGGACGGGAGCGAAGCCCACCGACCGCCCGACGGTGGAAATGGGTCCGTCCGCCCCCACGATGACCTTGGCCTGCACCCGGACCCCGCCGGCGGCCTCCACGACGTCGTCGTGGACCCCCGTCACGCCGAGCGGGAACCGCAGCTCCGCCCCGGCGCCCTCGGCCCGGAACGCGAGCGCCTTATCGAACGCGCGGCGCGAGACGGTGCACCCGGCGAGCGGGAAGCGGAAGATGTGACCGAACGGGGAGATGCAGGCCATCTGGTGGGTCTCGCGGAGAACGCTCGCCCCGGGGACGTCGAAGGCCCGCGCGATCAGCTCCGTGCAGCCGAAGATGTCGGCCAGCTCGTGCGCGGCGGGGACGAACTCCCCGCACTGGACCGGATGCCCGAGCTCGGGGCGGTGGTCGACGAGTAGCGTCGTCGCACCTCCTTCGGCGGCGGCCCGCGCTGCGAGCGACCCCGCGGGACCGGCACCTACGACGACGACGTCGTAGCGCTCCATCGCCTCACGCACCGACGTTCACGAAGTGCTGGGCCGCGGTCTGGATCGCCCCGAGGACGGGTTGCGGGTAGATGCCGATCGCTACGATCGCGATGGCGATGAGGGCGATCGCCGTGGCACGGCCGTAGCCGAGACCGGCGGCGGGGAGGGCGGTCGGCTCCGGCGCGGGGACCGTCGCACCCGTGGCGAGCGGCGGCGCGGGACCATCGAAGAACATCACCTTCAACACCCGGGCGTAGTAGAAGACCGATACCGCGCTGTTGAGGAGGCCCGCGACCGCCAGCCAGACGAAGTACCCCTGGGCCTGGACCGCCGAGCTGAACAGGACGAACTTCGAGACGAACCCGATCGTGAGCGGGACCCCGGCCAGCGAGAGGAGCATGAGGCCGAAGGCGACCCCGACGAGCGGACGGCGCACCCCGAAACCCTTCCAGTCGTCGATGAGCGGGCCCACGCCGAGCGCGGTGACCCCGGCGACCACGAGGAACGCGCCGGTCTTCATGAAGACGTGAGCGAACATCTGCAATGTCGCCCCCGCGAGAGCGGGCGAGGTGCCGATCGCGATGCCGATCAGCATGTAGCCGGCCTGGCTGATGGAAGAGTACGCGAGCATCCGTTTCATCTCGCGTTGGAGGAGCGCGAGGACGTTCCCCACGGTCATCGTGAGCACCGCGAGGATCGAGAGCGTGATCTGCAGGACCGGTCCGAGGTCGATCGAACCACCCGAGAACGGACTTCCGCCTCCACCGGGCGTGAGGAAGAGCACCGGACCGAGGAAGACCAGGAAGAAGGCGAAGAGGCCGACCTTCTTCGACCCTCCCGTCAGGAAGGCCGTGACGTCGGTGGGGGCGCCGTCGTAGACGTCGACCGCCCAGGCGTGGAACGGAACAAGGGTCGCCTTGAACGCGAGACCGGCGATGAGGAACCCGTAACCGAGCAGAACGAGGACCGGGTACCCGACCGCCCCGGCGACCGCGCGGATGTGGTAGAGGTTGGTGGTCCCGTACGCCCCGAAGAGGAGTGACGCCCCGAAGAATGAGAGGCTCGTCGAGAGCGCACCGATGATGTAGAACTTCATCGCGGCCTCGAGCGACCGCGCGTCCTTCCGGGTGTATCCGACGAGCAGGTACGTAGAGATGCTCGTGAGCTCGACCGCGAGCAGGAGGAAGATGAGGTCGGAACCGATCGCGACGAGCAGCATCCCGAGGGTCGCGAGCAGGAGGAGCCCGTAGAAGATCGGGGCGCCGCGCTCGTTCGACGGCCGGCTCATCGATGCCAGCGAGACGAGGAGCGCGGCGAGGAGGAAGATCCCCTGGAAGATGAACCCGAGCGAGGTGAACGCATAGAGCGGCGTCGCGCCCGGCCCCACGACCATATCGACCTGGCCCGCAGGAACCGTGGCGAGCGCGGCGATCGGCGCGAAGCCGAGGTCGGCGACGACGAAGAGGAGGGCGAGCGCGGTCGTCGCGACCGCCACCGCGCCGGTGACCTCGGTCCTACGGACGCCGACCACGTCGAGGAGGAAGACGAGCAGCGTGCCCGCGAGCAGCAGGATCTCGGGGAGGAACGGTCCGGCGAACTGGGAGAGATCCATCGTTCTAGGTCCCCGGGAAGCCGCGGATCGGCGAGCTCATGATCACGTTCACGAGGAGGCCGGGCAGGATCCCGAACAGGATCGTGAAGGCTACCAGGATGCCCATGCCGACGCCTTCGTTCCACGGCACGTCGTGCGCTGTCAGAGGGATCCCTTTCGGCGGCCCGAAGAGCATCCGCTGCATCATCCACAGGTAGAAACCGGCGGTGACGACCAGAATGATCAACGGAATCAGGACCCAGTAGGCGAGCGTGTCCCAGGTGGCCAGCAGCGCTGTGAACTCCGCCGGGAAGCTGATCAGCGCCGGCAGGCCGAGCGATGCGAGCGACCCGACCATGAGGAACGTCGATAACGCGGGCGTGGTCGGCGTGATCCCGCCGATGGCGGGGATATCCCGGGTCCCGAACGTGTGGTGCGCGGTGCCCGCGGACATGAAGAGCAGAGCGCTCACGATCCCGTGGGCGAACATCAGCAGGACCGCTGCGAGAAGACCGAGGGAAGAGTCGAGGGCGATCGCGAGCAGGACGATGCCCATGTGGTTGATCGAGGAGTACGCGATCATCCGTTTCAGGTCCCGCTGGGAGAGCGAGAGCACCGAGCCCCAGACGATCGAAACGAACGCGACGACGAAGAGCAACGGCTGCATCGTGTGGAAGCCGTTCGGCAAGAGCTCGACCGCCCACCGGATGAGACCGTACCCTCCGAGTTTCAGCAAGAGGCCCGCGAGGAGAACGGAGCCGCCAGTGGGAGCCTCGACGTGCGCGTCGGGGAGCCACGTGTGGAACGGGACGATCGGGAACTTGACCCCGAACCCGAAGAAGAGCGCGAGGAAGAGGAACGATTGGACGACGCTCGACAGCCCGTGGGTCGATGCTGCGATCGCCGCGAAATCGAACGACGGGGCACCCGAGTAGAAAACGAGGGCGAGCAGGCCGACCAGCATCACGATCGAAGCGACGTGCGTGTAGACGAAGAACTTCAACGCGGCGTAGCGCCGTTGAGGTCCCCCCCAGTAGCCGACGAGGAAGAACATCGGAACGAGGACAGCTTCCCAGAAGAGGAAGAACAGGAGAACGTCGAGCGCGATGAAGACCCCGAAACAACCGAGGCAGGTCAGGAGGACGAGGCCGAAGTACGCGGCCGGGCGCTTCGTCTCCGTCCAGGAGTAGATGACGGTCGCGAGCTGGAGGATCGCGGTGAGAAGGATCAGGACGAGCGAGATCCCGTCGACGCCGACCGTGTAGTTGACGTGCATCCAGGTAATGGAGATCCAGCTGTACGACTCACTGTTCGCGAAGCCGGGAACGAGAGCGCTGCTGTAGCCCGGCCAACCGGGGTAGGCGAGGAAGAGGAATCCCACCTCGGCGAGGAACGCAATGGTCGTGGCGAGGGCCACCCAGCGGGCGCGATTCCCCGCGAGGAACGTGAGCACCGTTCCGACCGCGAGCGTCGCGACGATCGTGGAGAGCAGCGGGATCATCTAGCCCCCTCCCAGCTTCGCGACGACGTACGGAGCGACGATGAGCAGGAGCACGAAGAGCGCGATGAGCCCAGCGACGACGTAGGCGGCGTAATCCGAAACGACCCCGGACTGGATCCGGCGCAGGCGATTGCTGAGGGCGGCGAAGGCCCGTTCGAACCCGTGAACGGTCCCGTCGATCACGTACCGGTCGAAGAAGTCAGCGGCGCGGGCGACCGAGTAGACTCCCTTCTGTCCGATCCAGTCGTAGCCGATCTTGAAGTAGTACCGATTGAGGAGCAGCCGGCGGACGGGTTGGACTGCGCTTGCCTCGGAGAGCGCGAAGACGCGGCCGTTCCCCCAGAGGCGCCACGCGAGTCCGATGCCGCCGAGTCCGAGGGCCACGCTCGCCGCGGAGAGCACGAGGTCGGTCGTCCCGTAGACCGGCGGGATCCCCGTGGCTCCGGCGCCCGATAGGAGGAGCCCTTGGAACCCGGGCACGAAGATGAGCAATCCCGCCCCGAGCGCCAGGGCGGAGAGGATGACGAGCGGGACCTGCATCACCCACGGGCCCTCGTGGGCGTGCGGAAGGCTCGGGTCGCGCGGGTGGTCCCCCGAGAACGCGAGGAACCAGGCGCGGAAGATGTAGTAGGCGGTCAGGAACACGGCCGCAAACGCGAGGAGGAAGAACGGCCAGTAATCCGGATGACTCCCGAGCTGCGAGTAGACAGCGGAGAGGATGTCGTCCTTGCTCCAGAACCCGGCGAACGGCGGGATCCCGGCGAGCGCAAGGCCCCCGATCGCGAACGCCGCGGCGGTGAGCCGCATCGGTTTTCGGAGCCCGCCCATCTTGAACAGGTCCTGCGTGCCGACCGCGTGGATGACCGAGCCCGCCGCGAGGAACAGGAGGGCTTTGAAGAACGCGTGCGTGAAGAGGTGGAACAGCCCCACCATCGCGAATCCCGCGCCGACGGCCATGACCATGTAGCCGAGCTGACTGATCGTCGAGTAGGCGATCACCCGCTTGATGTCCGGGTGCACGACCGCCATGGTCGCGGCGAAGAACGCGGTGAACCCGCCGATCCCGACGATCACGAGCTGGTCGGTCGCGGTGAACCCGAGGAAGAGACTGGTGACCGCGAGAAGGTAGACGCCCGCAGCGACCATCGTCGCCGCGTGGATGAGGGCGCTCACCGTGGTGGGACCCTCCATCGCGTCCGGCAACCAGACATGGAGCGGGAATTGGGCGCTCTTTCCCGCGGCGCCGCCGAGGATCATGATCCCGGCGACCGTGAGCAGGGTCGAATTGCCCCCGAACGAGGCGGCGAGGTAGGGGGTGGTACCGTTCGTGAACAGGAACCCGTTCGCCGCCCAACCGCCGGAACCGGGGGGGCCTGCGAGGCTGAAGTTGTAGAAGTAGAGGAAGATCCCGAGCAGGAACATGATGTCGCCGACCCGGGTGACGATGAACGCCTCCTTCGCGGCGCTCGCCGCGCTCGGCTTCTCGTAGTAGAAACCGATGAGGAAGTAGGAACAGACGCCGACCAGCTCCCAGAAGATGAAGAACTCGAGCAGGTTGTCCGCGATCACGAGGCCGCTCATCGCGGCGAGGAAGAGGGAGAGCTCCGCGTAGTAGCGGGGCAACCCCCGGTCGTGATGCATGTACCCGATCGAGTACAGCATGACGAGGAACCCGACCACCGTCACGACGATGAGCATCAGGGCGGAGATCGGGTCGACCAGCGTTCCAATGACCAGCGAGAAGCCGTTCGGGAACGGGCCCGGAGCGGGCGCGAGGTGCAGCCAGGTGTACCGGACATCGGTGTAGTTGCCCGGGTTCAGCATCTCGCCGACCCCGATCAGCACCCCAACGATCATCGCGGCCGCGGAGAATCCGACCGCGACCCACCCGCCCCACTCGAGGCGTCGCAGCTTGGTCCCGACGAGGCCCACGATGGCGAACGACAAGGCCATGAACAGCGGGACGAGGAACGCCCAACCGTACAGCCCGCTCAGAATGCCCGTTGTCTTCCCCCCTACAGTTTCAGCTCGGTGGCCTGCGCGACGTTGATGGTTCCCTTGAGGCGGTTGAGGGCCAGGACGATCGCGAGCCCGACCGCGACCTCGGTCGCGGCGAAGCCGATGAGGACGACCGCGATCGCTTGCCCCGTGACGTTACCCGAGAACGCGCCGAAGTAGACGAAGTTCAGGATCGCCGCGTTCATCGCGATCTCGAGCGCGATCAGGATGAGGATGAAGTTCCGCCGAGTGAGGATGCCGAACAGCCCGATCGCGAACAGGGCCGAGGAGAGGGCCACGAATCCCACGATCGGGAGGTCGGTCATTCGCGGCCCTCCCGGACGAGGTAAATCGACCCCGCGACGGCGCCCATCATGATCAGGCCGAGGAGAAGGAGCCACGGCCCGTTCGTCGAGAAGAGGTTCACGGAGAGGAAGGTGGGGTCGTAGCTGCGGACCGGCTGGCTCGACTGCGGCAGCTCGCCCACCGCGGCGACCACGAAGATGAACGTGACGACCGCGAGGGCGAGCGGCACGGCGGTGATGCCGGTGGCCGATTCGCGCGAGAAGATCCGCTTGCGCGTCACCATGATCCCGAAGAGCAGGAGGACCGTCACGGCCCCGGCGTACACGCCGAGCTGGAGGACCCCGAGGAACGGCGCCTCGAGGAGGAAGTAGATCGCGGAGATGTCGACGAAGAAGACCGCGACCCAGAGGATCGTGTGGACGAGCTCGCGGACGAGCAGCGCGGCCACCGCGGTGACCAGCGCGACGATCGCAAGGGCGAGGAACGCCAGTTCCTCGAGGCTCACTTTCGAGTCCCCCAGAACAGGCATTCCTTCGGACAGACGCTGATGCAGGTCCCGCAGCGGACGCAGTCGGAGTCGTTGATGACCGGCTCCTTCCAGATCCTCTTCGGGACCTTCTCCCCGGGCTTCGCCTCCGGCTTCGGGATGTCGAGCATCGTGATGCACTGCGTCGGGCAGTCGCGCGCGCACGCGTTGCATCCGATGCAGAGCGGGACGTCGAGCAGGATCGCGTCCTCGTTCACCGGCCGGGCGAGCCGGATCGGGTTCATGGGGAGCTTCGTCCGGAAGACCTCGTTCAATTTCTGCGGCGAGTAGACCATCTCCGAGCGCTTGGGCGTCGAGAGCTCGTAGCGCGTGGTCATCGTGAGGCAACCCTCGGGACACGCGTCCGAGCAGAATCCGCAGTAGCTGCACTTCCCGTAGTCGATCTCCGGGCACTTCTTCGCGTGCTTCGGGTCGCCGCCGGGCACCGTCACCATCTCGATGCAGAGGTCCGGACAGGAGAACGCGCAGAGGTTGCAGCTGATGCACGTCGCGATGTTGAGGGCGTGGACGCCCCGGTAGTTGTCCCAGACTTGGCCGAGGCCGATCGGCTTGCCCGACGCGACCGCGACCTTCTCTCGGAACTTGGGGTCCTCGAGGCGTTCGTACGGGTAGACGATCGTCGACGGGTGGAGGAGGCTCTTCGCGAACTGCCGCGCGGCGGTCGCCATGGGCCGCGCGACCCACAGTACGGGGTTCTCGTTCGGCTTTTCCGTGGCGTTGATCTCCGATGCCATGCGTTTCCTCTTCCTACGTTCCCGATGACGGCAAGTTTCCGAACGGCCAGCCGTGCCCCAGCACGAGCAGGGCGGCCAGGAACACCGAGAGTAACGCGAGTGGGATCATACGGTTCCACCCAACGCGAAGAAGCTGGTCGGTCCGTACCCGGGGCAGCGAGGCTCGGATCCAGACGAACAGGCCGAATACGAGGTAGGTCTTCAGCATGAACCAGAAGATCCCGGCGAGGGGGAAGGAGGTGGCCGCGCTCGGCACCCAGGTCGGAAGCGTCCAGCCTCCGAGGAAGAGAAGGACGACCAGGATGCTCCCGACCAGCGCGCGCAGGTAGTCGGAGAGCATGAAGAACGCGAAGAGCATCCCGCCGTACTCGGTGTTCCATCCTTCGACCAGCTCCGCCTCGGCTTCGGGCAGGTCGAACGGGATCCGTTCCATCTCCGCCAGCATCGCCGCGACGAAGACGACGAGCGCGAGGAAGAGCGGTCCCCAGAACCAGTAGTTCTGTTGCTCGTAGACGATCGTGTTCAGGTCGAAGCTTCCCGACACGATCACGACGGCGACGACCGAGAGGAGGAGAGGCACCTCGTAGGCGATCATCTGGGCCGCCGAGCGCATTCCGCCCATCAGCGAGTACTTGTTGTTGCTCGACCAGGCGCTGACGAAGATGAAGAGGGGAGCGAAGGAGAAGATCGCGAGGGCGAGGAGGAGGGTCAGGGGAAGGGCGCCCGTGTCCCATCCCGTGGAGATCGGGAGGATCCCGAAGATCGCGAACGAAGTGACCAGATACGCCGTCGGTCCGAGATAGAACCCGAGGAAGTCCGCCTCTCTCGGCTTCACGGTGCTCTTGCGGAACAGCTTGAACCCATCGGCGAAGTTCTGCAGGAGTCCCGCGTAGCCGACGTGCATGGCGGCCCGTCGGTCCATGAATCGACCGAGCAGCTTTCGCTCCCACCAGATGAGCAGGATCGTGTTGAGCATGCTCGCCGCGAGGATGATGACGGCGAAGATCAGTACCGCAAAGCCGGTGACCACGTCGGAGCTGGTCAGCCACGCGCGCGCCCCGGCAGGAAGGACAGACCCGATCAACGTGGCGATCCAGTTGGAAATGTCGTAGGAAACCGAATACAGCGTCAGCTGCGACATCGACGGTCCCGCCTAGCGGTCCACCTCCCCGACGCAGACGTCGACGCTTCCCAGAATGGGAGGGATGTCCGCCACGCGATAGCCCACGAGGTATTGCCGAACCGCGCTCAGGTTGGCGAAGACGGGCGAACGGAATTTCACGCGGTACGGGTGTTCCGACCCTTCGTTCACCACGTACGCCTGGGCTTCCCCGTGCGGCTCCTCGACCGAGGAGAAGCCGACTCCCTTCGCGTAGTTGCGCTTCAGGATGTACCCTTCCCGGCCCCCCGGGGCGTACGGAGCACCGAGCCAGCGCGGCAGTTGCTCGGCGATCACGGGGCCGGGGTGGTGCTCGAGCCAGTCGACGGTCTGGCGGAGGATCCGCAGCGACTGGCGCATCTCCTCCATACGGACCAGGTAGCGCGCGGTCACGTCCGCGCCGTCCGCGAACGCGACGTCGAAATCCACCGCGTCGTACCGGGAGTACGGCCGGTCCTTTCTCAGGTCCCGCTTCACGCCGGCGGAGCGCAGCATCGGACCCGTGACGCCGTAGTCGATGCAGTCGTTCGCCTTCAGCACGCCCAGATTGTCGCACCGCTTGTGGAAGATGGACGAGCCGAGGCAGAGCTGGTCGTACTCGCGGAACCGGTCCTCGAGCCAGTCGATGACCTGGCGGGCCTGGTCGGTGAACGTGGGCGGGAGGTCGCTCCGGACCCCACCGACCCGCATGTACTCGTACGTCATCCGGGCGCCGGCGAAGCTCTGGAACAGGTCGAGGATGAGGTCCCGGTCGCGCATCCCGTAGAGGAATGGGGTCATCAGACCGATGTCCTGGACGAACGCGGCGTACCACATGATGTGCGAGCCGATCCGCTGGAACTCGTCGCACGTCATCCGAATGTAATCCGCCCTCTCGGGCGGCGTGATGTGGAGCGCTTTCTCGGACGCGAGGACGTAGAGGTGCTCCCACGCGAAACCGGCCACGTAGCAACACCGGTCCATCAACGTCACGACCTCGTTGTAGTGGCGATCCTCGCTGATCTTCTCGATCCCCCGGTGCAGGTAGCCCATCTCGGGGTCGGCGTCGAGGATCAGCTCGCCGTCGATCCGGACCCGGAGGTTCCAGAGGCCGTGCGTCATGGGGTGCTGCGGCCCCATGTTGATCCACATCTCAGACATGGCGCGTTTTCACCTCGAGCTCCTCGGGCTCGTGCAGCTTGAACGACCGCAGGAGCGGATGGAACACGTAGCCGTCCGGCGTGAGGAGATGCCGAAGGTCCGGGTGGTGGTCGAACGTCACGTCGACGAGCTCCCAGGTCTCGCGTTCGTGCCAGTTCGCGCTCGGCCAGACGGGAGTGGCCGACTCGACATGCGCGTCGGTGGCCGGCACGTCCGTGGACAAGAGGATGTACTGCCGAGCCGAGTCCGACCACGCGACGTAGAACACTTCGCGGTGGTCGACCCAGTCGATGCCGCCGACCATGGAGAGATGCCGGAAGCTGAGCTCGTCTCGGACCGACCGGAACAGCGCGAGGGCACCCTCTCGCTTGAAGCGAACCCGCCCGGCCATGCCGTCGAACGGTTCGACGCCGAGAAGGTTCTCCCCCAGCTTCGGGGCGAGGACCCGTGACAAATCGTCCGGTTGCATCGGTACCTATCCCCCAATGCCCCGGCGGACGGTCCGCCTATTCCTTCCTCTCCCGAATCAGCTGTTCCAGTCGCAGAATCCCATCGAGCATCGCCTCGGGACGAGGCGGACAACCGGCGATGTAGACGTCGACCGGGACCAGCTTATCCACTCCGGGAACGACCGAATAGGCCGTACGGAACGGCCCGCCGCCCGTGGCGCAGTTTCCCATCGCGATGACCCACTTGGGCTCGGGCATCTGCTCGTAGAGGGTGATGAGCTTGTGCGCGACCTTCCAGGTGACCGTGCCGTTGACGATCATGAGGTCGCATTGCCGGGGCGAAGAACGGGGCACGACCCCGAAGCGCTCGGCATCCCAGCGAGCTCCGAATCCCGCGGCGAACTCGATCGCGCAGCAGGCGAGGCCCCAGTGCAACGGGAAGAGTGAGTTTCGACCGGCCCAGTTGAAGACCGGGCGGATGAGCTTCGACTGCCCCTGCTCGGCGATGAGCGAGGAGAGAGCTTCCTTCGCGGCGGGGATGAACTGCTCCACACGAAGGGTCTCGATCTCGACGAACGGGATCGCGGCCTGCGTCGCCATCGGAAGCTCGGCCGACAGCGGGAAGTCGGCGGCCGGGGGGGCTGGCTTCGCCGCGGGCGCGACCTGGGCCGGAGGGGTCGTCATACGACCCACCTCTTCTCACCGCTGAGAGCATAGTAGATCCCGGTGATCGCGAGCGCGCTGAAGCCGAGCGCGATGAACACGGGGAACCACGCCGAGTTGGCGCCTCGGAAGGTGAGTCCCCACAGAGCTAGGACGAACCCGAGGACGTCGACAGCGACGAAGACAATCGCAAACGTGTAGTGCTGCGTCGGAAAGTCGATCTGCGCTTCCCCCTCGGGCTCTTCCCCGCATTCGTACGTCGTGAGCTGAAGGTAGGAGTTCCGTCGCTTGGCTCCGAGCGTCTGGTTCGCGATGAGCGAGCCGACCCCGAACGCTCCCGCGATGATGGCGAAAACGAGGAATGTAGTGACGCCGGCCTCCATCCGCCCCTCCTCGCGCTGAGCGAGTGGTAGTTCGGACCCTCTGACGTTATTTAACCTCAACTCGCTGACGAGAGACGAACTCCCGGAAACGGGGAGGACTCGCACGTTTGGAGGTCGCCGGCGTTATGCCTAGGCTCGTCTCGAACCTCCGGGGCCCGCATGACGAGTTTTGACGCGCCCGTGACGCTCGCGGGCCGATGGATCCGTCTCGTTCCGCTCACTCCGGAGCTCGCGACGCCGCTGCGGGCGGCCGCCCGGGATCCCGAGATCGGGAGGCTCATGTTGAACGGCCCGGGCACCACGCTCGACGAGATGGACGCCTTCATCTCGCTCGTTCTCGAGCGGCAGCGCGCGGGCACCGACCTCGGATTCGCGACGGTCCTTCTTGCGGACGGTCGACCCATCGGCATGACCCGGTTTCTCAACATCGACCGAGTGAATCACTCGGTCGAGATCGGGGGCACCTGGTTGGACACGGCGCTCTGGAGAACCCCGGTCAACACCGAGTCGAAATTTCTTCTCCTCCGGCATGCCTTCGAGACGGAAAAAGTCCATCGAGTCAGTCTCCAAACCGACCTGAGGAACGAACGGGCCCAACGGGCCATCGCCCGGATTGGCGCGGTCCGGGAGGCTGTTTTCCGGGACGACAAACGGCTCCCGGACGGAAACTTCCGAACCTCCGTGGTGTACGGTATCCTCACCTCCGAGTGGCCGCGGGTCAAGGCCGAGCTCGAGGCGAAACTGGCCCGAGCCTGGACGCCGCCGACATGACGGGCAACGGGTTCCGCCCGCCCGTCACCCTGCGAGGCCGCTACCTCGAACTGATCCCGCTCGCCCGCGAACACGCCGGGGCTCTCGCGCTCGCAGGCCGCGACCCGGAGGTGTGGAAGTTCCTTCGGATCGGACCCGGCCATCCGCCGTCGACCGCCGAGATGGAGATGTTCATCGACCAGCTCTTGGGCTACCAGACCGAGGGTGAGCTGCTCGCGTTCACGATGGCCCTCCTCCCCGAGCGAACCCTGGTCGGGATCATCCGATTCCTCGACATCGACCGCCCGAACCAGATGGTCGAGCTCGGCACCTGGATCGACTCGCAGTACTGGAGGAGTCCGCTCAACACGGAGGCGAAGCTCCTCACGCTGCGCTACGCGTTCGAAGAAGAGGGGATTCACCGTGTCCAGTTGAAAACGGACTCGCGGAACGTCCGCTCCCAGAAGGCGATCGAGCGACTCGGGGCCGTGCCGGAAGGCGTTCTCCGCGAGGCCCATCTCGTCCGCGGGAGTTACTACCGGACGTCGCTCTACTACAGTATACTCCCGCCCGAATGGCCGGGCGTGAAGCGTCGGCTCGAAGACCGGCTCGCCGTTCCGTGGGTGGGGCGCCCCGCCCCGTGACGAAGCTCAGGGTGGGGGAAAGTGGGGTTTGCGTTTCTCACGGAACGCTCGGATCCCCTCGGGAAGCTCCTTTCCCTGAGCCGCTTCCACCGCTCCCCGGCGTTCGAGGGTCATTTGCGACTCGATGCTTTCGCTGAACGCAGAGACCATCAGGCGCTTCGCCCAACCGTACGCATGAGTGGGTCCTTCCGACAACTCTCGAGCGCGTTCCTGCGCGCGGGCCGAGAGTTCGGCCGCCGGCACGACCTCGTGGACCAGCCCCATCTCTCGTGCCCGTGCCGCCGGGACCCGAGCGTTCGAGAAGATCATCTCCTGCGCGCCGCCGACCCCGAGGAAGTGCGGAAGGAAGTACGATAGCCCGCCGTCCGGAACGGTTCCGAGCTGGAGAAAGGCGGGCACGAGGACGGCGGTCTCGCTCGCGATGCGCCAATCTGTGGCCAGCGCGAGGGAAAGGCCGCCGCCGGCGGCGACTCCGGGAAGCGCGGCGACGACCGGCTTCGGCATCCCCAGAATCTCGCGCACCATGTGCTCCTGCTCGGCGGTCAGTCGGTGGAACAGGTCGGGAAGCGTGCCCTTCGACCGGTGCTCCTCCATAACGGCGACATCGCCTCCCGCACAGAACGCTGTCCCAGCGCCGGTGAGAAGGACCGCGCGTACATCCTGAGCCACCGTCGCTCCCTGGAGCGCGGTGCGCAGCTCGACCATGGTGGCCACGTCGAGCGCATTCAGGCGATCGGGGCGATTGATCGTGATCGTGAGGACGGCTCCGGTTCGTTCAGTGAGCACGGCGGGCATCGGACTCTCCGACCGGGCAGGGACCGGCGGGACATATAGACCGAACGGCCGGCTATCGTCCCACGAGGATGCCAGGCCCCGGCGGATGAATCCACGGGCGGGTCGGCCCTTCTGGGCGATTAGCTCTGAGAGCCGGTCACCGGGGGCCGGCGGCGAGCCGGACGACCGTCATCCGGCGGGGGTCCTGCGGACTTGGCGGTCGAAGCGGACTCAGCGGTTCCGGAGGAGAAGGCCGTTCCGGGCGAGTCAGCGGTTCCCGAGGAGAAGGCCGTTCCGGGCGAATCGGCCCGCGAGGGAGGCGGCGGGGCGACCGCATCGGCGGGAGGAAGCTCGGGCATTAAACCGGCCTTGGTGCCCTTGGACGAGAACGGAGAGACGAGGGAGGTCGACTCCTCCGACTCGGCCTTGATCTCCTCCTCGATGGTCTTGATCTCGGTCAGCAGCTCCTCCTGGCGAGGGATCGGGCCGAGGATGTCGTCCATCGTACCGATCTGCTTTTCGAGGTCGGCGAGGGAATTGAGGCTGCGGTCGGGGACCTGCCGGCCGGTGCCGAGATACTCGGACGCGCCTTCCATGAGGCGGGAGAACTCGAACGGGAAGAGGATCTTCGTCGACTGACCATCACCGACCTTGGCGAGCGTATCGAGCGAGAGGACCGTCAGGGCCTTCGCGTCGAGGACGCCGGCTCCGAGCGAGAGGATGCGCAGGCGTTGGGACTCTCCCTGGGCCTCGAGGATGGTCGCGACCCGGGCTCCCTCGGCCTCGAGGATCTGGGACTGACGGACTCCTTCGGCCTGCAGGATGCGGGACCGCTTCTGGCCCTCGGCGACGAGGATGGCGCTCCGCTTCTCTCCGTCCGCCCGGAGCACGGCCGCCCGCCGCTGCCGTTCGGCGGAGGTCTGCTCCTCCATCGCGGTCTTGACGGGGCCGACCGGGTCGACCTCCTTGATCTCGACCGCGTCGACGCGCACGCCCCACTTGTCGGTCGCCTCATCCAGGATGTCCCGGAGTCGGGCGTTGATCCGCTCGCGGTTGTAGAGGACCTCATCCAACTCCATGTCGCCGATGATCGACCGGAGGGTCGTCTGGGCGAGCGCGAGGGTGGCGACCTGGTAGTTCTGTACCTGGAAGATCGCCTTGGGTGCGTCGACGACCTTGATGTAAATGATCGCGTCGACGTTCGTCGGGGAGTTGTCCTTCGTGATGACTTCCTGGCGCGGGACCTCGAGGACCTGGGTACGGAGGTCGATCTTGAGGACGCTCGCGAGCGGGCTGACCAGGTTGAACCCTGGATTGATCATCCGCTTGTACGAGCCGAGGAGCGTGACGATACCCTGCTGGTACGGTTGGATCGTGTAGATCATCCGCGTCAGCAGGACGAGAATGATCACAAACGCGAGGACGATGCCTACGATGACGAACGTGTAATCCATCGGAATCCCTCGGGTGCGCGTCGTTCGAGAACGACGACCGGCGGGTCGAATCGCACGAGAGGGTGTAACCCTTTCCGTCGGGCCCGCGTGCCGGTTACGCCGGTTTCGCGGGGTCGACCGGAACGACCGTCACCGAGACGCCTTCCCCGTGGACGACGCGGACCCGGGTCCCTTCGGGAATCGGAACGGAAGCGCGGGCCGACCAGACCTCCGAGCGAACCCGAACCTTTCCCTTGAGGGTGTTCGGGATGATCGGAACGATGACGATCGCCTCGGCGCCGACCAATCCGCCGCTCGTCGTGCTTAACGGCGAATGATTCGGGGCCACCCACCGGTAGTAGGGGATCTCGATCAGCGCGGCGACGATCGCGACCACGATGATCCCGACCGGGCCGATGTAGCTATCGAGGAGGACGTTAGGGAGGAAGAGGTAGAGAAACCCTGCGACCAGGAGGATGGAACCCGGGATCAGTAGCAGGGCCCCCGGGTGGATGAGCTCGAAGGCGAGCAGGATGATGCCGACGATGACGAGGGCAAGGCCAATCGTGGGGTCAGCTGCGCTCACGTTCCTCGCCGAGGGGGAATGAACCAGCGAGGATTAAAGGACGGGGGTCGGCTCACCGGATGTAACGGTCGGTCGTGTCGAGGTCGAACCTGGTCACGACCTTGAGGCGACTTCCGTTGCCCCCCGGGGAGTAGGCCAGGAACGGGTAGAGGCGCCAGAGGTCGCCTTCCGCCATCCGGGTCGCGGGGTGGTCCGGTCCGAGGGCGGTCCGGGTGACGCGAGCCGTGACCTCACGCACCGACCGTTCGTCGAGGTAGCCGAGGGCGTGGAGGTATTCGTGGGCCAGGATCACGTAGATGAACGAATTGAGCTCGGTGGGGTTCTCGGCGTTCGCGCGCATCGTGTTGACCAGTCCCTCGTTCATCACGATGAGGTTCCCGGTCACTTGCCAGTACGCCCCCAGTTGCGGCGGAAGGTTCGAGAGCCCGAGGCCGAGCCCCGGCCGCTCGATGCCGAGCACATGGCGGACAGCGTCCCGCACGACTCGGAACACGGCGTCGTAATCGGCGGGTCCGTCCAGCGCCCGACCCATGGTGGAGGGAGAACGCGAGGCGGACGCCGGCGCGGACGGGGGACGGCGCGCTGGCGGCGAGCGGGAGGGGGAGAGCAGGAGCGGCATGGTCCACCCACCCGGCCAGACGGGATATAGGGTCGCTTACCGAAAGGAAACGAGCGTACCTGCCCCCGGGAGAGGTTCCGCTCGAGCCGCTCGGGCCGCCCGAGAGCCTAAGAGCGGACGACCTCCTTCCGCCGCGCGATGCCCCGACCTCACGACGTGGTCTTTCCTCGCCGCCGCGAGCGCCTCGAGGACCGGCGCAAGGAGGGTGAGCACCGAAAGCTCCTCGACGAGTTCTTCGACCACTCGACGCTCCTCGCAGTGTCGCGCCTCGTGAATCGGGGCCAGTTCGACGCCGTCGACTACCCGATCTCGACCGGAAAGGAAGGAGGGGTCTTCCGGGCGCCGCTCGGCGCGGAATTCCGGGCGGTGAAAATCTATCGCATCGGGAACAGCGTCTTCCGCCATCTTCCCGCATACGCATTGGAGTCGCTGCGCCGCGAGACCAGCGTGCGTAATTTCGGTGGACTTATCTTCGCCTGGACCCGTAGGGAACATACGATCCTCGGACGTCTCACCGACGCCGGGGTGCGCGTCCCGCGTCCGTACGGCCATTTCCGGAACATTCTCGTCATGGAATTCATCGGGAGTCCCGAGGGGATCGCGGCGCCGCGCCTCGTGGACGTCGCGGTCGAGGACCCGGCGACGCTCTACGAGGAGCTCGTGGTTCAGATCGGCCGAATGGCCCGAGAGGCCAAACTGGTTCACGGGGACCTTTCTCCCTACAACGTCCTCATTCAGGATGGTCACGTGGTGCTGATCGACGTGGCGCAAGCGGTCGCCTCCAACCACCCCGAGGCCTCCCGATTGATGGAGCGAGATATCGTGAACTTCGCGAAGTTCCTGGGTCGCCTCGGCTTCGAGGTCGAACCGGCCGACTTTCTGGAAGCGGTGGGCGGAAAGGCGATTCGGCCTCCCTCCGCCGAGGTCTGACGATGCCGACGCTCTATGCCCGCATCCCCGATGACCGGGTGGGGGTCCTCATCGGTCCGGGGGGCCGGACCAAGAGGTCCATCGCGATCGCGACGGCGACCGACATTGTCGTGGACGCGGAGGAAGGGGAGGTGCGACTTGTGAGCCCGGACACCGACCCGATGGGAGCGATCAAAGCGCGGGACATCGTGCTCGCCATCGGTCGGGGCTTCTCTCCGGACCGAGCGATGCGGCTCCTCAAAGAGAACACGTTCTTCGGCGTTCTCGATATCAAGCTCACCACCGGCCACCGCGATAAGGCGGCCCTTCGCCGGATCCGTTCGCGCGTGATCGGGACGCACGGCCGAGCGCGCACCCGCATCGAGGAGCTCTCCGGATGCTCGGTGAGCGTCTACGGGTCCACCGTCGCCCTCATCGGAGAGGAGGAACAGCTCGAGCATGCCACTCGCGCGGTCGAACTCCTGCTCAAGGGGAGCGAGCACTCGACGGTATTCCACCTGCTGGCTAGAATGAAGCGCGACGACGCCCTCAAGGAAGCGACCTCGCTCGACGAGATCGACGGCGCCGGGAGCTAATGTCGTGGGCAAGACGGTCGCGATCGAGGGCGCTCCCCTCGAATGGGCGCGTCGACGGTTCGCCGACTACTACGATCATGCCTCGATCCCCCCACCGCATCGGCTCGCGCGCCGCGAGTTCGCCGCCTTCCCGTTCGCCACCGAGACGATGATGCGACGGCACGCGACGCTGCGCACCCCCGAGGAGTTCCATGGGTTCCTGCGGCGAGAGACGCCTCGCCACGTCTACTACTCGTCCGCGTACTATCGGCACCCAGCAGCCCCGACCATGACCGAGAAGGGATGGCAGGGCGCGGACCTGATCTTCGACCTCGACTCCGACCACCTCCGCGGTGCGGAAGCCCTGGACTACGCGGGTCAGCTCGACCTTGTGAAGACCCGGCTCGTCGCGCTGGTCGACGATTTCCTGTTCGGCGACTTCGGCATCGACCCCGAGTCGACCTCCTTCGTCTTTTCGGGGGGCCGCGGCTACCACGTCCACGTTCGGGACGACCGGTTCCGTCCGCTCAGCAGCCCCGAACGGCGGGAGCTCGTCGATTACGTTCTGGGGACGGGCTTCGACCCGATGATGGTGGTCGAGGGTCGACGGACCGACGTCCGGTCCGGTCGAACCGCGGCCGGCCTCGACGAGGAAAGCGACCCGGGACCGGTGAGTCGCTCCGTCCCCCGGACTCGAACCCTCGCGCCGCCCGATGCCCCCGGCTGGAGAGGTCGGACCACGAGGGCCCTCCTCGACATGCTGCGACGGTGGGAAGAACAGGGGTCCTCCGTGGCCGTCGCCGAAATGACGAGCTACGGGATCGCCCCGGTGAAGGCACGGCGCTACGCGAGGCTCCTCATCGACCAGGGGGGGGCGGCGAAGATCCGCGCCCATCTCTCGCTCGACGTGTTCCGGTCCGACCTGCCCACGGATTTTCTCGAGGCCGTCGTTCCCCACGCCGCCATCGAGGTGCAGGGAGAGACCGACGCTCCGGTCACGACCGACATCCACCGATTGATCCGCCTCCCGAACTCGCTGCACGGTGGCACCGGATTTCGTGTGGTGCCGTTGGCACGCGATGAGATCGCGGGATTCGACCCCTTCCGAGACGCGCTCCTTTCCGGGTTGGAGGAGTCGAGAACTGCCGTCACCTACCTCGTTGAGGCCCGCTACCCGTTCCCGGGAGGCGAGCTCCACGCGGTCCCGGCCGGGACCGACGAGCTCCCTACGCCGGAGGCGCTGTTCCTGCTGCTCCGGGGGGAGGCGGAGCTTCGGCCTTCACCGGGATGACCAGCCGACCGATCTTCTCGATCGACCCTTCGACCTGATCGCCCGGCTTCAGCTTCCTCGACTCGTTGCCGAACTCGAACCCGGGGACGCCCCCGAGACTGCCGAGCGAAAGGATGTCGCCCGGCTCGAACGTGATCCCCTGGGACAGGTGCGCGATGATCTCGGGGATCCGGAAGATGTAGTCCGAGGTGTCGCCGTGCTGGCGCACCGTTCCGCCGACCTTGAGTTCCATCGTGAGCGGGTACGGTTCCCCGACCTCTTCCTTCGGGACGACCCAGGGACCCACGGCCATCGTGGCGTCGAACCCCTTTCCCATCACCCAGTCGACCGTGCCCTGGGTGGGGTACTGGAGGTCCCGGTAGCCCATGTCGAGGGCGATCGTGTAGCCGGCCACGTACTCCATCGCCTTCGCAGCGGGGATGTGCTTTCCTCGCTGACCGATGACCGCGGCGAGCTCGAGCTCGACGTCCGGGAAGGTTCCCGTGGGATTCAGCATCAGGTTCTCGCTGGGGCCGACGAGGCTGTTGAACTGTCGGGAGAAAACGAAGGGGCTCTTCGGAAGCGGTCGACCCTGTTCCGTAACGTGGCTCCTCGAATTGGAGGCGAGACAGTAGATCTTGCTCGTGCGCACGACCGGGGCGAGCAGTTTGATGCCCTCCTCGGGCTTGAAGAGGAATCGCGCCCCGGTCGCCGCCCGGGGGGTCCATCCGGCGGCCCGGCGACGGTCGACGTACTGCAGGATCTTCTTCGTCAACTCCACCGAATCGGCCCCGCCGCCGAAGAACGCCTGCATGTCGCGGAACCGGCTCGGGTCCGCGCCTTTGACCGGGTTCACCCCGTAGTAATCGCGGACCGCGGTGTCGAGGTCGATGAACTCGTTGGCGTCCGTGATCATGCCGAAGTGGAACTGGTCCTGAAGCGTGAAGTGGACGAGCTTCATCGAGAGCCTTCCGATAGCGGGGAACCCTCCGGGTTGATAACGGGTGCGCGGCGCCGCGGAATGCCGAGCGCGGTCCGCGATCTCGGCTGGGAACGGCCGGGGTTCAACGGAAGTGGCGATTGACCGCGATGAGATAGACGAAGATGATCAGCGAGAGGATGAAGCCGAGCGACACGAAGTTTCCCGCGATGGCAAAGCTCACCAGCTCGATGAACACGAAGATCAGGGTGAGGACGAGCGCCCACATCCTCAGGTGCCAGAGGCCGAGCGCGAGCCCGAGAATGATGAGACCAATGATCAGGACGATGAGGCCCCAAACGGCGCCGCTCTCTCCCACGAACGTGGAGGGGACACCCAGGAACGACGGTATCGTCGCGGCCGCGAGAAGGAGAAGACCGCCGATGATGATCAGGACCCCGAAAAGTCCCACGAGAACGGAGAGAATGGCAACGCCGAGCGGACGGCTGTACGTGCTGGTGGTAGTGACGGTCATACGACTCTCCCCCGGATGCTCCCCTTCACAATTAAAAGCTCTGGTCGTCCGTTTCCCGGGATAGGATGCGCGGTCGTGCCGGCCTACCGGGTCCGTCCCAGACAAGTCACGCCCGGCCCGCGGGCACGTACGTGGCCAAGTATCCCTCGCCCTCGCGCTGGACCCCGACGAGCTCGAACCTGACCTCTTCCTCGGGACCCCGGATATCAGGCCCGCTCACGACGGGGGGAGCGGTCGCTCCGCCGATGACGGTCGGGGCATAGTAGATGGTGAATCGATCGAACAGTCCGGCTCGCAGTACGCTCGAGAGTATCTCGGCGCCCCCTTCGACCATCAGTTTTCGGATCCCGAGGTCGAAGAGGACCGTGAACAGCCGGCCCAGGTCGACCCGGGTCGCGCCGGCGATGACGGTCCGTACGTGAGAAGGGAAGACCCGAGTCGCGCGCTCGGAGGTCGCGATGATCGTGGGGGTCGACCCGTCGAGGACGCGAGCGTTGGTCGGTGTCCGACCGCTCCCGTCGACGATCACCCGCGTCGGGTTCTTCCCCGGCGGTCGACCGAGGAGCTCCCAGTGGACCCTCAGCGAAGGGTCGTCCTTGACCACCGTGCCGACCCCCACGAGGATGGCGTCGGCTTCGGTCCGGAGCCGCTGGACCCGCTCGAGGTCTTCCGGACTCGAGAGGCCCGCGCGCTTCCCGCCGGCGAACGCGAGCCGACCGTCGAGCGACGCGGCACAGTTCACCCAGACGAACGGGCGTCGTGCCGGGGGGTCGCTCGGGGTCCCCATTCGATGGACCTCAGCGAGCCGGTGGAGTGAGCCGAGCGAGTTCGGCCTCGAGATCATCGATCGGTTGACCCGCGGCTTTCAGGTCCTCGAGGTTGATGGCGACGTTCGCGAGCGCGCCTTCGGTCGCCGCGCGGAACATGGCGAGGGACGTCACGAGGTCGCTCGCGAGCGCCGCCCGCGTGCGCGCCCGCACGCCGTCGAGGCGGTGGGCGAGCTCGACCGCGCGACGGGCGGTCTCGAGCGGGACCTCGGCCGCTCCCCGGACGGCCTTCAAGTAGGCTTCCTGGGCCGCTGGGTCGTTCGGTCGTTCCTTGCGCGCCTTCTTCGATTGGCGAACGGCGTCGTAGGAGCGGGCATCCTCGACCGCGAGCTCGAGGAATCGGCGGCGACCTTGGGTCAGGAGCGAGCTCACTGCCACGAGGTCCTCCGCTGGTTTGGCCGGATCGATGGAGTAGGCGAGCACCATCTCTCCGAGGGCCGAGGCGAGCGCCGCGACCACTCCCGCTGCGCTGCCTCCTCCGGGCGTAGGAGTTCGTGCCGCGAGGCGCCCCGCAAACGAGGCGATGGACTCATGGCCCGGTCCGGAGCCTTCCACCGAGCGCACCTTTCGCTCGAGGACCGCGGATCGGTCGAACGAATGGAGCTGGAGATAGTACTCCGCGGCGTCGTAGAGCGCATCCTCGGGAACGAGGCCGACGATCTCCGACTCCTCGATCCCCGCTCCGAACCGCAGCGCCTCCCGACGCACGGCTTCGAGCGCCCGATGGATCGGAGTAACATGGTAATCGGTGAGATTCATCGACACCTGGGCGCGGTTGCGTTCCCGGATCTCGAACCCGAGGGCCTTCACCTCGGGGAGGCCACCGTCCCGTGCGCGGACGGCTTTCGCGATCCGTTTGGCGATCGTCACGTCGGGGGTGGTGAGATAGGCATTGTAGGCGATGAGCACCGGACGGGCGCCGATCGCGACGGCGCCGGCCGTGGCGTGAAGCTTCAGCTCCCCGAAGTCCGGCGCTCGGGCCGGGTCCGTCGCGATGACCTCGCGTAATCCCTCGAACTGTCCCTCCCGGACCTTGGCGAGGTCCGACCGCTCCGGCCTCTTCGCGGCGGAAGCGTAGAGGTAGACCGGGATCCCGAGCTCCTTCGCGACCCGCGCTCCCAGTTTCTCGGCGAGACGGATGGCCTCGGCCATGGTCGACGCACCGATCGGCACGAACGGAACGACGTCCGTCGCCCCCATGCGCGGATGCTCGCCCCGTTGAACGTTGAGGTCGATCAGTTCGGTGGCGACCTTCATCATCCGGAACACGGCGTCGAGAAGAGCCTCCCCCTCGCCGACCAGGCTGACCACGCACCGATTGTGGTCGGCATTGCGCTCGACGTCGAGAACGGTCACTCCCGGCACCTCCCGTGCCGGAGCTACGATCCGTTCGATCCGCTCGGTCTCGCGTCCCTCCGAAAAATTCGGCACACACTCGAATAACGTCATGGATCGGGAGTTCCTCCGAAGGTCTCGATCAGCGTCTGGTGACCCCGAGCCTCCTGGGGGCTCGAACTCACGCGGGGCCTCTGGCGAGCTCGGGCGACGGCACTTCGCACGCGCTCCTCCGAGAATCCGTGCACGTCCACAAGGATCGTGCGGACCGCGGTCTCGTCGACCGGCCCGAAGGACGGGGCGGGAACGTCGACGAATTGGGGGTGTCGGAAGATCTCCGCGACCTCCTCGGCCTCGTCGAAGGCCAATCCCACCTTTTCCACGGTGGCTCGGAAGCCGAGATGTTCCTGCACCAGTTTGAGCGATTTCTTGGGGCCGTATCCCCGCACCCCGTCGTTGAAATCGGTGCCGATGACGATTCCGAGGACGATGAGCTCCTCTTCGCTGATGCCGAGGGAAGCGAGGACCTCGGCGCGGTCGACCAGTTGCGCTCCCGGACTTACGCCACTGCGGCCCCGGGCCGCGAGGCCCCGGACCAATCGGGGAGCCCCGAACAGAAGGCTATCGTAATCCTCCGACGCGGCGGCCCAGACCGACCCTTTCGCGGCCATGATCGCCGCCTGGGCCTCGCCCTCGCTCGGAGCCTGTACCGACGGGACACCAAGCGCGGTGAGCAGTTGCCGCAGCTCTTCGACCATCGGCCGGGTCAGCCGGGACGTCTGGGCGGCCTTCTTCCGGGCGGTCTCGAGGTCGCCGGCCGCGAGCGCCTCCTGCCACTGTTCCTCGGCCTTCTCCTTCGCGACGATCCGCTGACGGATCGTTCCGGTCTTCCGCTCGGGAGGTTTTCCGTCGAAGACCCAAACCGGAAGAACTCCCTCCCGAAGGAGGGAGGTCGTTCGGTAGAAGACCCCCATCAGGTGGCTTGTCACGCGACCTTCGGGGTCGCAAAAGAGCTGGCCATCGCGTTGACGCAGGGTCGCGAGGAACTGATAGACGGCATTGTAGCCATCGACGGCGAGCGTCCGACCCGCCAACGCATCCCACGGAAGCTCCTGCGCGACCACGAGGTCTTTGAGCGGGAGCCCCACGGCGGCGTCCGAGCGGAACCGAGTACTTGGGGTTACCGCGCGGAATTAGCCGCCAGCCTCTATAGGGGTCGATGCCTCGGCCCCGACGGAGAGCCGACCATGGAATTCACCTGGCGAGAGGAAGCGCCCGCCTCGAAGGACTTCGGAGAGGGCTCGGTCGTGGTCTCGGCGTTCCCGAGCGCCGGGCTTGCCACGACCGTCGCCGGTCACTACATGATCCGCGCGCTGAGCGTGCCGCGGATCGGTCGGTTCGAATCTCCCGACCTCTCGCCGATCGCCGTCGTTCAGGGAGGCGAGGTGAATCCGATCATCCGCGTGTACGGCCGGTCCGACCTCGGACTGGTCCTCTCCGAGTTCCCCCCGAGCCCGTCCCAGGCTAACGCGATCGCCCGGACGATCCTCGAATCCGCGGAGCGGCACAAGGCCCGCATGATCATCGGCCTCGAGGGCGTCGTGCCGCATCCCCCGGGGGGCGATGCGCCCGAGGGGGAGGAGAGCGCGGTCGCCGAGCAACAATCCCCGGAACAGGTGTGGGTCGCCTTCTCGCGCAAGGAGCCCGCCATCGTCAAGGCGTTCGAACCGGCGAAAGCTCGCCTTCTCGAGGACGGCGTGATCGGCGGGGTTTCGGGGGCGTTGCTCGTCCAGGGAATCGGACGGTCGATACCCGTCGCGGTCCTTCTCGTGAGCGCCCGGGTCGCCGAGGGCCTCCCGGACCATCGCGCCGGAGCAGCGTTGATCGAAAGCCTCGACCGGGTGCTACCCGAACTCCGGATCGACACGGGTCCGCTGCGGGCGCAGGCGGAGCAGATCGAGAAGGCCCTGCGTGCGGTGATGAAGTCCCATCCCGGGAACCAACCTTCGACGCCCCCCGAGACGGTTACGCCCACCCCCGGAATGTACGGATAGACGACGGGACATCCCGCCTGCGTGGGCTCACGCGAACGATTCGGTGTACGAGACGAGGTAGAACGCCCCGACGATCATCACGCCGATCAGGCCCAGGATCGCGACAGGGTTCGAATGGAACTCAAAGCAGGTCACCCCGATCAGCGCCGCGGGAAGGACCAGGAGCAAGAGGACCGTGAGGAGTCGTCCGTCCATCGAGAGTCCCCGAGCCGGAACCTCTCATAAAGCTAAGCTTAGCTCGCGGCGGGGAGGGAAGGGGGTTCGCCTCCCCGCCGGGAATCGGTTAGTGGGCCGGGGGAGGTCGGGCTTGGCCGTCCACTTCGAACGTGAGCTCGACTTCCCGCAGCTCCCCTTGAAGCGCCGGCATCGGCGCAGGTAGAGGGGGCTCGGGGACCCGGGCCGGGGGAACGACCCCGAACTCCGGGGTCTCGACCTCCCCGTTCCCGGTCGTTTCGGAGAGTGCACTGGGAACGAGCTGTGCCGCGCTGAGGATCGCCTCGGTCGGAGCGAGGAACGAGCGCTCGATGTGCTCCTCGATCACGGACGCCCAGTGCTCGGCGATCCGTGAGAACGCGAGCGTGCCGCACGTCCGCACAAGGCTCTCGTTATCGAGTGTCTGGAGGGTGGCGACGCCGCGCTCGCGCTTCTCGACGAAGGAGTCGACGAAGTGCAGCCGTCCGATGGCGCGGTCCGCCAAGGCTCGGCGGTCTCCCTCGCACCGGAACGGCTTGATCACGAAGGCGCTGACGACCTCGGAGTTCCGGGAGGCAACCTCGAGCACGTAGGGGAAGGCGCCGCTGCCGGCACCTCCGCCGAGACTGCCCACGACGATGACGAAGGTCACTCCGCGGAAGATCCGTTGAAGGGCCGGTTCGGCCGCGCGCGCGAGCACGCCCCCGACGAACGGTGAGCCGCCGGTGTCGGTCTCGATTCCGGAGTCCGGACCAAGATAGACGCGGCGGTCGAATTCATCAAATCCTTGAACTTTCGGGTCACAATTGATCGCGACCGTCTCGAGGTAACGGATGTGGCGGCGAGCGATCTCCCGTGCCACGCGGATGGCTCCACCGCCGACCGCGGCCAGGACGAAACGAACGTCCTGACCGAGGCGGAGCGAAGTGTCCCACCCGCCGTCGATCGGGTCTCCGCTCCCCGGCGTTAAGTTTCGGTCGTCTCCTTCCTGCCCGGCCTCGTAGCTCCCCACAACCCCCCCTTGACTGAGTGCTCCAACGAACCTCGCCGTCCTACCGACCGACGACCCCCTTTCGCTCTAGGTCCTTCGCGCTCTCTCCGAGCGCTCCGATCTGGGTTCGAGTCTCCACCGCCTCGCGCACCGTTGCGCGAGCCCGTTGAACGAGCTCGCCGACCTTCATCTCCAGCTCGCCGCGCCGAATGATCTCGGCAAGGATGTCCTTCACCGAGCCTCGGTTCGCGACATGGTGGGCATAGGTTTCGAGAGTGGCGTACTCCTCGGGCCGCAGACGCACGGGGACCTCGATGAAGCCCTCGGCGTCGATCGTGGGTGTCGGCGCGGCCGACATCGCTCGGGAGCGGAGGAACGCGTGCAGCGCCGCCCGCATGAGCTCGGAACGGGTCGCGAACTCGCCGTTTGCCACGAACGAGTCGACCAACTGGAGCTCCTTGCGGTTGCACCGTAGGGCGATGCGCGCATCCTCGGGCTCTTCCACACGGGCCGCCGGATCCGGAGAGGCCCCGGATGCTCGTTTGGAAGCGTTGTCGAACACAGTCGAGCACAAGGATTGAAACTCCCAGTACTTAAACGCAAGCACGTCCGGCCGAAGAGAGCCTTGCGGAGTTGGCGGAAGTGGGGTTTCTTGACGTGTCGAACACACAAGGAAAGCAGTCGAACCGACCCTCCGGGCTCGGTCGGCTCTGTATAACATGCCCCAAGAAGCTCATCACGGGTTTCGCGACCCTCCGAACGGAAGTTCAGCGGCCTCCCGGGAGGGGATCCCGGGCATCACCCTACCGGTCGCAGAAGGGTTGCGACTCGTCCAGCAGTGTCTCTCTCTGACGTGCGTCAATGTGTCATTATGCGCATTAGTGTGTATTACGTCATGTGCCGATTCATAAGTCGGCATATGTCGTTTCCACTGGGCCGTACATTCAAATAGCAGATGCCGGCCATACCGAAACCCACGGGTCAAACGACCCAAATCGGAGGAACGAAAGCGAATGAACGTCTTTGGAAAGAACGAACGAAGCTGGAGAAAGGCGCGGAAGCGCGGAGTGTCGCCGATCATCGCGACGATCTTGCTGGTCGCGATTACGGTCGTGTTGGCCGCCGTGCTGTACGTACTGATCTCGGGCCTCACGGGTGGCGGTGTTGGATCGAAGCCGATTGGGTCTGCCTTCAGTGCGGGAAACCCTATCCTCAGCACCTGTGCCGCAGGTAGCGCACAGACCATCCCGCCCGTGGCGGCGACGCTCGGCGGCTGCAAGGCGGGCGACCTGATCTACACTCTGACCGTTGAGTCCTCGACGATCTCGTTCTCGAGCGCGCTCTTCGAAGTGAAGACATCTTCCGGATCGATTTACGGGGGCGCGGGTGCGGCTGGAGGGTTCGCGATTGTGAACATCGCACAAAACGTCGTGGCAATCCAAGTCACGGGCGCGACGATGGCGATGTCCACCACATTCGCGTCGAACGCCTACGGTCCGTCGCCGGAGTGCAACAGCGGTGCATGCTCGGGGTCTACATCTTTGACCACCATCTACACGATTGTACTCGACATGGGAACCACCGCAGTCAGCGGAACGGGTCTCACCTTCGTGGCGATTGGTAACGCGGGGTTCACCGGCACCACCTCGCTTTCGCTCCCGTAGGAACGAAGCTCGTCAGGCGCGACCAGACCTACCCTTTCACGCGGCGCACGGTGGCGGCGAAGCCGCCACCGTGCCCTACTGTTTTTCTTCGGGAGACGGAGTCGGCGGAGGAACGTCTAAATACCGGCCCTCGGCCTCTATACCGGTGCGCATGAGTGTGTCGAGACTTCGAGCTCACGCCGGGGCTTCCCCCCGGTGTCCGGCGAGATCACGATGGGGGAGTCGCCGGCGTTACCGGGCGGGTCGCCGAGGTGTATCGGACGTCGTCGCAACCATCCTTCTCCTCGCGCTCACCGTCACCCTCTTCGCCTCCATTTTCGCCTTCGTCACGGCATTCCCGTCCCCTCCTCCCCAGAACAACAATCAGTTTCAAGCGTCCCTGATCTACACGAGCAGCGGGCTCAACATCTCCACGATCCAGATCGTCCACCTCGCCGGACCGTCCATCCCCGGGATCTCTCTGATCTATCTCAAGTCCGCGACCCAACCGAATGCGCCCGAGTTCACCACGCCCCTCAACCCGTACAGCGTGTCCTCCGGCCTCGGGGGAGCGACGACGTGGAACCTGGGTCAGGTGTGGTCGCTGACGTTCGCGACCACCCAACAGCCGAGCGCCCTCGGCAACATCACGGTCTACATCGTTTCGGCCTCTCAGCTCGTCTTCAGCATCATTCTTCCCGGAAGCGCTGTGGCGGTCCCCCCGACCGTCGTTTCCACCTGGATTTCGCCCGCCAACCCGACGATCGGCCAGGGCTTCACCGTGAATGCCACCCTGGCCGGCACCTACACGTCGAACTCGGTCTACCTCAACCTGGGCTCGGTGCCGGGAGCCGCCGGCTCGTCTGTGGTCAAGATGACCCAGAATGGCCAGGGCGTGTGGGGGTTTGTCGTTAAGGCGGGGAACACCACCCATAACGGGACGTTCTACGGGTTCGTCAACGCCTCGAACGCCTACGGCCAAACAGCCACTGGGGCTATCGTCATCACGATCTCTTCCACGGGGAGCTCGAACGGGCCTCTCTCCGTCGGGGTCGTTCTGGTCCCCTCGCCGCCCAACACCGGGACCACGGAATCCGTGCAGGCGGTGGTGACCTACACCGGATCCGCGTCCAATGCGGGGCTTACCGTGTCGTTCGCCGGCACGAGCAGTCCCTCCGGCTACACCTTCACGGGCGCCGGTCCCTCGGGCGTGACGATCAGCGGACCTTCGAGTGTTACCGTCGTTAGCCAATCGACATGGTCGATCCCCAACCCGAGCTCCACGACTACCTTCACCGTAACAGCCACGGCGATCGTCGCGGGCGTGGGCACCGTCACGGGCTCAACGTCCTTCACGCCGGCGTTGCTTACCGCGTCCCCGACGACTGGGCTCGTCGGAGGCTCTGTCACCGTCACCGGTTTCGCGTTTTCGACGGCGGCGGGTTCGACCGTCACCCTTACGATGGACGGCATCGCAGTCACTCCCTCCACTTGCGGCCCCGGCACGTTGTCCGGGCCGGCCATCACCCCCGCCGCCGGCGGCGGATTCGTCTGTACCATCGCTGTTCCCAACGGGGCTACGGGGAGCGCACCGGTTCTGGCCACGGACGCCCAGTCGGGGCAGAATGATTCCGCCGCGTTCACCGTGACCGCATGGACCTTGACCGTCGGCCCGACGCCCGGTCTCTTGGGTTCCACCGCGACGGCGCGCGGGGCCGGCTTCGGAGGGACTTCGCACGTGACGCTCACGTTCGATGGAATCACCATTACCCCGAGCGGTTCCACGAACGCCACCTGCACCTTCGCGGGTTCGACGATCACCACCACGGCCGCGGGCGCCTTCGCCTGCCGCTTCGTCATCCCGAACGGGGTAACCCCGGGTGCGGCGACATCGATCGCCAGCGATACGACCTACCCGGCGCAGACCGCGTCGTCGTCGACGACCGTTACCGCGTGGACCCTGATCGTGGGCCCGGCGAGCGGTCTCATGGGATCCACCGCGACCGCCCGAGGGGCGGGCTTCGCAGCCTCCACGAGCGTCACGCTCACCTTCGATGGCGTCGCGATCACTCCGAGCGGGAGCACCAATGCGACCTGCACGTTCGCAGGAACGACGATCACCACCACCGCGGCCGGCGCTTTCGTCTGCCAGTTCGTCATCCCTACCTTCACCTCCGGCGTCACGGCGGGGACGAGCACAGCGGTCGCGACCGACGCGTCGGCGGGCCAGGTGGCAACGGTGTCGTCCACCGTGAGCGCTTGGACGCTCACCGTCACTCCAGGAACGCTCGCCCACGGAACGTCGTCCGCCCTTTCCATCGCTGGGTTGAACTTCCAAGCGGGTTCTCTCGTCACCATCACCCTCAACGGGACGCTTCTCGTCGCGGGGGGAACCCCTCCCTTGACGTGCAGCGTAGGTACCCTCTCGGGCGCCACCATCACGGTTTCCGGGACGGGCGCGTTCACGTGCGCCTACACACCGGGCAAGGCCGCCGGTGCAGCGATCTACACGTTCACGGCGGTCGATTACACGACCGGTCAGACCGCGTCCTTCTTCTTCAGCCGAACCTGAGACCGGACGGAACGATCAACGGTCCCTCGTGGGACCCTCCCTGAGAGATCACGCCCATTCGACGTCGCATCACACCCGGCCGTCGGGTCGTCAACCGGCCTTGGTCGAATCGGCGCCGGTCGCGGGAAGCGCAGCACCGCACTTCCAGCAGGTCTGCTCCCCGACATATACCACGGCGTTACACTTCGGGCAGTTGAGCTCCTGGCTGGTGGCGGCCGAATCGG
>JBEKEY010000012.1:0-41247 GCA_050013595.1 Thermoplasmata archaeon | reverse complement strand
GTCCTCGACCTCCTGCCGACCGACCTCGAGGAGGTCGTCTTCGCGACCGGCTACAAGTCCGATGTGATCGATGCCTTTGTACGAGCCCATCCTCCGGGGTTCGCCGTCCGTACGGTACCCGAGGCGGTCCCGCTCGGGACCGGCGGGGGGATGAAGAACGCCGGGGACGCGATGAGCGACCCGTTCTACTTCGTCAACTCGGACGTCATAGTGCGGGCCGACCTGAACGAGATGGCGAAACAACATCGTGCCCACGGCGGCATCGGCACGATGGGCCTCGCCGAGGTCGAGGACACGCGCCCGTACGGGGTCGCAGCGCTCGACAGCGGCGACCGGATCCACGCCTTTGTCGAAAAGCCCGAGCCGGCCGACGCCCCCTCCCATTGGATCAACGCGGGGCTCGCGATCTGGAGCAGCGCGGTGCTCGACGTGATCCCTGCCGGCCGCGAGGTGAGCTTCGAGCGGGAGATCGTGCCGGGCTTGCTCTCCCGAGGCGTCTACGGGTTCCGGATCGCGGGCTACTTCGACGACGCCGGGACCCCGGAGCGATTGCTCCGCTCCCAGAAGCTCCTCTTTGACGACGGCCGGGGCGGCAAGGGAGCGCTTCCGAACGGCGCGTTCGGTAAGGGACCGGTGGCCCTGATGACGGGAGCCCGGGCGAGCGGAGCTTCGTTCGGACCGTACGTCACCCTCGGACCGGACTCGGTCGTGGAGGCCGGGGCGCACGTGGAGAACTCGATCCTCATGGACGGTGTGGTGGTCGAGAAGGATGCGACGGTGAGCAGCAGCATCCTCGGACCCCGGGTCCGGGTCCGCTCGGGACACCGCGTCGCCGGCCAGGTCCTCGGCGAGGGCGTCGAAGCCTGACGACCGGGTCCCGGTCCTAGGTCGACGCCGCGCCGGTGACGGTCACCTTGACGGCCACGTCGGGGCGTCCGGCGAGGCGGAACGCCTCGGCGATCTCTCCGAGGGGAACGCGATGCGTCACGAGGTCGGCGATCGAGAGCTTCCCCTCCACCACGAGCCGCTGAACGTCCGCGATGTCGGTCTCGGTGGTGGCGTACGACGGGACGACACGGATCCCTCTCAGGTAGAGGTCCTGGAGGTCGGCGTCGAGGCGGCTGCCCGCTTCGGGGAGTCCGAACAGGTTCACCGTACCGCCGCGGCGGACGAGCTCGGTCGCGGACCTCACGACCGAGGGATGGCCGGTCGCGACCACCGCGAGGTCGACGCCGCGCCCCTGGGTGGCCGTGTCGACCGCCGCACGGACGCTCGCCGGTTCCCGCGGGTCAAGGGTCACGTTGATCCCGCCTCGCTCGGCCGCCTTCCTTCGCAGCGGCGCGATCTCGGTCCCGCCGACCCACGAAGCTCCGAGCGCGCGAACGAGACGAGCGTAGAGGATCCCGACCGGGCCGAGACCCAGGATGAGCACCGAGGCCCGTTCGGGTATCCCGATACGTCGTATCGCGGTGAGGGCGCAACCAGCCGGCTCGAGGAGGGCGCCCGTGTCCCAATCCACCTTCGGGTCGAGCTTCAGGACCGCCTTCCGTTCGACGTTCTCCCGCGGCACCCGGAACGTGTCCGCGAACCCTCCGGGGTCGAGGTTCGTCTTCGAGTACGTCGGGCAGAACGTGTAATCGCCCCGGGCGCAGACCTCGCACGCGTAGCACGGAACGTGGTGGTGGACGAAGGCCCGGTCGCCGACCGCGAGGTCCTCAACCCCTTCGCCGATCTTCGCTACCCGCCCCACCGGCTCGTGGCCGATCACTCCGGCGGTCCGGTAGTTCCCCCGCAGCTTTTCAAGGTCGGTCCCGCAGACGCCGCACGCGGCGAGGGTGACCGTGACCTCGCCACGGCCCGGCGTAGGCTCGGGGCGTTCCTCGAGGACGACCGTCCCCGGACCCGAGAGTTTGCCGAACCTCATGCCGCTGTACGAGCCGTCCTCAGCGCGGCCTCGAGGATCTCGATCGCTTCGTCGATCTCCTCACGGCGGACGATGAGCGGCGGAATGTAGCGGATCGCAGACTTGCCGCAGGGCAAGAGGATGAGTCCGTGCTGGTAGGCCTCGACCAGGACCTTGTCCCGGAACTCGACCGCGGGCTCCTTCGTCTTGCGGTCCTTCACGAACTCGGTCGCCGTCATGAGCCCGAGGCCCCGAACGTCGCCGATCTCCTCGAACTTCGTCTGAAGGTCGCGCAGCCGGCCGAGCAGGTAGTTTCCCTGGTCGCGCGCGTTGTCGAGCAGGTGCTCCTTCTCGATCACGTTGATCGTGGCCATCGCTGCGGCTACGGCCGCGAGGTTCCCTCCGAAGGTGTTCGAGTGGGCCCCGGGGGTCGTGAAATCGAGCTCCTTGCGGAACGCGATCGCACCGAGGGGGAGGCCCCCACCGAGTGCCTTGGCCATCGTCGTGATGTCCGGCGTGACCCCGTGGTGCTCGATCGCGAACCACTTGCCGGTACGGCCCATCCCGGCCTGGACCTCGTCGTCGATCAGGAGGATCTTGTGCTCGTCCAGGATGGACTTGAGGGCGGCGTGCCAGCCCTTGGGCGGAACGATGTAGCCTCCCTCCCCCATGACCGGTTCCGCGAGGAACGCGGCGACATCCTCGGGTGGGATGGAGGTCTGGAAGTAGAGCTCCTTCAGGATCTTTGCACAATAGAGGTCACAGCTCGGGTACTCGAGCTTGTACGGGCATCGGTAGCAGTTCGGCGGGGGAATGTGGTGACCGCCGCCGACATACGCCCCGAAGCGAGCACGCTGCACCGGCTTCGAGGTGGTCATCGTGAGCGATCCCATCGTGCGGCCGTGGAACGCACCCATGAGGCCGATGACGATCGGCTTCTGTCGGTTCCAGCGCGCCATCTTGAGCGCTCCTTCGGCGCTCTCCGTCCCGCTGTTGGTGAAGAAGACCTTCTTCTCGTACGTCCCGGGCGTGATCTGCCCGAGTTTCTCGGCGAGCAGGGTCTGGTTCTCGTAGTAGAAGTCCGTCCCGGCGAAGTGGGTGAGCTTGCCGACCTGTTCGCGGACGGCCCGGACGACCTCGGGGTGCGAGTATCCGACCGCTTGGACCGCTACCCCCGACGCGAAGTCGAGGAGGCGGTTCCCGTCGACGTCCGTGATCCAGACTCCGTCGCCGGACGCCGCCACGATGGGTGACGTCTTGGTGCTCGTCATCAGGTAGCGGGTGTCTCGGGCGATCACCTTCTGCGCGTTCGGGCCCGGGATCGGCGTCTTCAGGACGACCCCGCGCTTTGGCTTCCCGGAACTCGGTACGGCAGGGGACGGAACGAAGGATGGAGTGCTCTCGCTCATGGGTCTCGGGAGGGCGGAGGCCGGAACGAGTGTAAATCCTTCACGGTGTGCCGGGTTGACTTACCGACTACCTCTGGAACATTTCCTTTTATGCCGCGCAACCGGGTCGTGCTGCCGGAATGCCACCATCGGAGCAGGGTGCCGGTGGGTCGTTCGACGAGGAAGTCGAGTCGATCCACGAGGTCGTGCCGGAGCGCGCCGTGCTCACCGAGCTCGCCCGGGGGTTCCTGCTCGTCCACGAATCGGACCGCCACCAGGCCGTCCAATTCGCAGCGACCTTCCTCAAGGAGCGCGCGGGCCGGGCCCCTCCCGGGCGAGTCGAATCGGTCCGCCGGGTCACGATGGCGCGGCTTTCGCTCGGCCGTTTCCCCCAGGGAGCCGTCGAGCGGGTCGACCGGTACGACCGCTGACCCGCGGTGTTCCCGCCTCTCGTAGAGGGCGAGCCACGGGACGTTGCGACCGAACGGCGAGATACGCCGCGAGGTCCGCCGGAAAGCTTCGTCGGGTGAGGCAGAGCCGAACGCCCGTCGGATCCCCGAAGAAGGAGCCGGAACAAACGAGCACCGAAGCCTTCAGCGCTCGGCCGGCGAGAGCGTCGCCGCTCTCCCCCGAATCGGGTCGGTCGAACATCACGGGCGCCCGGGGCGGGCGAAGGTAGGGGAACGCGGCCCGCGCGACCGTCACGTTGGCCCCCAGGACCTTCAGCACGTTGCGCCGGGCGCGGTCCCGCTCCCGGAACGCCCGAGTCGCACCAGCGACGGAGTACGGAGCCAACCGATTCGTCACGAGCCCGTGGAATCGGGCGAAATCGGAGGCGGCTTCCTCCGGGGCTACGAGAAAGCCGACGCGCAGGTCGTCGCCCCCGAAGAACTTCGTGAACGAGCCGCTCGCCCACAGGCCCGGACGGCCCGATCCCACCACCGAGGGTGCTCCGGCGAACTCGCGAAACGTCTCGTCCACGAGGACCGAGCGCGCCCCCGAGGCCCACTCGAGAAGACGGCTTCGATCCCACAGGTCGCCCTCGGGGTTCCGGGGCTGGGAAACCACCGCGAACTCAGCCTGCTCGGCTCCCGTGGTCAAGCGGAAGCCGGCCCATCGTGCCGTATCGAAGAGGGGAGGGTATTCGGGCGGGCAGAAGCGACAGGTCGCGGTGATCCCGCCCTTGCGAAGCCGGGCGATGAAGAGCATCGCGAGCGCGTTCGCTTGGCTGGCCCCGGTCGTGAGGAAGAGTCGGCGGACGTCTACGCCCAGGGCGCGGGCCAGCTCGGCTCGCAATGCGTTCTCATCGGCCCCACGGATCTCGGCCGCCGAGGGCACGGGCGGGGAGATCGTGCCGTGCATTCCGCTCTCCGCGAGGTTGTGGCGACAATTGGGGTGACTGTCGATCCACTCCCCGAGCGGGAACGGCATAGGTTCTCGGTAGAGGAGGGCGCATAAACCGTACGTCCGGAACGACGGCTCGAGGTAGGGCCCTTCCTCTCTCGGCCACATCTCGCAACGCTTCCTTTGGACCGGAACCCTCTTGAATCGCCGTGCCAGCTCACACGAGAATGCCGAAACTGGATCCCTCCGCATCGGTGGTCGTCGGGCCCAACGGCCGGATCATCTCGCTCTCGGCGGCCTGGTTCTCCGACGGAGCCCATCGGCGCACGGAGGCCCGTCGCGCCGGCCGATGCGTCGAGTGTGGAACGGGGCTCTCGAGCCACCGGACCCCGTACTGCTCCCGCCGGTGCCAGTGGAAGTTCCATGGGCATTACTTCTGGGACTCCGCACGTTCGTACGTGATGCTCCGCGACCGCTACACCTGCCAGATCTGCCACGGCCGCCGAAGGGCACGCCAGCTGGACGTGGACCACATCGTCGAGATCGCGGCGGGTGGTGCGGCGCTCGAGTACTCGAATCTTCAGACGGTCTGCCGCGACTGCCATCGGGTGAAGACGCTCCGGTTCCTCACCGGACGCCGGACCCTGGATGCGACTCTTCCATCCACCGACCCGAGCCTTCATCCCCCGACGGAGATTCGGTCCCCCGAGGGCGCGATATGAAGGTAGGCATTCTTGGAAGCGGCGACGTAGCGAAGGCACTCGGCTCGGGGTTCGTAGCGCTGGGCCACGAAGTACGGCTCGGCAGCCGGACGGCCAACAACCCGAAGACAGAGGAATGGGCGAAGGCAACGGGCGGGAAGGGGTCGACCGGTACCTTCGCCGACACCGCCGCCTTCGGAGAGGTCCTTGTCCTCTCCACGTTGGGGGTAGCGACCTCCGAGGCGATCCGCCTCGCGGGCGTCGCTCACTTCGACGGGAAGGTCGTGATCGACACGACCAATCCGCTCGCCTTCTCGGCCCAGGGCGTCCCGAGCCTAGCGATTGGCCACACCACGTCCGCGGGGGAGGAGAACCAGAAGGCGATCCCCCGTGCCCACGTGGTGAAGGCGTTCAACATCGTCGGAAACCAGCTCATGTTCCGACCGGTGCTCCCGAACGGCCCGCCGGACATGTACATCTGCGGGAACGACCCCGCGGCGAAGAAGAAGGTCGAGAAGATCCTGCACGATTTCGGCTGGCCGTCCGTCCTCGACATCGGCGGGATCGAAGGGTCACGGGAGCTCGAATCGCTCTGCATCCTTTGGGTGAAGTCGGCGGCCGGCCTCGGGAACTTCAACGTGGCCTTCAAGCTCCTGCGGAAGTAGAAGGGCGGACGCAATCCAGCGCCCGGTTCACGAGGCGAGCTCGCGCTCGAGCTCGTCGATCGAGAACGCGAGCCCCGTTCCGGTCAGGTAGAGCAACACTCGCTCACCGCCCCGGATCGCCCCGCGATCGAGAAGCTTCGGGAGCGCCGCGAACGGGGCGGCGGCTTCGGGCGACGCCGATACCCCGTGCTGGGTCGCGAGGACCCGCATTGCCTGGACGATCTCCCGGTCCGGGACCGTGACGCCGCCGCCCCGACTCTCACGGACGGCTTCGAGGATTCTCTCGGAAGAGAACGGGGAGGGGACGAGTAGCCCGGGGGCGATCGTCCTCGGGTCGGCCCAGGGAGTCACCTTCGGGTGCCCCTCCGCGAGCGCTCGGACCACCGGGGCGCATCCCTCCGGTTGCACGGCGTAGAGTCGCGGTGTCCGCTCGAGGAGTCCGAGGGCCCGAAGCTCGCGGAACGCCTTCGCCATGCCGACGAGGCCCGTGCCTCCCCCGGTAGGATAGAGGATCGCGTCGGGCAGCTCTTCGGGACCGACCTGCTCGACGATCTCGAATCCCATCGTTTTCTTTCCCTCGACCCGGTAAGGCTCGCGCAAGGTCGACATATCGAACGAGCCGCGGGTCTTTTCCCGGGATCGTGCGAGCTCCCCCGCTTCACGGATCGTGCCCGGCACCTCGACCACTTCCGCACCGTACGACCGGACCGCACGCTTCATCGGAGCCGGGGTCCGCTCGGGAAGATAGACCCGGGCCTTGAGCCCGGCGCGGGCGGAGTAGGCGGCGAGGGCTATCCCGGCGTTCCCCGCGCTCGGGACGTAGAGCTCGTGAAGTCCGAGCTCACGCGCGCGAGAAACCGCGACCGCCATCCCGCGGGCCTTGAACGACCCGGTGGGCATCGTCCCGTCGTCCTTCAAGGAAACCCGAATGCCAGGAGCGGAAGCGACCTCGCCGAGGTCCAGGATGGGAGTAAATCCCTCGCCCAGGGTGGCGATGTTCCGAACTTCGCGCACCGGCAGAAGCTCCCGATACCGCCAGAGGGTGGCCGGACGGCCCGCTAGGGCGTTCCACCAGGTGCGTCCGTCCAGGTGTGTTGTGTCGTAGACGGCGAAGAGCGTCTGCCCGCACGTCGGACAGGTCGTGGCCACTAATCCCGCGTCGGTTTGGCTGCAGCAAGCTCGGCACTCGAGTGCCGTGATCCGCGTCCCGGTGGTCATGGTCGTCCCGCGAGAGGGAACGCACTAACCCTTTACGAGTGTCGACTGGAACCGGCTCGGACCGCGTGCCGAGCACCGAAGCGAGGCCGGCGGATGGGCTCCCGTGCGTCGGTCGACGCTACCCCTGCTTCGTCGCCGCGAGCGGCGCGGCGCATGCCGGACAGAACTTGGAGCCCGCCGGCGCGTGGGCCTGGCACGACCCGCACACGAGTCTTCCGCGAGGCTGACGGGGCAAGCGACGGGAAAGAATGACGGCGATCATAATCACGCCCACGGTCAGGGCGACGAGAAGCGCGAAACCGACGAGGCCCGCGATCAGCCCGTAGACGAGAAGAGGTCCGAACGAGGAGAGATTGAATCCGTTCGACCCGTTGCTACCCGAACCCCCGTTTCCGTTCCCCTGGTTCCCGCCGCTGCTCGCGACATTGAAGTTCTGGGAACTGGAGGCCTGGGTTCCGTTGTGGTCGGTTACGGTCACGCCGATGCTGTACTCCCCGGTCCCCGAGATACTGCACTGGAAGTTCGCGGTGGGCTGGGGATTGCATCCCTGGGGGGCGCCGTTCCAGACGTACGTGTACGGCGGGACACCGCCCGAGGTGGAGGCGGAGATGGTGAACTGACTCCCCTGAGTCGGGGTTTGCGGGCTGATCGAGATGGAGACCGTCAAGGGCGGTGTGGACGCCGTAACGAGGTTCGAAGCTCGCGAGGTGCTGGGGACCAGACCGCCGACGAGCAGGATTGCGACCACGAAGCAAATTCCGCCCCACGACACGCTTCGGCGTGCGAAACGATGGCCGATCATCCTCTTCCCATCCTCGAGGTCGTTCCGACCGATTCGCCGGGAAAGGCGGCTGGTCGGAGCTTCCGTCAGTGAATTGACGGTGGTTTCGAGAGTATAGAACCAGCGGGCGACGCGCAGACGGAGTCGGCCCCGACCCCGGGCCGCGAACCCGGCGAGCCGCTTCTCGCGCGGCCATCGCGGAACTCGTGGGGCTAGCACAGCGAACCGATCGCCGAAGGGGGGGCGATGGGCGCATCGAGCGGCCCGGCTGACTGGCGGATGGCGGCAGCACGGTGACCGGATTGCTCGCCGCTAGGTCGTTATAGGCTTCCGGAGGAGGTATTCGGCGTGCACGTCGTCGGTGGACCTCATCCGGCGGTACCGCCACCCGGGCGGTTCGTCCTGGCTCTTATCGAGAGTCGACGAGAATCACCCACCGCGATGACCTTCCGCTTCTCGACGAAAGGAACCGGATTCCGGTATCTCTCGAACCAGGCCATTCGACTCTCCCTCCCCGGGGTCGACGACCCATGGGGAGCGGCTCGCACCTTCTCCCTATCGTCGAGCCCGTCCGAACCGGATCAGATCTCCGTCACCTGCAGGATCTCGGACACTCCGTTCAAGCAGGCGCTCTCACGACTTCGACCCGGCGAGACCGCGGAGGTGTTCGGCCCCCTCGGTCAATTCCTCTATGACCCCTCCCGACCGACGGTGTTCCTGGCCGGAGGGATCGGCATCACCCCGTTTCGCGGCATGCTCCGATACGCCGCGGACACGGGAGCTTCCGCGCCGCGCCGACTGCTCTACTCGGCCCGCGTTCCCGAGGAGCTCGTGTTCCGCAGCGAGCTCGACGAACTCTCCCGCTCCTCCCCTCACCTCGAGGTCCACTACACCGTGACGCGCCCGAGCGAGTCGTCGGTCGCATGGACCGGTCGGGTGGGGCGGATCGACACGGCCTGGATACGCGAGCTCGTGAAGCCCCTGGAGCATCCCATGTACTTCATCGCGGGACTCCCCGAGATGGTCGAAGAGATGCTGTCCGCGCTCGACGGAAAGCTCGGGGTCTCCGAGGACGACATCGATTACGAAGTGTTCCGGGGATTCTGAGCTCACCCACCCCGCGAGACCATCGCGACGCTTCCTCGTAAGATTCTTCTACGGAAGCGGCTAGCAGGAGAGGGAGTGGGCTCGGCCGGATTCGAACCGGCGGTCTTCGCTGTGTGAGAGCGACGTCGTAACCACTGGACCACGAGCCCAACATCCGAGCCGAAGGGCGGCCCTGTTTAAGGGATTCTACAAGGGAAGGGCCAGGACCAACGGAACGATGAGGCTCGCGAGCACGGTAAGGACGAGGCCGCTCGCCAGGGCGAGGCTCCCCGCGTCCCGGTCACCGTACCGCGTGACGAAGAAGAGGGTCGTGTCCATCGACGTCGCGCCGCCGAGGGCCGTGAGCCCTTCTCCCCGAAGCCGTCGACCGACGAGCGGCGAGAGCACCATGGTGAGGTTCTCACGGAAGAAGTTCGTGAGGAAGGCGAGGAGGCCGAGGAGCGCGCCGGCTCGAGCGAGCACGAGAGGGCCGGTGAGGGTGTAGAACCCGAAACCGAGGGCGGTCCCCAGCGTCACCGGGAGCGCGATGCCCGAAACCAGAGCGAAGAGAGCGCCCGCGGCCAGCGCGCCGACGATCGCGGCGGTGAGAGGCACCCAGACCGCCCGGACACCCGTCCATCGGAGGGGCAGGTCGAACGCGACCAGCGCGAGCAGGGCATACAGCGCCCAGGTGATCCCCGTGCCCGTCGGAACGGAGACGGCCCGTCCGACACCGAATCCGACCAGGACCGCCCCGACGAGCACCCAGCTCAGCGGGAAGCGTTCCTTTCCCGTCCCGCTCTCGGCCGGCGCGGGTTTCTTCGGCCGGAATCGGGCGATCACGAGGGAGAGGCCCGCGGTCAATCCGAGGACAAGGAACGCGAACCCGAGCGCGACCGGGACCATCAATGCCAGCGACCCCACCGCCACGACGTTGAGCGATGCGCCCAGCAGCCCGACCAGGACGATCACCGTCAGGATCGTGGCACGGGTGACCCAGGGGCTTCGCCAGTGGACCACCCGGCCCGCGACGAGGCCGATCCCGAAGGCGACGTAGAGGAACAGGTCGAACGCCACAGTCCCGGCTCAGCCGGTCCAAGGGGTCAACGCCGGCCGTCGCGTGCGCTCGGTGGGGGGAGGGAGCGCGACCGTCTCGTCCCGTTCGGCACCATAACCGACGTACTGGACCGGCACGCGGGTCTCCTCCAGGATCCGGTCGAGATAACGACGGAGCGTGAGAGGGAGGGCCATCGCTCCCTCGCTCTTGATCCGATCCTTGAGCCGTTGGTGGAAGGCGGGCCATCCGGGCAGGTACTCGTAGACGGGAGTGGCCCGGGCGAGCTCCTCGGCCTGAGAGGGGAGCGCGTCGCGGACCGTGGTCCCGTCCGGCATGAGATACTGGGTGCAGATCGGGATCTCGTCCAATCCGCCGAGGACGTCGACCTTGGTGATCGCGAACGAGGTGAAGCCGTTCAGGCGGGCCGCGTACCGGAGCAGGACGAGGTCGAGCCAGCCGCAACGTCGGGCTCGGCCCGTGGTCGCTCCGCGCTCTCCTCCGACCCGACGCAAGTACTCGCCGCGCTCCCCCGTATCCTCGGTCGGGAACGGTCCGGCGCCGACCCGCGTGGAGTATGCCTTCGCGACGCCGATCACTTCGTCCACCTCGGTCGGGGGGATGCCGCTTCCGACGAGCGCCCCGGCGCTCGTCGGGTGGGAGCTCGTGACGAACGGGTAGGTGCCGAAATCGATGTCGAGAAGAGCGCTCTGCGCCCCTTCGAGAAGGATCGTCTCGCGTCGGGCGATGGCGTCCCAGAGCATCGGTTCGGTGGGTCGAATGAGCGGGGCAAGACGCCCGCCGACCTCGCCGAGCTCGGAGGCGAGGTGGTCGATCGAAGGAAGGTTCGCGAGGTGGGTCTTCGTCGCATACAGGAGCTCGAGGGTCTCGCGCAGACGGATCGGGTGGGCGAGGTCCCCGAGCCGAATGCCGAAGCGGCCCGACCGGTCGGAGTACGCGGGGCCGATCCCCGTGCGCGTTGTTCCGAGACCCGCTCCGGGGTTCTTCTTCGCGCGCAGGTCGTCCTCCCAGGCGTCCTCGATCTCGTGGATCGGCAACAGGACGTGCGCCCGGTCGGAGAGGACGACCTGTCCGCGCAGGAGCCCGCGCTTCTCGAGGTCCTGCATTTCCGCTTCGAGCTTGGTCGGTTGAATGACCATCCCCGGCCCGCTCACGCCCACCACGCCGTGGCGCAGCACCCCGCACGCCAACTGGTGAAGGACGACGGAGCCCTCGGGAAGGTGAATGGAGTGGCCGGCGTTCGGTCCACCCCCAGTCCGAACGACGTAGCGGGCGCCGGCAGCGAGGTAGTCGGTGATCTTCCCCTTCGCCTCGTCGCCGAACTGCGCCCCGACCACGACCCGGACGGACGTTGCGCTCCCCTCCCGAGCCACCGAGGCGTTCGGGTAGAAGGCCCTTGTGCCTCGCGACCCAGAACGCCTCGCGAGCGGCGTCACGAACCGGCGCACGGGATAACCCTATGAAGGAGGGTCGCGGTCCTCGGGGCGATGGTTGCGCAGCGGACGCGCGAGGTCGAGATTTCGGGCATCCGAAAGATGTTCGAGGCGGCCCCGCCGAACTCGATCAACCTCGGCCTCGGCGAGCCGGACTTCAACCCGGCGCCGGAGGTCATCGAGGCACTCTGCTCGGCGGTGCGGGGCGGGAGGAACCATTACGGTCCCTCGGCCGGCATTCCCGAACTGCGCGATAAGATCGCGGAACAGTATCGCGAACAGGACCCGGGAACTCGGCGGGACAATGTGATCGTGACCGCGGGCGGCTCGGAAGGCCTCATGACCGCCGCCCTCGCGTTCTACGACCCGGGCACCGAGGTTCTCATTCCGAACCCCGGTTTCGTGCTCTACGCCCCGCACGCACGGCTCGCCGGAGCTGTGCCGGTTCCCTACAGCCTGCCCGCGTCGCAGAAGTTCCTCCCCAACTTCGACGAACTCGAGCAGCTCGTGAGCTCCCGGACGCGAGCGATCGTCGTGAACAGCCCGTCCAACCCCACGGGCGCCGTGTTCCCGCGCGTTGTCGTGGACCGGATCGTCGCCTTCGCCGACAAGCACGACCTCACGATCATTTCGGACGAGGTGTACGAGGAGATCGTCTACGACGTACCGGCGACCTCCTTCTGGGGTCGCAGCGACCGAGTGGTGATCGCGAACTCGTTCTCGAAGACCTTCGCGATGACCGGTTGGCGACTCGGCTTCCTCGTCGCTCCCCGACCGTTCGCGGTCGCGCTCAACAAGATCCATTATCACATCATTGCGTGCCCGTCGACTCCGGCGCAGGTCGCCGTCCTCGCCGGTCTTTCGAGCGGATCGTCGACGCTCAAGGGCATGGTCCGTGAGTTCCGGGCCCGTCGGGAGATCGTGACGAAGCTCCTCGGGAAGATCCCGGGCGTCTCCCTCGTACCGCCGGAGGGGGCTTTCTACGCCTTCCCGCGACTCGACTGGTCGAAGACGAGCACGGAGATCGCGCGAGCGCTGCTCGCGCGGGGCCTGATCACGACGCCGGGCGACGCGTTCGGGTCGCTCGGTGCGTCGCACCTCCGACTCTCGTTCGCGGCCTCGAGAAAGAACATCCGGGCCGGGTTGAAGATCCTGCATGAGTACGCGGACGAGGTGGCGGCGTGATCGCGGGCCTGGTCGGCCGTCTCTTCCGTGCCGTGGCACGGCTCCGCGCCGCGGACGGGAGCGCGGACCTCGACCATGTCGGGGCCGAGCTCCTCCGCCTCGAATCGCGGCGAGCTCAGCGACCGGCGACCTCGCGATAGAGCGCACGGTGGCGCTCGACCGTCACGGACCAATCGAACCCGCGCACCCGCGCGCTGGCCGCGGTCCTCAGACGTTGTGTCTCGGCCGTGTCGTTCAGTACGGCGCGCAGCGCACCGGCCAGGGCGGCCGCATCCCCGTACGGGACGAGGCGACCCACCCGGCCGGAGTCGAGCACCTCCGGCACCCCGCCCACGGCGCTCGCGACGATCGGAGTTCCCGCGGCCATCGCCTCGAGGAGCACGAGGCCGAAAGCCTCCCACTCCGAGGGCAGAACGAGGGCTCGTGCACGGCGGATCACGCCGCGGTAGGCGGAGGCCGCCTCCACGTGACCGAGGAAGCGAACGGAGCCGGCGAGGTTGAGCCGACGGGCCTCGGCTTCGAGATGAGCCCGCTCGCCCCAGTCCCGACCCATGAGGACGAGTGGCCGACGGTCTCTCGGATCGAGGCCCGCGAGCGCTTCGAGGAGGGTCGGGAGGCCCTTGTTGGACGCGATGCGACCCACGAAGAGGAAGTACTCCTCCGGGAGCTCGAGACCGTCGGTCCGGTCGGCCTCGGGCGTCGACCAGGACGCGAGGTCGATGCCGGGAGCGATCGTACGCAGTTTCCTCGCCGGGGCGAACTCGCGGATCAACGCTCCCTCGCGATCGGTCTGCACGACCAGGGCCCGTGCGATCCGGTACGCGGTCATGCCGAAGAGCACATCCTGGGTGCGTAGGAGGCCCCGCTTCACGGCGGTCTCTCGACGATCGGCCGGATGGTAGTGCGTCGACACCACGAGCGGGATCCTGAGCCGCTCGGCGACGGCGGCCGCTTCGAGTACGTGGCCATACCGGTGCGAATGGGCGTGAAGGACGTCGGCCCCGCTATCGGCCAGTGCGTCCATGAGGCCGACCATCATCGGCATGGTGAGCCCCGGAACGAGTCGCTTCCGGACCGGAAATCGATGTACCGGGACCCCGTCCACCACCGGAGCGTAGTTCGACCGCCGCTCCCAGCCCGACTCGTTGTAGAGGTCGCTCGCGTAGACCTCGACCTCCTCTCCGGAGGCGCGGAGGCGTCGGGTGACCTCCCGGACATTCGTTTCGACCCCGCCGGGGGCGTCGAAGCGGAGAAGCACGTGAGCCACCTTCACCGGTGCGTGACCTCCCGGTACAGCCCGTCCAGTCGGTCGACGAGCCCTTCCCAGGTGTAGCGAGGGACCACGTGATCCCGCCCGTACTCCCCCAGTCGATGGGCGAGGTCCCGGTCCGACCAGACCTGCGATATGGCCGCGGCGAGTTCGCGGGGCGACTTCGGAGGAACGAGGAGGCCCGCCTTGCCATCCTCCACGAACTCGGGAATCCCACCGACGCGGGAGGCGACGACCGGAGTGCCGGCCGCCAGGGACTCGAGAAGCACGAGTCCGAACGCCTCGTATTCGCTCGGCAGGACCGTGAGGCGCGCTTCCCGGTACGCGGCGGAGAGGAGGGCGTCGCCCTCGACGTGACCCACCAGATGGACCCGGTCGGAGATGCCCAGGGCCTTCACCCGCGCCTCGAGGGGAGCGCGCTGGCCTCCGTCCTCGCCGACCACGACGAGCTGGGCCGAGCGGTCGCTCTTCGCGACGACCGCGAACGCCTCGGCGAGGTCGAGCAGGCCCTTGTTCGAGGCGAGTCTCCCCACGAAGAGCACAAACGGCCCGGGAATACGGTACTTCTCGGCGAACGATGGAGTTCCCGGGCCCGGAGGAGGAAGAGGGCGGTAGCCGGGCGGAATGATCTCGAGCGGAGGAAGCGCGAGGCCGAGCGAGCGGAGCAAGCGCTCTTCCTCGTGCGTCTGGACGATGATGCGGGAGGCTCCCTGCACGACACCTCCCGCGATCGAGCGGTCGTAGAAGCTCCGGAGGCGACGACGGAACCAGCCCCCCTCGATCGACCAGATCGGATGGAAGTGGGCGGTAAGCACGAAGGGGGTGCCGAACCGGCGATGGTGGTGGTTCGCGGCCGCCACCTGGTTCGTGCCGTAGGTGTGTGCGTGTACGACCTCGGGTCGGTCCCGCGCGAGCGCCCCGATGAGCCCGCGAAAGAACGTGTAGTGGAGCTCCCCAGGAAACGACCAGACCGGCAGCCGGTGGACCGCTCCGAAGGAGGTCCTCTCCTCGCGCGGGACCTCGGGACCGAATCGCTGCATCGCCGGGAACTCGCGGTAGAGTTCGCTCGTGTAGACGTCGACCGCATGTCCGCGGGCATGGAGACGGGGCGCGATCTCGGCGACATGCTGCTCGACGCCTCCCGGCGCGGGCGGGTAGCGGGTCGCGAGCTGAGCGACCTTCACGGCGACAGCGTAGCGTTCCCCTTACTTGACGGTCCGGTCACAGGAATCGGTGGCCGCCGCACGCTCACGAGAGCGTTCGCATCGAGGCGAGGCGCTGAGCGTACTTCTTGTAAACCTCCGTGGCGCGAGCGACCGACTCGATCTTGACGTACTCGTTCGCTTGGTGCGAGAGCTCCTCCTCGCCGGCGCCGAAGATGACGACGCGTGGGTTCACCTGCGTATAGTGGACCGCCTCCGACGCATGGACCAGCACCGTGGTCTCGGCCTGGGCGACGTCGCGGAGGACCTTCACGTGCTCCGAGTTCGGGTCGATCTGGACGGCCGGCATCGTGAGGATCCGGCGGAGCGTGAACGGGGTCTTGATCCGCCGGAGGTGCTCTTCGATCTCGTGATAGAGTTGGTCGGGCGTGTACGGAGGCGGGAACCGAATATCGACCTCGGACGTGCACTTGTTCGGAACGACGTTGATGCGCGTGCCGCCGACAAACGTGCCGATGTTCAGGGTCACCATTCCGAGCTCGGGGTGCGCGATGCGTCCCTTGAACGATTCGAGGCCACGGAGGATCCGCATCATCTTGCCGATGGCGTTCTCGCCGAGATGAGGCATCGCGCCGTGCGCGGCCTTGCCCCTCGTCTCGATCGCGAGGTCGAGGACGCCCTTCTCAGCGTAGGCCACGCGTAGGCCGGTCGGTTCCCCCACGACGACCGCCTTCGCGCGACGTAGCGGCAGCGTCTTCGCGAGGGCCATCGCCCCTTGCATGGACGTTTCCTCGTCGGTCGTGAAGGCGAGGACGACCGGGATCTTGCGAGCGACCAGGTCCTGCGCCGCGTCGAGCATCGCGACCACGGTGCCCTTCATGTCCGCGGCGCCGCGGCCGTACATCCGGCCGGAGGCGAGCTGGCTCTGGGAGAAGCTCCAGTAGTCCCCGACCGGGGGTGTGTCGAGGTGTCCGGAGAGCACGACACCTCCCTGGCCGAACTCGGCGAGCAACGCCGGGGCCTGGGGGTCGCCAAACAGCGTGTTGCGCATGTGGATCTGGTCGGTGAACGACTGGACGTAGTCGAGCACCTCCTGCTTGTCCGAAAACGGGTCGCTCGGGATCTTGACAAGCTCGGAGAGCATGTCGACCATCTGGCGTTTCATTGAAACAGTACCCTCTCGCCGTTCGTGCCCGGAACGGGTGATGAGCTCTCTCCCAGAAGGCTCGGACGCGCTTTAATCGTTCGGTTGAGCCGGGGAACGCGCGGCGACCGTGCGGGTCCGCGCGAGCGCTCGTCCAAATCCCTCGGGCGAACCGACGGACCACCACTCACCGTTCCGCGGAGTGAGGACGAGGCTCGCCACGCGCCCGCCGTTCGCGAGGAGGGACCGGACCCCGTCCGTGACCTCGAGCTCCTTCGGGTGGCGAGCCGTACGGACCTTCTCGAGTGCGGCGAAGATCGAGGGATGGAAGGCGTAGACCGCGGTCGCCGCCCAGTGGGATTTCGGCCGCTCCGGCTTCTCGACCATCGCGGTGACATCGAGTCGACGGATCCCGTGCACCGAGGGACCCGCACGACCCTCGACAACGCCGTAGCGACGCGGGTCAGCGACCTTTCGGACGAGGAGGACCGCGTCCAAACCGTCCCGTTCGAGGAGTGCTCCCATCGCCCGCAAGAGGCGTCCCCGGTGGGGTTCGAGGAGGATCGCGTCGCCCGCGTGCAGAAAGAACCGCTGGCTCCCGACGGAATCCTTTGCGCGGGCCACCGCATCACCGAATCCGGCGGGCCGCGGCTGGACGACGAAGCTGACCCGGAGCCGGCTCAGTGTGTCGTAGAACCGTCGGGTCTCGGCAGCACGTGGCCCGCGGTGGCGCGGTAGGAATTTCGGGTCGATGGTGAAGTAGTTGCGCACGACGGCCGCATCCCGCGGCTGGTGAACGATCGTGAGGTGGAACGCGCCCGCGGCGACCAGCTGCTCGACCACGAGGTGCGCGACCGGCTTCAGGACCGGACGGTCGTCGCCGCCGCGGTCGTAGAGCGGCAGGAATTCCTTGCGGAGCCCCCGGCTCCACGGGAGCATGCGGGTCCCTTCCCCCGCGAGAGTGACGACCGCCTCCATGGCGTGCCTAGGCCGCGGGGCCCTCGGAGGTCGGTTCGGACGATCCGGCCGAGGGAGGAGCCGCGGAAGGGGCGGTGCGGGCGAGGATCGCCGGGCGGCTATCGACCGAGCGCCACTGCACGGTGGGCAGAACGACGTTCCGTTTCGCCTCGAGACGACGCCGGAAATGGACGAGGTCGTGGAAGATCTCTCGCACGACGTCCTCGAGTTCCCGCGTTCGTCGGTAGCCGAGCGCCGGGAGGTGTTCGTGGATTGGGTTGTAGTAGTGTTGCTCCGCCTCGACCCGGGGGTCGGGCGGGTGCTCGATGACGGGAGCCAGACCGAACTCCTTCGCGACACGGGCCGTGATCTCGGCCAGCTCGTTGACGGAGTACGCCGCGTCGAACTGGTTGAAGACCCGATACTCCCCGGGGCCGGCGGGGTTCTCCACGGCGAGGCGGAGCGACTGCATCGAGTCCTCGAGCGCGATGAACCCTCGGCGTTGCTCCCCCTTCCCGTACGGCGTGATCGGAAGGCCCAGGACGGCCTGGGCGATGAATCGGTTGAGCGCCGTGCCCCAGGTCTCGTCGAAGTCGAACCGGGTCAAGAGCCGGCGGTCGGTGATCTCGGGCGTCCGTATCCCGTAAATGACGCCCTGCATCACGTCGGTGGCTGCCTGTCCCCAGATCTTGGAGGCGAACATGACGTCGCCCGAGTCGAAGACCTTGCTCCAGTGATACCACGAACCCGCCTGGCGCGGGAACGGGACGCGGTCCGTGCGGCCCCGGAACTCCATCTCGAAGAATCCCTCGGGAATGTCGGTGTTCGGGGTCCCGTATTCTCCCATCGTCCCCATCTTCACGAGATGGGCGTTGGGGCAGGTGTCGCGCATCCCGTAAAGGAGGTGGAGCGTACCGGTGAGGTTCTCGACCTGGGTCGTGACCGCGTGGTGAACGTCGATCATCGAGTACGGTGCGCTCCGCTGCTCCGCGAGGTGGACGATCGCCTCCGGCTTCTCCTGGGCGAGAACGCGGTGGACGAACTCGTAATCCCCGAGGTCGCCTCGGTGGAAGCCGAGCTCTTTTCCGAGGAGTTCGCGCACGGCCTTCTGTCGGTTCGGGAAAGAGGGGATCGGGGTCGCCGACCAGGAGCCGACCTCGTTCACCCGGCGTCGGGTCACGAAGTTGTCGAGGCCGACCACTTCGTGGCCACGCGATAGCAGATGGAGAGCGAGCGGCCACCCGGAGTAGCCGTCCACGCCCGTAATCAGGACCTTCATGCGGGGCGGCGATAACATGGGGGGGTCGGGTTAAAAGGAAAACGGACCGAGTGCTCTTCGGCCCAAAGCACCATAAACGCGGCGGGGGTGGCTTTTCCTCGAGGCGCGCTCAGGACCGGTTCAGATGGCGGCATCGGACCTCCGCATTGTCGACACCCGCGACGAACCGCTACGCGGCGCGATGATGGTGGTCGGATTTCCGACACACGGCCTCGTCGGTTCGGTCGCTGCCTCGTACCTCGTTCATTCGCTCGACATGACGCTCGTGGCTTACATGATCAGCGAGGAGTTCCCGCCGACCGTCATCATGGAGGAGGGGGTCGTGAGCGCCCCCGTGCGATTCTACGCGAGCAAGCTGGTCTGCGGCGTCGACCGGTCGTGCGACCAGCTCTTGGTCGTTCTCTCGGACATTCAGCCCCCGCCTACGATGCTGAACGCGATCGGCCGCGCGCTCCTCGACTGGGCGGAAGAGAAGGGGATCCAGCTCATCGTAGCCGTGGAGGGCCAACCGATCGAAGGCGAGGCGCGCGGTGACGCCCGGGTGGTCGCGATGGCGAACCGGGCGGCGGCGCCCCTGCTCGAAAAGTACCGGTTCGACGCGGCGAGCGGGGTCGTGACCGGCCTCGCGGGGGGGCTGCTCCTCGGAGCGATCGCTCGTACGACCCCGGTCCTGTGCCTCGTCGCCCAGGCGCACAAGGACTATCCCGACGCGCGAGCGGCGGCGAAGGTGATCGAGACGATCAACCCGCTCGTGCCGCTGCTCGTTCTCGACACGAAGCCGCTGCGGGACAAGGCGCGGCAGATCGAGTCCGAGGTGCGAAAGACGCTCCAGCAGACGCGGGATTCGATGGCCAGCATGCGGAACGCGGAGCCGGAAGGGCCGGGTGAGATGTATCGCTGATTCGGCGATGGGCCCCTCGACGGCCCTCCCACCGGACGCGCGTCCTCCGGTGACGCTCCGGGAGTTCCGCTACAGTGACGTCCCATTCGTCGGAGCGATCGTCGCGGAGGCGCTCCACGAGCACTACGACCCGTCGCTCTACAGCTCGCTCTCGACCGAGTGGCCGAAGGGATTCCTCGTCACCGCTGATGCCTCCGACGTTCCGGTCGGCTTCCTGCTCGGCGTGAACCAGGTTGAGGGGGAGGCGCGGATCCTGATGTTCGCGGTCGAGCGCCGCCAGCGCATGCAGGGGGTCGGAACGCTCCTCATGAGCACGTTCCTCGACCGATGCCGCGCGCGGGGCTTCCGACGCGTGACGCTCGAGGTCCGGGTCTCGAACGCGACCGCGATCCGATTCTATTCCCGCGATCAGTTCTCCGTGGTCGACCTGTTGCGGTCGTACTACTCGGACGGCGAGAACGGCTACCAGATGGCCCGCGACCTTCTCTGAGAGCGCTGCTCGTCGACCCGTAGGCTTCAAAGCCTCCCCTCAGGGTGCCCCCCACCTATGCCCACCGCTTGGCCCACCGCGGGCGACCTCATGACCACCCGCCCGGTGACACTTCCGCACGACGCACTGATCTCGACGGCGCTCGGTCTGATGCGTTCGCACCGGTACCACCAGATCCCGGTGCTGCGGAACACCCGATTGATCGGAATGGTCACGATCGAATCGATCGCGCGACGGGGCCGCTGGTCGCTTTCCACCAAAGTGGAGCACCTCCTCATCGTTCCTCCGCTCATTCTTCCGACCACTCCGTTCCCGGAGGTCGCGGAGCAGCTTCTCGCGACCGGCATGCGCGGAGCCCCGGTCGTGGGCCGACGCGGCGAGCTTCTCGGCATCATCAGTCGCACCGACCTCGTGCGCGCGATGCCCGGTCTCGCCATTCTTCGTTCGGGGGACGGGCCGAAGGTCGAAGAGATCGCTCGCTCGACCGGCGAAGTCGTCCGCGAGAACGAACAATGCCGGAACCTGGTCACGCAACTCCGCCTTCTCGAGGAACATCCGCTCCCGGTCGTCGACCGAAAGGGTCGGATCGTGGGCGCGGTCGGTATCGCCGACCTGGGTGAAGTACTCGGGCGTCCGATCCAGGGCGGCAAGCGCGACGCTCGCGCGAACCGCACGAGGCTCGAGGTCGAGGTTCGATCGGTCATGCATTCTCCCGCGGTCACGGTGCCCCTCGGCACGCCCGCCCTCGACGCGGCGCGGGTGATGACCCGGGAGAAGGTGTCGAGCGTCTTCGTCGTCGAGGACGGCCGACCGACGCGGGTGGTCGGCCAGGCCGACCTCCTGAGCCTCGCGATCTCTCGGGCACGACCCGGCGCGACCCGCGAGGGCATCGAGAATGTCTACGTCGAGATCACGGGTCTTCGCGGCTCGGCCGACCCCGGCCTCCTCTCCGAGATCGACGGAGGCGTGGCGAAGGGCCTTCACCGGATCGCACGGTACGTCCGCCCCACGTTGCTCACCCTTCACTTCGCTCCGCAAGGCACCCACCGCACGAACGACCTGACGGTCGAGGCACGGCTCTTCACCGAACAGGGACGGATCTTCTACGCCTCCCACACGGGCTGGAACTTGATGGCCGGTGTCGCCGGACTGCTCGACGAGCTGGTCGCACAAGCTCGGCGCGTCAGCGAAACCCCACGCGGCCGGGGCCGGCGCCGAGGCCTCCCTCCGGAAGCGGACGATGCGACCTTCGAGGACCCCGACCTCGAGGCGAAGATCCGAGTGGCTTCGGGGGACGACGACTCGTAGTCGAGGAGGATCCATGATCCCGGGCGGACCCCGCAATCCGAAACAGATGCAGTTGATGATGCGCCGCCTCGGCATGTCGACGGAAGATGTTCCGGACGTCGAGGAGGTCATCGTACGGACGAAGACGAAGGACCACGTCTTCCGGTCGCCGGAGGTAACGATCATGACGATTCAGGGAACCCGAACCTACCAGGTGGTCGGCAACCCCGAGATCCGGCCGCGCACGGCCGGCGCATTGCCCGCGAGCACTTCGCCCCCTCCGGCGACCGCCACGGCCGCCCCGAGTGGCCCCCCCGAGGAGGACATCCGACTCGTCATGGAACAGGCGAACGTTTCCCGCGAAGAGGCGATCGAGGCTCTCTTCCAGGCGAAGGGCGCCCCCGCGGAGGCGATCCTGGCGATCCTCTCCCGAGGGGGGTAGTGAGCGACCCCTTGGGTCCGGTCGCGAAAGAGTGCGTCGAAGGCTACCTCTTCGCGTCGCCCCCGCTCGCGCTTCTTCTCTTTCGACGGCCTCCCTCACGGGGCCAGATTTGGGTCCCCGTGAGCGGGAAGGTCGAGCCGAGCGACCGGGACCTTCCTTCCGCCGTTTGTCGAGAAATCGAGGAGGAGACCGGTTTCATTTCCCCGCCGGACGGGCTCATCGATCTCGATTGGCAGGTCCCGTTCCGGGCCGATAACGGGGAGACCTGGCGACTGCACGCCTTCGCGCTCGAGGTTCCCCCCTCGTTCGAACCTCGTCTGAGCCACGAGCACGAAGCCGCTGAGTGGGTCTCCGCCGAGACGGCCCTTGCTCGTCTCCACTTCGACGACAACCGAAAGGCGGTCGAGAGGCTACGCGAGTACCTGGTGAATCGTCCCGTGAAAACGTAGCGGGAGGGTTCTACCCGGAGAGCGAAGAGAGACCCTCTCTCCCACGATGGCGCCGCCACTTCTACGACGGCGGAGGGGTCGGGGGAGGAGCCGCCTCCGCTGCGGGGGGCGGAGGCGCGTGCCGTCGCCTCCACACCACGAACAGGATCAGGAGTACTGCCGCCACGATCACCAGGATGATGAGGAGCAATTCCGTCGTGGTGAGAGAAGGACCCGAGCTCGTACCCGCCCCACTTCCGGCGGACGTCACATTCAGGCTCGCCGAGGATCGTGCCAAACCCCCGTGAGTGTCGGTCACCGTCACATTGACAGTGAAGCTCCCGGTTACGGTCGGCTTGCACGTGAAGGAGGAAGTGTTCTGGGACGTGCAGCCGGTCGGGAGGTCGGTATAGGCGTACGCAAAGGGCGGAGTTCCCCCCGAAGTTGTGGCGGTCAGGATCGTCGAGTTGCCGAGCGATATGCTCGAGGGGTTCGCGGTGAGCTTGACCGAAAGCGCCACGGTTCCCGCTGTGAAATTAATGACTTGATTGAAGGGGCCACCGGTCACGTGGGCCGACCCGGAATTGGGGCTTGCAGAATAGCCGACAACGGTCCCCACGGTGAACGAATACGATCCGTTCGGTTCGGCGAAACCGATCGTGCTGGCCGAGCTGCTCTTGAGCGTGCCCGCGAGGGTGACGCTCCACGGGGTCTGGGAGGAGAGTCCCGACTCGGTGAAGTTCACGGGGTAGAGCGAAGCGTTGGCTGTGAATCCGATCAGGACGGTCTCCGGGACTCCGTGCACGGTGACGTTCCCCGAGGTCACGTTCGCGGTGTAGCCCGACACCGTGGCGACCGTGAATGGCCAGGTGCCGTTCGCGTCCAGGAATCCGATGGAGTTCAGGGAAGAGGAGTTCGGTGCGCCGTGGAAGGTCACGCTCCAGGGAGTCATCGATGCGAGGCCGGATTCAATGAAGGTAACGGGGAAGGCGGAGAGAAGGGCGGTGAAACCGATGTACACCGTCTTGGCTTCGGTAGTCACGGTGACCGTTCCCGAGGTCACGTTGGCAGTGTAGCCCGCAACCGCACCGACCGTGTATGGGTGGCTTCCCGGTAGCTCCGTAAAGCCGATCGATGCGGGCGCGAGTGCCGATTCGAGCGAGCCGCTCAGCGTAATGTTCCATTGCTTCCCGTGGGGCAGCCCCGATTCGTCGAATTGAACGGGATAGGAGACCGCGGGGCCAATGACCGATATCATGCACCCGTCCGCGGTGCTCGCATAGATGTCGTGGTTGGCAGGGTCGTAAGTGATCCCGGAGGTGTAGTAGGTCTCCCCGAGGTAAAGGTACCCAAGCGCGGAGTAATTTGACGCTCCGATTCCCGCGACGATCGACTCGAAACTGGAAGCATCGTACATTACGTTGTTCGCCGCGTTGTAGGTCAGAAGTCCCCACGCGTAGGTGTAGGTGACGTTCGCGACGGACGTGTTCGTCCTGTCGCTGATCACCGTGTAGTTCCCCGAGTTTGAGGCCCAGATCGTATCGTTGGCCGAGTCGAACGCGAGCGATTGCGTTTCAAGGCCGGTGGGGACCCAACCGACCGTTCTCTGCGAAGAACCGTTGATGATGCTGAGGTTATGGCCCGTCCAGTCCGCGACGTACACTTCTTGGTTGTGCGGGTCGTAGAGCACGCTCTCCAACTGCGCGCTCGCCTTGACGAGAATCGTCTGCAGGAACGTATGGGTCGCCCCGTCGAAGACCCAAACGTCACCGGAGACCTCGTCGGAGACGTACATGTCACCGTTGGCCGAATCGTACGCGATCGATTGTGGATATAGCCCGGGAGTCAAGCTCGTGACCGTTTGGAGCGCGGAGTTGAGGACGGTAATGTTCTCGGACCCCTCGTTCAGCACCCAAAGGTCGCCGGTCGCAGTGTCGTAGGCAGAGGTCCAAGCGTACCCGGTCGGCACCGTCCGTTCGGTCAGCCCGGTAGTGCCGTTGACGAGATAGAGATCTTGGCCGCCGACATCGGCCGCGACAATATCCTGGTTCGCGGGATCGTACGTCAGACCCTCAGGGAACACATCGAGCGGGATGGATGCGACGGGCAGGTTCGTGGACCCCGCGATCACAGTGACGTTGGACTGGTATCCTCGAATCGACCCCGAGTACGTTCCCGAACTCCCGACAAAAACATTCCCGCTCGTGGTGTCGACCGCGACTGCGTAATCGAGCCCATCGGTCGGCCAAATGTTCGCGATTCGGTGGTTGTTCGCGGGGTTGATGACGGTGACGTTCGGGACTTCGGAATTCAGGACGTAGACCTCGTGATTGATGGGGTCAAGAGCGATTCCTTCTGGAGCCGTGCCCGTGGTAATGTTGGCCACAATTCGTGTGTCCTCCGACTGATTGAACACCGAAACATTGCCCTCGCCCCCGTTCTCGACAAAGAGCTCGTCCTGGGTCGGAGAGTACGCCAGGCCGTCGGAGTCATAGGGGACGTAGGGGTGCGCGACGAGAACCCCGGTCGTGGCGTCAATGACGCTGATGTTATAGGTGGTCTCGCTCCCGACGTCCACGTAGTTGTCCTTGGTGTCAAGCGCGAGCACTTGAGGATGGGTCGAAGTGGTGCCCGTCGGGATGTTCTTCACGACGGCGTGGGTCCCTGTATCGATAATCGAGACGTTGTTCGAATTGAAGTTCGCGACGAAGACTTCGCTCGAGGCGTGGTCATACAGGAGGGCCGAAGGCTCGCCACCAACGGGGATGTTGTACAGGATCTGGTTGTTAGCGCCGTTGAAGACCGTTACCTTGCCCAAAGTCCAGTCGGAGACGTAGAGGTACCCGTTATCGGGGTCGAAGACGGCGCTGATAGGGGAAAGGCCGGTGCCCAGGGTTCCGGAGACCAGGTTCGTTGTGCCGTTGATGATGGAGATGTTTCCCGCGTTGTAATTCGTGGTGTAGACATTGCCCGTGAGAGTGTCGACCGCCATCGTTGGGGCAAGGCTGTACGGATTTCCCCCGTACTCGACACCGAGCGTCGTCACGATGCGATCAGTCGTGGCGCTCACCACCGTGACCGCAGTGCTGCCCCCCCGGACGTAGAGGTCCCCGTTCGCACTATCGTAGACGATGTTGCTCGGCCCCGATTGAATGGCCGGAAGGGTGGTGCCCGGCAGGGTTCGATTATCGACCAGGTCGATCGTCGAAATAACGCTCCCGAGGGCGGAAGAGCTCGGGGTGATCCGTTCGACCGATGGCTTGGAGGCCGGAACCGTCGAGTGCTGGGCGGACGTCGAGACCGTCGACGCAGCCGGGTTCGAGCCATCTGGAGTCCCGCTCGAGAGGGTGATTACTGCGAAGGCGGAAACCACCACGACGAGCACGACGAGAACGGCCGTCAGCCGGGCCAAGTGGCACCGGGTGGACCGCGAGTTCCGCGGTCGCGCGGAGCTGCCGACCGGAATCCGGTGGTCGACCATTGACAGCCGGGTACGATTGGGGCTAAAAGTCCTTGTGGTCCCGAAGACCCGGATCCCTTGTAAACGCCCCGCCCCAAACGTTTAGTCCCGTCCCCCCGTCCTCGTTCGATGGTGGAAGATCGCGCCGAATCCCGCGCGCCCGTGCCGACCTCGCGAGTGTTTTCCACGGTAGGGTCGGAACTCGTGGACGCCATCCGCGAGGGGAAGCCGAAGAGGGTGATCCTCCAGGTTCCAGCGGGGCTGGTGCGTAACGCGCACGACCTCGCGGCCCAGCTGCGCGAGGCCACCGGCGTCGCCGTCGACCTAGCGGCTCGCCCCTGCTTCGGGGCCTGCGACTTTCCCTCCAACGACGAAGCGCCGCGGGCCGACCTCTCGGTGGTCCTCGGTCATGCCCCGATCCCGAACGTCCCGCTCACACGACCCACCTTCTTCGTGGAAATGCGCGATCCCGGTGGCGATGTGGAGCGGCTCGCCAAGATCGTCGCCGAGGCAAAGCTTCCCAAACGACTCGGCCTTGTCGCTTCGATTCAACACCTCGACCTCGTGGAACCACTACGGGCCGCTCTCGGACGCCACGGGTTTGAAGTCCGCGTCGGCAGCGGAGACCGCCGCCTTGCGTACCCGGCTCAGGCGCTCGGATGCAACTACACGGGAGCGGAGGCCATCGCGAGCCAGGTGGATGCCTTCCTCTTCCTCGGAACAGGACAGTTCCATCCGATTGGACTTGCCTTTGCCGTCGACCGTCCCGTGCACGCGCTCGACCCTCTCCAGGGCGAGCTGGAGCCACCTATCGACCGCGGGGCCCTCATTCGGAAGCGCCAACTCGTGGTGGCCGGAGTTCGAGACGCGCGTCGGTGGGGGATCCTGGTCTCCACGTTCGCCGGGCAGAACCGGAGCCCGACCGCGCTCGCCCTGCAGGAGAGGGCCCGGGCGCGGGGCCGGGATGCGGAGATCCTCCTCTTCGACCGTCTGGACGGCCGGGACCTCGAGGGGCGCGCGTTCGACGCCTACGTCAATACCGCGTGCCCGCGGATCGCGCTCGACGACAGCAGCAACTACCCCCGGCCGATCCTGACCCCGCCCGAGTTCCTCATGGCGCTCGGGGAACTGCCACTCGAACCGTACCGGTTCGATACGTACCATTGAGGCCGTAACCCGAAAGAGCGGGGACAACGGTTCTTCTCTTCATGAGGATCGGGCTGCTCGGCTCGGTGGCGGCGCTCACCGCCGGAGTAATCCTGATCGTGCTCAGCGTCACCGAAGGTGCCGCGAGCGTTAGCCTCATCGTCGTGATTCCGGTCATTACCGGGTCCTCCCTCATCTTCCTCCTCGGGGTCGGGCTACTGATCGTCGGGTTCCTATTCCTTCCCCTAGCGTTCGTGGGGATCGAAGACGAAGGCTCTCCGACGAGGCCTCCAATGACAAACCCACCTCCGAAGACCGCGGGCGGCGCCGGAGGCTTCGTTCTCATCGGTCCAGTCCCCATTGTATTCGGGAGCTGGAAGGGAATCTCGAAGCGGGCTCAGCTGTGGCTCGTCGTACTTGGGACGGCCCTGTTCATCCTGACTTTCGTCGCGTTCGTCCTTTTCGTGCGGTAGACCTCGATTGGGTCGCGTGGGCGGCCTCGAGGAACATTCGGTGGACCCGCGGATCCCCCGACAGCTCCGGGTGGAAGGTGAGTCCCCAGATCGCGCCCGAACGGAGCCCGACCACTTCGTCGCCGCGCCAAGCGATCGCGGTGGCGTCGGGGCCCAGCGAGAGGATGCGCGGGGACCGGATGAAGACCCCAGGGAAGGGCCCCCCGGCCAATCCCTCGACTCGGACGGGGGCCTCGAACGACTCGCGCTGGGTGCCGTAGTCGTTCCGCCGGACCTGGGCGTCAACCACACCGAGGGTCGGAGGGTCGAGCCCGGTAGCGCTCGGGGAAAGTTCCCGGGCGAGTAGGATGAGCCCCGCGCAAGTGGCGAGCACGGGAAAGCCCGTACGGAGTCGTTCCGCCAGCGGGTTCCAGAGCCCGGCCTGGACGAGGAGGCGGGCGATCGTGGTGGATTCTCCCCCCGGCAGGAAGAGAGCTCCTACGCTCGCGAGCTCCGCGGGGGCTCGAACGGGAACGATATCGTCCCCCGGAATGACGGCCGCCAACGCGGCAAGGTGCTCCGGGACATCGCCCTGGAGCGCGAGTACTCCGACCTTCATCCGCCGCTACGGAGCTCCTCGATGATCGCTTTCGCTCGGTCGAAGCGGACCTGGTGGTCCTTCACAAGACGTTCGACGACCCGGTCGACCTCCTCCGCTCGTGCGCCGGCGCTCACGGCGAGGTTCCGGGCGTGGAGTTCCATGTGGCCTCGTTGAATTCCCTCGGTGGCGAGGGCACGAAGGGCGGCGAAGTTCTGCGCGAGCCCGACGGAGGCGAGGACCTCCCCCAACTCGCGAGCGGACTTGACCCCGAGCACCTTGACGTTCGCTTTGGCGGTCGGGTGAACCGCGGTAGCCCCCCCGATGAGTCCGACCGGTGCCGGGATCTCGATCGTTCCCACGAGGTTCCCGTCCTTGTCCTTCTCGTAGGTGGTGAGCGGACCGATGACGCTTCCGCCGCTCGCGACCTTCCACGCAGCGTAGGTATGAGCACCGCTCTCGATCGCTCGGAAGTCGTTTCCCGTAGCGATCACGACGGCGGAGACCCCGTTCATGATGCCCTTGTTGTGCGTTGCACATCGGAACGGGTCGGCCAGCGCGAACGCGTACGCGTCCAGGATGGCATCGACCACCTCGGCACCACTTGCGGTGTCGGTCTTGAGGAGTTGCGCTGGGAACACAGCGTGGGCGCGCGCGAGCCGATGGACCGCGAGGTTCGAGATGATCCGAAGCACGACCCGGCCGCCGGTAAGACGCGCGAACTCCGGGGCAAGAGCCTCGCACATGGTGTTCACGGCGTTCATCCCGCCCGCATCCCGGGCGTCGACGAGCAGGTGTACGATGACCATCGTACCGCGCACGGAGGGCACAATGCGGACCTCGAGGTCCTTCGCACCCCCGCCGAACTTGACGAGGACCGGGTCCTTCGCGTTGGCCGCCTCGAGGAGCGCGTCGCGGTGGTGCAGGATCCGAAGGCGCGCCGCCGCCGGGTCGGGGACATCGAGGATCTGGACCTGCCCGATCATGACGGGGGCGGTCGTCTGGGCGGTGAAGCCTCCCGCCGCCCGCGCCACCTTTGCTGCGTTCGAGGCTGCGGCCACCACGCTGGGCTCCTCGATCGCCATCGGGATGAGGTAGTCCTTGTCGTTGATGCGGAAGTTCGTCGCGACCCCGAGCGGGAGCGGCATGACGCCGATCACATTCTCGATCATTCGGTCGACCGTCCCCGGGTCGATGCCCGGCGGAAACTCGAACGCTCGCGCTTCCTCCTCCGTGAGCCCTCCCCATTCTCGAATGAAGGCACGGCGCTCGGCGATCGTCCGCTTGTAGAATCCCGGGATCTCCGAAGACCTCTCCATCGTTCACTCCTCCGCGGGCGGCTGCGCGGCAGCGCTGACCGCGGAGGGGCTCCCCGACTTCGCACGGGCCACGACGACCTTAGCGGTTCGTAGCAGCCCACCAAAGAAGCGGTACCCTTGCTGGACGACCTCCGCCACCGACCCGTCCGGGTGGGTCGCATCCGCGGGAGCCTCCCCGACCGCTTCGGCTTCCTCGGCTCGGAACGGCTGTCCCACGGTAGCGATCGGCTCGACACCCTCGTGTTTCAGGAACGTCGTCCACTCGTGGTCGAGCAGGCCGAGACCCTTGCGGGTAGGGTCCGAGAGGGGTAGGTGCGTGAGGGAATCCCGCGCGACGCGGAACGCCTCGATGATGGGGAGCAGCTCTCGCAGCATCCCCGCCCGTGCCTGCCGAGAAATCGATTCACGGTCGCGTTCGACTCGTCGGCGGAAGTTCTCGAAGTCGGCGAGGAGATACTTGTAGCGGGTCGCCCAGTCCTCCGAAGCTCCGGCCGCCGTCTCGGCCGTCGCCTTGGTCGGTCCCCCGTTGGCAGGCGGAACCGCGGGTATCTCGGCGGTGTCGTCGGGCATGGGAGTCGCTCGAAGGGGAGGACAGGATATTAGGCGTTGTCGAGGGGAGGGATTCCGAGCGGTCTCACTGGGCGCCGCTTCGGTCGCCCCGTGTCCTCCGCCGCCGATGCCCCTTCGGGTTGGGAAGGTTAAGGGGAGGCTAGTGCTTTCGCACGGTCGAATGCCGCGCGCTACGAAACGACCGAAGTCGGGGGCCTCCCGGATCTCGAGTCCCCGGATCCGAAGGCTCGACGCCGCCGTGCGTCGGAAGGCTTTGGACGCTGTGCCCCGATTCTGGGCCGAAATGGAACGGAAGGGTACGCCCCTGATCGAGAAACGGTCCGGCGCGCGTCGCGAGTTCTGGGTCACGTTTCTCTGGCGGGGCCGAGGGCTCCGGAACGTCGGGTTCCGGGCGATGTTAGGTGGGGATACTGCCTCCCTGACCGAGCTCGCCCGACTTCCGGGAACGGACGTTTGGTATCGGACCTACCCGGTCCGCGACGACCTCCGGGAAATGTACCAATTCGCGCTGAACGAGCCGTGGCGGCCCGCTCGGAACACGAAGGAAGAGGAACAATGGGAGAAGCGGAGGGTGGCGGACCCGCTCAACCCGAGGCGCCTTCATTATCCCGAAGACCCCGACTTCCCGGACGACCCGATCAAAGGCTCCCGAACGGCCTTCTCCCTCGTGGAGCTTCCTCGAGCGCCGCGCCACCGCCAGCTGATGCCCTGTCCAGGCGTCGAAGCCGGCCATCTCGAGGAGCACCTTGTTACCAGCCGTAGCCTGAAGGAGAAGCGCCGCATCTGGGTTCACGTCCCGGCGGGCGTAGAACCGGGTCAGTCCGGCCTGCACGTCGCCGTGTTCTTCGACGGGTTCGCCTACGCTCACTCGATGTCCGTCCCGAGGACCCTCGATAACCTGGTGGCGTCAGGCCGCATCGCGCCGGTCCTCTCGGTGTTCATCGACCAACGGAGGACACGGGTGGAACGCCGTCGGGACCTATGTCAATCTTCGCCGGCCTTCGGGAAGTTCCTGGTCCAAGAAGTTCTCCCCTGGCTCCGGCGGACATACCAGATTCACGTCCGCCCCGACCGAACCATGCTCGTAGGATTCAGCTGCGGTGGTCTGGCCGCCCTCCACTGGGCCGCCGAGCATCCGAAGCACTTCCGTCTCGTCTTTTCGCAGTCCGGCTCATTCCAGATCAACCAGCCTCCGGACGAAGAACCGGGGAGCCTCATTCGATCGATGATGAAGCGTCCGCTGCTTCCCTTGCGGATCTACATGGAGGCGGGTCTGATCGAAGGGAACTACGTGATCCCCGGAGGGATGACGCTCCTGGCCGCTAACCGACACATGCGGGACGTCCTCCAGCTCAAAGGATACCGCCTGACCTACCGCGAATTCAACGGAAGCCATAATTTCGAAAGCTGGCGCGAGTCCCTCGTGGACGGCCTCGTGGACCTTCTGGGAACCGGCCCGAAGAGCCGTAGAACTTAGTCCAATCCGCACCGGAATTGGGACCTCCCTGTCCGATTTCCCGGCGGTTCCGGGCGCTCCCCCACGCTCTCATTCCGGAGGGTCGCCCGAGGGTCATTTTTCCTCCGAAACCCAAGCGTTATAACGCATGCCCGGCTCGCTAATTTTGGGCCATTTTGCGCCCTGATTTACGATGGTACAGCAGTCCGTGAACGGCCCCGTGTACGATGCCAGTTCCATCCAAGTCCTCGAGGGGCTTTCCGCGGTCCGTCGACGCCCCGGAATGTACATCGGGTCGACCGACGCTCGAGGGCTCCACCACCTGGTCTACGAGGTCGTCGACAACGCGATCGACGAGGTCCTGGCCGGGGCATGCACCGAGATCGAAGTGACCCTGCACGACGACGGTTCTTGCTCGGTCCGGGACAACGGTCGAGGGATCCCGGTCGAGGTCCACCCGAAGTACAACCGGCCCACCCTCGAGATCGTCATGACGGTCCTGCACGCGGGCTCCAAGTTCGACCGGAACACCTACAAGGTGTCGGGGGGGCTCCACGGGGTCGGCGTCCACGTCGTGAACGCCCTCTCCGAGTGGTTCGAGGTACGGGTCTTCCGCGACGGGCACGAATACCTCCAGCGGTACGAGCGGGGTGCTCCCGTCGCCCCCCTCAAGGTCGTTGGACCGTCGGACACGACCGGCACGGATGCCCGGTTCAAGCCGGACGGAACGGTCCTGGAGACCACGACCTTCGAAAAGGAGACGGTGGCCCGCCGTCTGAAGGAGCTCTCGTTCCTCAACCCGGGGGTCACGATCCGATTCAAGGACGAGCGCGACGGCTTCACCGAGAACTATCATCACGCCGGCGGGATCGTCGAGTTCGTGGAGGACCTCAACAAGGGCTCGAACGTTCTGTTCAAGCCCCCCGTGTCGCTGCACGCCAAGCGGGACTCCACGGACATCGAGGTCGCGCTCCAGTACAACGACGGCTACAACGAGACGGGACTCGCGTTCGTCAACAACATCAACACCGTCGACGGCGGAACCCACGTAATGGGCCTTCGCTCGGCGCTCACCCGGACGATCAACGATTACGCGCGCAAACGCGGGTGGATCAAGGGCGACAAGGAGGGCCTCACCGGCGAGGACGTTCGGGAGGGTCTGACGTGGGTTCTCTCGGTCAAGGTCCTCGAGCCGCAATTTGAGGGCCAAACGAAGGCTCGCCTCGGCAATTCCGAAGTGAAGGGCCAGGTTGAGAGCGCCGTCAACGAGAAGCTCGCCGACTATCTCGAGGAGCATCCCTCGGACGGCCAGGCCCTTATCTCGAAGGCCGTCCAGGCCTCGCAGGCTCGGGAAGCCGCTCGCAAGGCACGGGAGCTTACCCGACGCAAAGGCCTCCTCGAAGGCGGTGGCCTACCGGGAAAGCTGGCCGATTGCCATTCCCACGACCCGGCGGAATGCGAGCTCTTCCTCGTGGAGGGGGACAGCGCCGGCGGCACGGCGAAGCAGGGCCGGGACCGGGAGTTCCAGGCCGTCCTCCCGCTCCGGGGGAAGATCCTCAACGTGGAGAAGGCGCGCCTCGATAAGATGCTCCAGAACGAGGCGATCCGGGCGTTGATCACCGCGATTGGCATCGGGATCGGTGACGAGCAGGACCTCTCGCGTCTCCGCTACCACAAGATCATCCTGATGACGGATGCGGACGTGGACGGCTCGCACATCCGGACGCTCCTGCTCACGCTCTTCTACCGAAAGATGCCCGAGCTCATCACCGAGGGTCACGTCTTCATCGCCCAGGCTCCCCTCTACCGGATCCAGAAGGGCTCGCGCGTCCAGTACGCCTACTCGGACGACGAGCAGCAGAAGATGCTCGCCGAGCTGGGTGGGATGAAGGGCGTGACGATGAACCGCTACAAGGGTCTCGGGGAGATGACCGCCGAGCAGCTCTCGGACACGACCATGCGTCCGGGCGTGCGGACGCTCCTTAAGGTCACGGTCGACGACGCGGGCCGCGCGAACGAGCTCTTCCAGATCCTGATGGGAGAAGAGGTCGAGCCGCGCCGCCAGTACATCCAGGACCACGCGATCGAGGTCACGAACCTCGACATCTAGTCGGGGGGCGGAGCCCACGACGGACCGAACGATCACCACCGTTGCCGAGGCCTTCGCCGCCTTCGGCCATCACATCGACTACTCGCCGCCCCAGCGTCCGGTCCTGCGTTCGCGAGACGCGACGTTCGTTCCGCTCGCGGTCCTGTCCAAGGAGGGCCACCCGACCTGGCACGGGATCTTCATCGACGCGGATGGGGTGCACACGCTCGAACCTGCCGTGCCCCCGAGCCTTCTGTCGGAGGGCCCCGGCGTCGATGCGGGAACCCGGGCTCTCCTCGACCTCTTGCAGGTGGCCTCGTCCTCGTACATCGAATATCTCGAGCTCGTCGGCCACCAGCTGGACGAGGTGCAGGCGAAGCTCGAACCGCCGAGCCTAGCCGAGCTCTCCGCGCTGCACCATGCCATCACCCGGGTCCACCCGAAGGTGGCCCGGCTCTCGGTGCTCGTGACCGAGTTGGGAGGTCCGCTCGGGGCCTCCTTCCCGGGCCTCGCCGACCGGCTTCCGGGGATTCGGACCGACGCGGCGCATCTCGAGGAGTTCGTGAACGGCCTCTCCCAGGGCGTTCGCGACCTGGTCGCGCTCCGGAACGCCGCGGAGTCGAACCGTCTCGCCGATGCGGCGAACGAGATCGGTCGCGTCTCGAACCAGATCGCCGCCCTCGCGAACACCTCGAACCTCCGCATGCTCGGCGTAGCCTACCTCGCCCTCTTCATCGCGCTCTTGAGCATCATCGTCCTGTTCCCGAACACCGGGGCGACGATCCTCGGGATGCCGAGCGCGGCGTGGGTGCCCGGCGTGTGGGTCGACGTGATCCTCGTCGTGCTGGCCGTGGTCCCGCTCGCCTTCGTGCTCACTCGACCGTGGGTTCGTCGGATCTTCGCGGGTCTCGCGACGGACGAAGGCCGGAGCGCGGAAGGTCTTACCGACCTTCCGGAGATCCGGCCCCAGGACGTCAATCGCACCTCCGAGGGCGAGAGACTTATCCGCCAATCTCGGTAGGCGAAACCGTGGCGCGCCCCGAAACGGCGGCTCCGCTCGTCATCACCGACGCGTTGCTCGTCTCGCAGGACCCCTCGCGACGCGTCTTCCGCGGAGACCTCCGCGTGGACGAGGGACGATTCTCCCATGTGGGTCCGGGAGCGTCCCGCGAAGGAGCGACCCTCGTCGACGGTCGGGATCTTGCGGTCGTTCCGGGTTTCGTCAACACCCATACCCATGTCGCGATGAGCCTCCTCCGAGGGATCGCCGACGACCGGGAGCTCGCCGGGTTCCTCGAGACCCTCTTCGCCGTGGACGCCCGTCGGACCGAGACGGACGTGGAAGCGGGGGCCCGGGCCGGCATCGCGGAGATGCTCCTCTCCGGCACGACCTCCTTCCTCGACCTCTACTACTTCGAGGACGCGGTCGCCCGGGCCGTCGAGGCGCTCGGTATCCGCGGGTTTCTCGGCTGGGCGGTCCTCGACCCCGAGCTCACCACGCAGACGGGGGTCCCCGTCGACAACGCTCGCCAGTTCATCGAACGCTGGAAAGGGCACCCGCGGGTCTCCCCCCTCGTGGCGCCCCAGGGCGTCTACGTCTGCGGAAAGGAGACCTGGCTGCGCGCCCGGGAGGTCGCCGAGAAGGCCGGGACCCTCGTCCACTACCATCTCTCGGAAACCCGCCGAGAGGTGAACGAGCACCAGACCAAGACCGGGCGACGCCCCGTCGTGTGGCTCGACGAGATCGGCTTCCTCGGCCCCCGCTCGGTCGCGGCGCATGCGGTCTGGTTGACGGGCGAGGAGATCGGTCTGCTGGCGGGCAAGGGAGTCGGCATCGCGCATTGTCCGAGCTCGAACCTGAAGCTCGCGTCCGGAGGTGTGGCGCCCGTGGTGGAACTCCGCGCGGCAGGAGCATTGGTCGGGCTCGGGACGGACTCGGTCGCGAGCAACAACTCCCTTTCGATGCTGCGCGAGATGCACATCGCCGGGTTGGTCCAGAAGAACCAGCGTTGGGACGCGACCGCGCTCTCGGCCCAAGAGCTCCTTGACTTCGCCACCGTCGACGGAGCTCGCCTGCTCGGACGCATCGCCGACCTCGGGTCGCTCGAGGTCGGTAAGCAGGCCGATTTCTCCCTGTTCCGTCTCGACCACCCGTCGCTCTTTCCCGCGCGGCCGGAGGCGATCGTCTCCCACCTCGCCTACGCGGCGTCGGACGAGGCGATCGACTCGGTGTATGTCGGGGGCGTGCCCGTCGTCCGCCACCGGAGCTTGACGATGGGGAGCTGGACCGCCATCCGGCGGGACGGCGAGTCGGCCGCGGAAGCGCTCTGGTCGGCCCGACCGAAGTGAGCCCGCGCGCCCGACCCTAGCCCCGAGCCAGGGTGTCCGAAAGGCTCGCGGCGAGCTTCCACGCGAGCGCATCGGGAGTGCCTTCGATCCCGAGCTCGCGAAGTGACGTCAACCGCTCGAGGGCCTTCGGCGAGAGCGCGAAGAGCTTGCGGAGGAGGGCGCGGTCCAGCTCGAGGGGGAGGATGCCGTGGTGAAGGAGGGCTCCCCCCGCGAGGTGTTGGGCCGCGCCTCCCAGGACATTCTCCTTCAGGGACAGCACCGACCCGCGGGCGCTGAGGAGGCAGTAATCCGGGTCGCTTCCGGGAGGGTCGGTCCACGACGCCGAGGCGCCTCGCTCGGAAAGGAAGTGGACGACCCCGGCGCCGAGGCGTGAGTACGCGTGGACGTAGTCGTCCCCCACGCGCGGGTCGGTGCGAGGAAGGACGACCGACCAAGCGAGGTCTCCCGGCGCGTGCAGGAGACCGGTCCCCCCGGTGGTGCGGCGGACCGTCGGGACCCCGGCCTTGGCGGCCTTCTGGAGGTACGGCGCGTCCACGGGCACGCCCACACCGAACGAGACGGCGCGGTCGGTCAGGACCGCCACGCGAACGGCGGGCACCGCCCGCCGTAGGATCACCTCGTCGGTTCGAACGTTCTCCGAGCACGTGACTCGTACGTCGACCCAGGTCGTGAGGCCCGGACCGCTGGAGGAAGCTCGCGGCGCCCGCGCAGGACCGGAAATGGACCCACCCTCCCGGCGGGACGGGAACTCGAAAAGCTAAGAAGACGCCGCCGCTCGTTGCCGCATGGCCGAACTCGCGGAATTCCGCTTGCACGCCGGGGATCCCGCACCCGATTTCGCCTTGCATGGGGTCGACGGGAAGACATACCGTCTCGGGGACTTCGCCGACCGGCGGCTGATGCTCGTGGTCTTCTGGTGCAACCACTGCCCGTACGTCCAGGCGTGGGAGGGCCGCATGATCGACCTCGGCCGAAAGTACCAATCCCAGGGGGTCGGCATGGTGATGATCAATTCGAACGACGCCCGCGCGTACCCCGAGGACAGTCTCGACTCCATGGTCCGGCGGTCCGCGGAGAAGAAGTACCCCTTCCCGTACCTCCAGGATGAGGCCCAGGAGGTCGCTCGCGCCTACGGGGCGCTCGTCACACCCCACCCCCTGCTCTTCGACCGGGACCGAAAGCTGCTCTTCCAGGGCCGTATCGATAACGACCACCAGCACCCGGAACGCGCGACCGAACGCTACCTCGCCCGGGCACTGGACCAGGCCCTGGCCGGAACGCCGGTGACTCCCGCCGAGCTACCGGTCGCGGGTTGCACGGTCAAGTGGAAGGGCTGAACCGGGCTCGGAGTTCGCGGCGGGTCGGCCCGGTCGCGCTCTTCGCGCGCGTACTTCGACCTTACGCGCCTCGAAAGCGGCGCCGAGGTTCGGGTCGACCGGTTTCCCCGCGTGGTCGAGCCGCGCGGCAATAGCTACCTTGCCCGCGAGAGCACGGGCAAGCTTTCCTCGCTCCGCGCGGGGAGCGGATTGGACGGCCGGGTGAAGGAAGAGCAGCCCGTGGCGCGGCGGGGGCGCGTGGCCCCGCAAGTGTTCGAAGAAGGCCCGCTCCGCGCCGAGAACCTGAACCGTGCTCGAGGGGAGGCGCGCGAACCGGTCAAGGCCTCCCGCCTGCGCGACCATCCGCGCCGCGAGTTCGGGTCCCAAGAGCGCCGTCAGGTTCGGGGTCCGCAGCGGCGAGGAAGCATCGACGGCCTCCTGGAGGGCGCGGCGCGCCTCGGTCACCGCGCGGTAGAGTTCGCCCAGTTGCCGCCTCGCGTCGAGAAGTCCGGGGTCGGCGGGTCCGAGTTCGGGCCGTGAAGTTCCACCCGTAGCAGCGCGGGCCGCGCGCGCGTGGTCGCCGGGGTCGAGCTCGGGAAAGTCCCGTGAGACCCAGCTGCCGAGACGCTCTCCAATGAGGTTGTGGACCCGGTCGAGGTCGGACGCCGCTCGGACCGCTTCCTGCACATGGATGGAGGGATCCCATGAGGCCTCCAGAGCGCGACCCGCCTCCTCGAGCAGAGCGACTCCAAGGATCGCCCGGTCGGGAACCGTGACCGAGGCGGGAAGAGCGAGGGGAGCGTCGGGGTCGTAGCGCAGCCCGTGCTCGGCGAGGCGTCGATCGCGGGTCCTCCACCCGGACCCCTCCGCGCCGCGCAGGAGCAGTTCCTCCTCGGTGGTCAGCTTGCCTTCGCGCCGGCGATGGGCTCGCTCGGCGAGCGGGGTCGATTCGACCGGTGCGGGAACAGCCCTCACGACCTCCTCCCCGTCGAGGAGGAACGTTCCGAACCAGGTGGTGACGACACTCTTCACGAATCGCCCGAAGCCGACCGGGATAAATAGGCCGGCGCGGGTCGGCGCCGCCGATGACGGAGGCGGCGGCCCGAGACTTGGTTCGCTACGAGCGACGGGGCGGAACGGCGATCCTGACGCTCGACCACCCACCCGTGAACGTCCTCTCGCGAGCGGTCCTTGAGGCACTGACCGTCCGCTTGACGGAGGCCGAAGAGGACCCCGAAGCTCGCACGGTCGTCCTGGCCAGCGCCGCCGAGAAGGCGTTCGCCGCGGGCGCCGACATCCGCGAGATGGCTCCTCTCGACCGGCCGGGGGCGCGAGTCCACGGCGGGCTGGGACAAGGGGTCACCCGCCAGATCGAACGCTTGTCGCTCCCCGTGATCGCGGCTGTCCACGGCGTCGCGTTAGGCGGAGGATGCGAGGTCTGCCTCGCGTGCGACTTCATCATCGCAAGCGAGGATGCCCAGTTCGGTCAACCCGAGATCAATCTCGGGGTGATGCCCGGATGGGGCGGTACACGACGGCTTCCCCGAAGGGTCGGTGCCGCGCGCGCCCGCCGTTGGATCATGACCGGGCGATCGGTGACGGCGTCCGAAGCGTTCGCTCAGGGCCTCGTGGACCGCGTCGTTCCACGCGCGGACCTCCTGACGAGCGCTCTCGAGCTCGCCGAAGAGCTGGCCACGAAACCGCCCCTCGCGCTCGCGGCGGCGAAGTACGCCCTCCTCGAAGCGCTCGACCCGTCGATCGACCAGGGACTCGGTTACGAGCTCGACCTCTGGGCTCAGCTGTTCGGGACCGAGGGGCAGAAAGAGGGGATGCGGGCTTTCCTGGAGAAGCGGGCTCCCGCCCCGATGTCGCGCCGGGGCTGGGAGGCCGCCTCCGAGGGCTTCCCCTGGGCGAAGGGCGCGAAAGGGCGCTCGATGGGAAAGCGGAATAAGGGCGAGGCGTCGACTCGGGACTGACGCCGCGGTGGCTCAGCTGGCAGAGCGGCTCCTTGGTAAGGAGCAGGCCGAGGGTTCAAATCCCTCCCGCGGCTCGGGGTCAAAACGGGCATCTGCCGGGGCCTTACTCAAAGGGTCCTTTTGGTTCAGTAGCGTTTCGCCCTCGAGGTTTCCCGCGGAGCGGGATACCGTAGTTGTCGGGCGACGCGACGGCGGCGCGCGTGTGGTGCGTCGCAGCGGCGCGATCGCGGCTCATCCACTCGCTCTTGGTCAGGGCGTGGGGGGTCGGGAGCGGGACCCCGCCCTACTTCCCAGCTATGATTGAAAAGACCTCAGTTCACAAGCCCGTTCTGCCTTCGAAGCTTCTCCACCATCCCCTTGTACCTGGGGTCCTCCCTCGACTTCGCCAGGAGAGGCGAATACATCGCGTCGATGGCGATCAGCACGTGCTCATCGATCGCCCTGTTCATGTTCTCGAAGTACCGGTCCATGTCCCCGAGGGCGTGGTAGACGTAGGCCACGTAGTTGTAGGCGAGCGGTCCCATCTTCGCCTCCTCGATCTTCCGTATCGCTTGGAACGCCTTCTCCTTCTCCCCCGCCATCGCGTCGATGAAGCCTCCCATGTACGTGACCCAGGGTGCCGTGGGCCGCAGCTTCTCGTACTTGGCGTGGAGCTCCCGGGCCTTCGCTATGTCCCCTTTGGAGAGGTAGTAGTCCGCACGGGTCCGGTAAGTCCCGGTGGGATTCAGGTGCTCCGTCTTCTTCCAGAGCTCCAGTGCCTCCTGCTCCTTCCCGGTGAAGAAGTACGCGGTCCAGAGGCTCCCGATGTAAACCGTCGAGATCGGGTCGAGCTGGTAGGCGGTCTCGAGGTGCTTCACCATCTCATCCCGCTCCCCCTTGATACCTGCCACTTCGGACAGGATTCTATAGATCTCCGGTAGGTTCGGATTGAGTTCCACTGCCGTCTTCGCCTCTGCGTCAGCGCCCGGGAGATCGTCCTCGTTGAAACGCAAATACGCGAGCGATCCATGGGCCTCGGCGAGATCCGGGTCAAGCTCCAACGCGCGCTTCAGCGACGCCTTCACGATGGGTAGCATGACGTCCCAGGGCTCGAATCCGACTGTGGCAAGGAACTGGTGGCACTCCGCCACCCCCACCTGGGCCCGGGCGAACGATGGGTCCAGCTCCACGGCCCGTTCGAAAAGCTTCACCGCCTGCCTCAGCGTCGGCTCTGACGCATCCCGGAACAACTCCCTTCCGCGGAGGAAGTCCCCGTAGGCATCCATGTTCTCCGTGGGCTTCTTCTCGAGGGTCCTCTTCTCTGACTGCTGGAGCTGGATCTTCAGCTCTCCGGCCACCTTCTCCGCTATCTCGCTCTGGACGGCGAATATGTCGTCCAGGTTCCCGTCGAAACGGGAGGACCAGAGGTGCGCCTCGGTCGCTCCGTCGATGAGCTGGGCAGTGACCCTGACCTTGTTCCCGGCCTTCCGGACGCTCCCCTCAACGACGGACCCGACGAAGAGCTCCTTGGCGATTTCCGTTGCTTTCTTCTCCTTTTTCTTGTAGGTCATCACCGAGGTCCTCGCGATGACCTGCAATTCCTTCACCTGGGCCAACCGGTCGATGAGCTCCTCCGTCATCCCATCGGCGAAGTACTCGTCGTTCGGGTCCGGGCTCATGCTCACGAACGGGAGGGCGGCGATTCGGCTCTTCTCGGGTGGGCTGGAACCCTTGTCTGCCAAGGGTTGCTCGTCGAGGGTCCAAGGCAAGACGACCCGGTAGAGGTCCATGGGCAGCTGCAGCCCCTTGAGTGCCTTCGGTGCCAGCTTCTCGAATTTGTCGGGTATCTTGTTTCGGACCTGCTCATGGACCGCGCTGGATACGCAAATGCCCCCGGGCTCGGCGACCGGTTCGATGCGAGCGGCGATGTTCACGGCGTCGCCGAGGATGTCCGTGCCACTCTGCACGACGTCACCCAGATGAATCCCGATTCGGATCCGAATCGGAGCAAGACCCCTCTCCGCATTCCTCTCATGAATCATCCGCTGGATGTTCACCGCACATTGGGTCGCCTTCAGCGCGCTGTCGAACTCGACCAGGAACCCATCCCCTGTTGACTTGATCTCACGACCCTGGTGAACGGCCACGAGCGGGCGGACCAGTTCTGCCTGCTGGCGGAGCAGGTCGAGCGTGCGACCCTCGTCGGCTTGCGTGGAGGAGGTGTAGCCGACCGTGTCGGTGAACATGATGGCAGCGAGACGGCGGGTGGAAGCCACGGCGCGAAAACCACTTCCGTTAGATTAAGCCGCCTGCCGATGAACCGGGGAGGTCTCGGTTCGAGACACGGTCTCCGCCCGCGCTCGTCGCGGTCACGTCATCGCCCACGCGCGTCTCCGC
>JBEKEY010000011.1:0-41774 GCA_050013595.1 Thermoplasmata archaeon | reverse complement strand
TCGCTCACCTCGGGATCGAGGGGATCTCCGCGGAGATCCGCGCCCTCACCGCGACCCTACCGCGCGAGGAGGTCGCGCTTACCATGGCCCGCCGCATCGCTCGGGACGAGTCGCGCGGCGACTCCACGGCCGCGCGGGTCGAGGCCGCGCTCCGGGTCGGCCTCGCCATCCTGACCGAGGGGATCCTCGTCGCTCCGCTCGAGGGGCTCGCCGAAGTTCATATCCGCGAGGGACGGGACAAAGCGCCGTACATCGAGCTGTACTACGCCGGGCCGATACGGGCCGCGGGCGGGACCGCGCAGGCGCTCAGCGTCCTGCTCGCGGACGTCGTCCGACGGGACCTCGGGTTGGCCGCCTTCCGACCGGAGGCGGACGAGATCGGTCGGTACAAGGAGGAGATACCTCTGTACAAGTACCATCAACATCTGCAGTACGTTCCCACGCCGGAGGAGATCGACCTCGTCGTCCGCCACGTTCCGGTGGCGATCTCGGGGGAGGCGACCGAAGGTGACGCCGAAGTCAGCGCGTTCCGCAACCTGACGCGCGTGCCCACGAACGGGATCCGCGGCGGGGCCTGCCTCGTGATCGCGGAAGGTCTCTGCCAGAAGGCGGCGAAGCTCCAGAAGATCGTCGAGAAGCTGGGGCTCGACGGCTGGGAGTTCCTCTCCGAGGTCGGCCACAGCAAGTCCGACGACGAGGACGCCCGCACTCCGAAATATCTCCAGGATTCGGTCGGTGGACGGCCGGTCCTTGCGCACCCGAACCATCCCGGAGGGTTCCGGCTCGTCTACGGACGGGCCCGCACGACCGGACTCGCCTCGTGCGCGGTCAACCCGGCCACGATGGTGCTGCTCCAGAACTTCATCGCGATCGGCACCCAGGTGAAGCTCGAGTACCCGGGCAAGGCGACCGCGATGGGCGTGTGCGACACCATCGAAGGCCCGATCGTCGAGCTCGACGACGGTACGGTCACCGCGGTCCACGACCTCGCCCGGGCGCAGGAGCTCCGCTCGAGGGTCCGTCGTGTGATCGACCTCGGAGAGATCCTGGTCTCGTTCGGAGAGTTCCTCGAGAACAACCGGCCCCTCGTGCCCGGGGCCTACTCGCTCGATTGGCACGTGGAGGAGCTGCGGGCCGCCGGCGCGGAGGAATCGGAGGGGCTGGCGGTCGTTTCGTACGACGACGCGGTGCGCGTGGCCCAGTCCTACCGGGTGCCGCTCCATCCGCGATGGCTCCTCTTCTGGCACGACCTGACGCCGGGGGAGATCCGGGCGCTCGGGGAGTTCGTCGAGCGGAGCGGGCGCTGGGTCGACGGGGCGCTCGAGCTCCCCGCCGACCCGTCGTGGAGAGAAGCCCTCGTTCGGCTCGGTTTCCTGTTCGCTCCGATCGAGGGAAACGACCTTCGCGGAGAGCCCGACGCTTCCGCGGGACTCGTGGGCGGTCTCGGCCTCGCACCCGAAGGAGAGCTCCTCGCGCGTCGCAACCCCCTCGACCCGGTCGAGGAGGACCCCCTCGCGTACGTGAGCCGACTCGCCGGGGTCCCGGTGCGGGCGCGGGGGCCTTCCCGCGTGGGCGGCCGGGTCGGTCGCCCCGAGAAAGCGTATCATCGGAGCATGCAACCGAACGTCCACGGCCTGTTTCCGGTCGGGACCGCCGGAGGTCCCACCCGTTCGCTGCCCGAGGCCGCACGACGCACGATGCGCGAGGGCGTGAAGGTCGACCTCGGGGTCCGCCACTGCCCCGCGTGCGGTCGCTCGACCGTCTGGACTCGTTGCACCTGCGGAGCGCACACCGAGCCGACCGGGAAGACCATCTCGGAATCGCTGCCGATCGCCCGTCTCTGGAGCGATGCACTCGAACGGCTGCATCTCGGCAAGCCCCCGGTAGTGAAGGGCGTCAAAGGGCTCACCTCGCCGGGAAAGGTGCCGGAGGCGATCGAGAAGGGGATCCTGCGCGCCGTCCACGGGATCTCGGTCTACCAGGACGGTACCGCCCGTTTCGACCTCACCGACCTTCCGCTCACGCACTTCCGTCCGGCCGAGATCGGGACCGACATCGCGACCCTGAAACGGTTGGGCTACTCACGCGACTGGTCGGGCGCCCCCCTCACCGACGCGGAGCAACTGGTCGAGCTCGCCCCCCAGGACCTCATCCTCGCCCGTTCCGGTGGAACGTACCTTGCTCGACTCGCTCAGTTCGTCGACGACGAGCTCCTCCGGCTCTACGAGGTCGAACCTTACTACCGGGTGAAGGGGCCGGAGGACCTGGTCGGCCACATCGTGGTCGCGCTCGCGCCCCACACGTCGGGCGGGGTCGCCGGCCGGATCATCGGCTTCACGGAGGCCGAGGCCTGCTTCGCGCATCCGGTCTTCCATGCCGCCAAGCGCCGGAACTGCGACGGGGACGAGGACTCGGTGACCCTCCTCCTCGATGCGTTACTCAACTTCTCGCGGTCGTACCTCCCCGAAAGCCGGGGGGCCCTGATGGACAAGCCCCTCGTTCTGACGACGAGACTCGAGGCGACCGAGGTCGACAAAGAGGCGCACAACGTCGACGTGTCGTGCCGGTACCCCCTCGCGCTCTACCAGGCGGCGGTCGACCGACGCAACCCGAAGGAGGTCGAGTCGTTGCTCGACCTGGTCGGGCATCGCCTCGGGAGCGCGCGCTCGCTCTCCGGCTACGGGTTCACGCACGACACGCAGCGCATCGCGGGCGGGCCGTCCCGCTCCGCCTACCGCGAGGGCCGACCGATGGCCGAGCTCGTCGAGCGGTCGATCGTGCTCGCGGCCCAGATCCGGGCCGTCGACCTCGCGGAGGCGGTCACGCTCGTCCTGAACGCCCACTTCCTGCCCGACGTGATGGGCAACCTGAAGAGCTACGGAACGCAGAAGTTCCGGTGCAAGGCGTGCGAGTTCTCCTACCGTCGACCTCCGCTCTCAGGTCGGTGCGTCGCCGAACGCGCCGGGAGCCGGTGCGATGGGGAGCTCATGTCCACGGTCTACGAGGCGTCGGTACGCAAGTACCTCCCGCTCGCCCAGCGTCTCGGAGCGATGGAAGGGATCACGCCGTACGTCCGGCAACGGATCCAGCTCCTCGCCGACTCGATCGCGACGCTGTTCCCCGGGGCCACCGCGCAGACGACTCTCGATCGGTTCCGACCGGAGGCCGCCGCCGGTACGACCGGATAGGCCCGTCCGCTCGGAATCCGGAACGTCCAAATAGCCGGCGTTCCGTGGAAGTTCGGCGGGCTTGTGGGGTAGTCTGGACTATCCTGCTGGCCTTCGAAGCCAGCGACCCGGGTTCGAAATCGCGGAGCAGGTACCGCGGCGAAACTCCCGGCAAGCCCGTCTCCCGCCCGCGTCGCCTCCTAGCGGAAGTACCCGGGCGATTGCGGCGGCTCGCTGCGTTTTTCCTCATCGACCTTGGCGGCCTCGATGATGTCGATCGCGAGGATCGCCGGCGTGGGGACGAAGCGGACCCGTCCCTTCTCGTCGCCGCCCGACCCATCGAGCTCGATGGCGAGCGCGTTGTCGCCGCTGATCGATACGAACCCGCGGAACGTACCGGTCGACACGATCGCCTCGTTCTCCGTGCCGGCCGACCGGACCTTGACCTTGGAACCGAGCGTGAGGGCGAGCGCCGGTCGCTTCGGTCCGCCCGATGTTTCGCTCATCGGGTCCCGCCCCGTTCTCGGGAAGCGACCCGAGGTGCGGCGACGACTTTCGGCGGGGTCTCGAGCGCTTTCTTCTCGACGAGCGTCTGCAAGTGATTCACCGTCTCCCGATAGCGTCGGAGGGCGTTCTGCGCGTTCGCTTCCGTGAAGTCCCAGGCGCGGGCCAGGTTCCCGTAGCGGAGCCGGTACCCTTTCCGTCCCTTTCCGTCGGCGGCCCCCCCCACTTCCTCCAGCAGGTCGAGCGCCTTGAGCTTGTTGACATGCCGGTAGACGGTCGGCTTTGACGTCTTGAGCACGGCCGTCAGTTCGTCCACGTACCAGGCCCGCGACGGGTCGCGCAGCAAACAGTCGCGGACGAGCCGGTACGCCAGGCTCTGGGCGACCGGCCCTTCCGAGCCGCGGCCCTCCTCGCCTTCGGGAAGATAGCCGACCAGCCGCAGGAACTCGCGCAGCACTTCGTCGAGATCGGCGATCGGCGTGAGGGGAGTGCTGTAACGCAACGCGAGTTCGAATGGCATGCGGTCCGGTTGCCGAAGCCGCTCAATGGATAAAAAACACGGCGTACCGGTCCGGCCGGCGACGCGAAACCGTTAGCTCCCGATTCGTTCTCGGCCCGGGCGATGGCTCCGTTCGCTCTGCTCGCTCCCTCGAGCGTGGACGCCGCGCTGGCGGAGATCCGGACCGGGGCGCCGGGAGAGGTCGCGGTCCTCGCGGGAGGGACGGACCTCCTGTTCGCCCTCGACGGAGGGAAGACGACGACTCGGCGCGTCATCTCCCTTCGTCATCTTCCCTGGCGCACCCTGGACTGGAACGGTCCGGTCCTCACGGTCGGCAGCACGCTCCCGCTGCGGGCCCTCGAACAGGACCCCCAACTCGCGCAACGCCATCCGGGACTTCTCCAGGCGACGCGCGCGGTCGGGAGCGTCCAATTGCGGCACCGTGCCACGCTCGGCGGGAACCTCGGCCGGGCCGCTCCGGCGTCCGACCTCATTCCCGTCCTCCTCGCGTTGGACGCCGAGGTCGACCTGGTGGGGCCGAGCGGCTCGAGGTCGCTCTCCGTCGACCGCTTCATCGTCGGGTCGAACCGCACCGCGCTCGCGGCCGGGGAGCTGATCCGCTCCGTCCGGTTCCCCGAACCGAGGCCGTCCGCGTACCTCTGGCAGCGGGTACGCCCGGCGAACGACATCTCGCAGGTCGCCGTCGCGGCGGCGTACTCCCCGTCCGTCGACCGCTGGCGACTCGCAGTCGGCGGGATCCCTCCCCGCGCGCTCCGTCTTCCCGAGGCGGAGGCGATGCTCCTCTCCTCGGCCCCTTTGGATTCGGAAGTTCGCAGCGCCGCGGAGTGGACGGCGCGCCACCTTCCAATCGTCACGGACCGACGTGCGTCCGAGGAGTACCGACGCCATCTGGTCGGAACCCTGCTCGAGCGCGCGGTGCGGAGCGTCGTGACGTCCCGAGTCGGAGGCCGATGACGCCGGAACCGCTCCCGCTCCCGCTCACGGTCAACGGCCGGTCCCGTCCGCTCGAGAACGTTCCGGACTCGGAGCGCCTCCTCGACACGCTGCGCTGGCGCTTCGGGCTCAAGGGGACGAAGGAGGGGTGTCGCAGCGGGGATTGCGGGGCGTGCACCGTGCTCGTGGACGGAGTATCGACCCTCTCATGCCTCACCCTCACCCACGAGGTGGAAGGGTCGAGGCTCACGACGATCGAGGGGATGGCCGACGACCCGGACGGCCGTGCCGTTCAGGACGCGTTCGAACGAGCCGGAGCGCTCCAGTGCGGGTACTGTACGCCGGGGTTCGTGGTCGCCCTGGTCGGTCTTCTCAAGGAACGAGGTCACGCGGCGTCGGCCGAGGAGCTGCTCGCGGACCTGGGCGGAAACCTCTGTCGGTGCACCGGGTACCTCTCCATCGCGCGGGCGCTCTCCCTCCTCCCGAAGGAGGGTCCGTGATCTCCGGCCCCCGGTCCGATTCCCGGCCCAAGCTCGACGGTTCCGCCGTGTTCGGGGCGGACCTCGACGTTCCCGGGATGCTGTGGGCGGCGCTCGTCCCCTCTCCGATCGCTCACGGTCGTTTGCGCTCGGTCGACCTCTCGGCCGCTCGCGCCCTCGCGGGGGTGGTCGCGATCGGCGCCACCGACGTCGCGACGCTGCTCCCGGGGTCGAAGGGCGACCCCGACCGTCCCGTCTTTCCCACCGACCTCGTGGTCTACCGCAATCAGCCCGTGGCGGCGGTGGCCGCTCCGACCCGGGACCTCGCGCGCCAAGCCGCGCGTGCGGTGCGGGTGGACGTCGAGCCGCTGCCCGTGATTTCCGACCTCGAGCAGATCTTTCCGGAGTGGCCGGGGTCGCACGCCGACGGTTCGGCGCACATCGCCGCGCACGTCCGAGCCCGCGAGGGGGACATCGACGGGGTGTTCCGCTCGGCGGAGACGGTCGTCGCCGAAACCTACCGGACCTCGAGCATCCATCAGGTCGCGCTCGAGCCGCACGCCTGCCTCGCGGAGGTGACGGGGGATGTGTGGCGCGTCCGCACCTGCACCCAGACCCCGTTCGGCACGCGCGAGGACGTGGCGTCGCTCCTCGGCCTCCCCGAGGAGTCGGTCGTGGTCGACGGTACTTGGGTCGGCGGTGGCTTCGGAGGCAAGGGCGCTGCCCTCCTCGAGCCGTACGCGCTCCTTCTGTCCAAGGCCTCGGGTCGCCCGGTGCGGCTCGCCCAGGGGTACCGGGAAGAGTTCCTCCGGGGACGGACGACCCTTCCCGCGGTGGTCCGCATGGAGACGGCGGTCACGAAAGGGCGGATCGTGGGCCGCCGGGTTCGCCTTCTTCTCGACGTCGGCAGTTCCCTACCGGGCCGAGACTTCGCGACCGGATTCTCGATCGGATTCCTGCTCGGTCCGTACCGCACCCCCGCCTTTGAGGTCGAAGGGTACGCCGTACGGACGAACAAGCCGGCCTTCGGTCCGCACCGTGCACCGTTCGCACCGCAATGCGTGTTCGTCCTCGAGTCCCATCTCGACCACGTGGCCCGGGAAGCGGGCCTCGACCCGCTCGAGTTCCGGGCCACCCATCTCCTGAAGGAGGGCGACACCACGCCCCTCGGCCAGAAGGTCGGTCCGTTCGGTCTCGCGAGCGCGTTCGAACAGGCCCGCGCGACCGCGGCCCGCTGGCGAGCCGACGCGGGTCCGGACACGGGGGTCGGCGTGGCGGACGGGTTCTGGTCGACCGGCACTGGGGCGGGAGGCGAGGTCCGGCTGCGTCTTTCCCCGACCGGCCTCACCGTCGTCCAGGGGGAACGAGAGATCGGGAGCGGCAGCGTGGTCGGGGGTCTCGCAGCGGTCGCTGTCCGAACGACCGGCCTCCCGCCGGACCGGGTCGTGGTCGCCTACGGAGACACCTCCTCGGCACCGTTCGATTCCGGGGTCTTCGGAAGTCGCACCACCGCCGCCCTCGGTCAGGCGATCGTCGACGCGACCCACGCGCTCTTCGACGACCTCGGTACGCGCCTCGGGGGTTCGGGTCCCGTGCACCTGCGGGTCGACGCGGGCGGGGTCGAGGTCGAACAGGGTACGCTGAGACGACCGGTCCGAGACCTCCTGAACGACGCGGAGCGCGCGGGCGGAGCGATCGTCGCGAGCGGCCGGCACTACGGAAAGGGCGGCACGATCGACGAAAGCAAGGTCGAGGTCGGGACGTTCTACCCGTACACGGATTTCACGGGCGTCGCGCACGCGGCGCAGGTCCACGTCGACCGGGAGACCGGGACCGTGCGCGTCCTACGGTACGCCGCGTTCCAGGACGTGGGATGCGTCATCGACCCCGCGACGGCGCCGGCGCAGGTCGAGGGAGGCATCGTGATGGGCCTCGGGACCGCGCTCACGGAGGAGGCGATGTGGTCGGAGGACGGACGCCTATTGAACGCCGGCCTCCTTGATTACCGGATCCCGACCCTCGGAGAGGTCCCGCCGATCGAGGTCACGCTCATCGAGGGGTTCCTGGGCGCGGGGCCGTTCGGGGCGAAAGGGCTCGGCGAGCCTCCGATCATCCCGGTGCCGGCGACGGTGGCCCTCGCGGTGCGCGACGCGACGGGAGCCCACGTCACCGAACTTCCGCTCTCGTCCGAGCGGGTGGCCCGAGCGCTTAAGGTCTTGTAACAGTGCCCTCGGTCATGCCCCTCTCCCTCGAGGAGGTTCGGGCGCTCGTCGCCCAATATCCGTCCCCGCCCGTCATCGGAACGGTCGGCTCCCACTCGGCGATCGACATCGCCGACGGCGCGGTGACCGAGGGCTTCTCGAGCCTGGTGCTCGCGGAGGCCGGCCGCGAAGCGACGTACGCCCGCTACTTCCGTTCCGTTCGAGGGCCCGACGGAACGCGCACGCGCGGTTGCGTGGACGAGGTTTGGACGTTCCCGAAGTTCGCCGAGATCGCCTCCCCGGCGACGCAGGAACGCCTCCGCTCAGCGGGCGTCCTGCTCGTCCCCAACCGGGCGTTCAGCTCCTACGTTCCGCTCTCGACGATCGAGGACGATTTCCGCGTCCCGATCGTGGGGTCGCGTCGCCTCCTTCGAATCGAGGAGCGCAGCGAGCGCGACAACTACTACACGCTCCTCGAGAAGGCCGGAATCGCCACGCCGCGCCGCATCCCGAACCCCGAAGCGATCGACCGTCTCGCGATCGTGAAGCTGCCCCATGCGACCCGGCGGCTCGAGCGCGGGTTCTTCACGGTCACGAGCCCGACAGAGTACCGGGCGAAGGTCGAACGGTTGGTGGCCCGGGGCACGATCGCTACCGCCGACCTCGCCACCGCGCGGATCGAAGAGTATGTCCTCGGCCCGGTGTTCAATTTCAACTTCTTCTTCTCGCCGCTGCTCCCGCGCTCGGACGGGCTCGAGCTCCTCGGTGTCGACGAGCGCCGCGAGAGCAACTTGGACGGGCTCGTCCGCCTGCCCGCGGCGCAGCAGCTCGAACTCAACGACTCCGACCGCATACCGGATTACACGGTCGTGGGACACGGAACGCTTACGGTCCGGGAGTCGATTCTCGAGGAGGTGTTCCGTATGGGCGAGAAGTTCGTCGATGTGGCACGCGCCGAGTATCCTCCGGGGATCCTGGGACCGTTCTGCCTGCAGACCTGCATCGACCGCAACGGCCGCCCGACGGTCTTTGACGTCGCCGCCCGCATCGGCGGGGGCACGAACGTCCACCTCGCGCTCGGGCACCCGTACGGGAACGCGCTCTACCGGACCCCGATGAGCAGTGGCCGCCGGGTCGCGCTCGAGATCCGACGTGCGTGCGAAGCGGGGCGCCTGGCGGAGATCGTTACATGAGCGGACCGACCGCCCCGGCCGCCCCAGCCGCCCCAGCTGCCCCAGCGACCCCGCTCCGCCGGACCGCGCTCTACGACTTCCATCGTCGGCACGGAGGCCACCTGGTCCCGTTCGCCGGCTGGGAGATGCCGCTCTACTACACGAGCATCCTCGCGGAGCACCGCGCCGTCCGGGAAGGCGTGGGATTGTTCGACGTGTCCCACATGGGGATCCTCACGGTCGAAGGCCCCCACGCCGGGGACCTCCTCGGCCGGCGCACGACCGCGAACGTTCCGGCGCTCGTCCCCGACCAGGTGCGGTACACGTTCCTCCTCGAGGCGACGGGGAACATCGTGGACGACCTGCTGATCAGCCGGGTCGATACGGGCGAGGAGCTCACCCGCTCGTACGTGGTCGTACCGAACGCGAGCCGGGCGGACGAGATCGAGGAGATCCTCCGGCAGCACCGCGGACCCGACACGACCATCGGCCGGTGGAACGGTCCGGTGGCCCTGCTCGCCGTGCAGGGACCGAAGTCGCGGGAGGTCCTCGAGTCGCTCTACCCGTGGGACCTCTCGGGGCTGCCGTTCTACCACGTGCGTTTCTTCCCGAAGAAGGAGGGAACGGGTCCCCGCTCCGGCCGCCTCGGGCTCCACCTGCCCGACGCGCTCGGGGAGTACCTCATGGTGAGCCGGACCGGCTACACCGGAGAGCTCGGGTTCGAGGTGTTCGTGCCGGCGGCGGAAGCGGACGCCCTCGCCGAGCGGCTCCTCGCCGCGGGCGTCGTGCCGGTCGGACTCGGCGCGCGCGACACCCTGCGTCTCGAGAAGGGATACCTCCTCTCGGGGCAGGAGTTCCACCGGGACCACACCCCGCTCGAGGCCGGCCAGGACCGGTTCGTCGACTTCGACCACGTCTTCGTGGGAGGCCCGGCGCTCGAGAAAGAACGCGCGGACGGGCTGAAGCTGCGCCTGGTCGGGATCGAGGTCAAGGAGCCCGGTGCGATCCCGCGCCACGGTACGCCCATCCGATCCGGCGGTAAGCCCGTGACCGAGGCGACGAGCGGGGGACTTTCTCCGACGTTGGGAACGGGGATCGCACTCGCGTATCTTCCCCTCGAACTGACCCCACTGGGAACCGCCCTGAGCCTCGAGATCCGCGGCCGCGAAGCGGCCGGACAGGTCGTGGCGCTGCCGTTTCTCAAGTCGGGTCGGCCGCGCACGTAAATAGTCGGACCACCCCATCTACTCGGTCGATTACGATGGCGGCCGAAGCCGGGTCCGGTCGCCCGTTCGTCGGCCGGGTGGAGACGGTCGAAGCCCTTCACCGTCGGTTCGAAGACGCACGGGCGGGTACGGGCGGGGTCACCCTCCTCGTCGGCGGGACGGGGGTCGGAAAATCGGCCCTGGTCGCCGAGCTGATCCGAGACATACGGGCCCGTGGGATTCGGGTGCTGGTCGGCCGGGCCCTCGCGCTCGACGACCCCCCTCCGTTCTCGCTGATCCGCTCCGCCGTTCAGAGCGCGCGCGACGACCCGACGTTCCAGACCGGCGAGGCGCCTCTGCTCGGCGGCGACCAGTTCCTGATCGGCTTCGCTCCGCGCCTCGGCGACTCGAGCTTCTCCACTCCTGTCGGTATCGAAGAACGACTGCTCGAGGCCCTCGGTGAGACCGACGAGCGCGGCGAGATGTCCCGCGAACGTGTCCTCACGGGGATCGCCGAGCAGTTCCTCGAGTTCACCCGTCGCGGTCCGACCGTGCTCATCCTCGAGGACCTGCACCGCGCGGACGATTCCTCGCTCACCGCCGTTGAATTCCTCGCGAACCAGCTGCAGAACCGGCCCCTCTGGATCCTGGCGACCAGCCGGCCGTACGCCTCGCTGTCGGAATCCGGTCGCGCGCGGCTCGAAGGGTTCGAGAGCTCGACCCACGCGCGACGTATCGTCCTGCGTCCGATGACGTCGGGCGAGGTGGCCGATTACCTTCGCATGAACGACCCGTCCCGGGAATTCTCTCCCGACGAGGTCGCGCGACGCTACTCGGAGACCGGCGGGAACCCTCTCCTCCTCCAGCAGCTCGACCGGCGCCTCTCCTCCGGTACCGAGGTCCGGGGCCCCAGGGGAGCCGGCCTCCCTCCCCTCGATGAGGAAGCCCATCGTACGATCGATGTCGCCTCGGTACTGGGGGCGGAGTTCAGTTTCGGCATTCTCCTTCGGGCGAGCGGCGAGGACGAGGAGCGCCTCGCTGAGGCCGTCGACCGGCTCGTCGGTCAGGGGCTCCTGTTCGAACGCCCGGGCGAAACCCTGGCTTTCCCCGAGGACCGTCTCCGAGAGGAAACCTACGCCCGCCTCACCGAGAGCCGCCGGCGGCTTCTCCATCGCCGTGCCGGGGAGGCGATCGAAGCGATGGGCAACGCGGACCTCACCACGATCTACGCGCTCGCCCGCCACTTCTACCTCGGCCGGGTCGACGAGAAATCGGTGCACTACAACCGTATCGCGGCCGAGATCGCCGACCGCGCGCTCGCGCCGGACGTCGCCCGGGACCACCTGGCCCGTGCGCTCGAAAGCCAGCGCGACCTGCGTCCCGACGACCGGGACGGGGAATCGGAGATCGTGCTCGAGCTCTCCCGGACGACGAACGAGCTCGGTCGCCTACAGGAGGCCGAGGAGATCCTTCGCGACTTCCTCGAGAGCGGTACCACGGACCCCCGCCTCTCCCCCCGGAGCCGGGCCACCCTCGAGATCTACCTCGCCCGGGTCCTGAGCGACCGCGGAGATTGGCGGGCAGCCGGCGAGGTCGCGGAAAAGGTTCTCTCTTCTCCCGGTCTCGAAGGCCAGCTCCTCGTCCGGCTCGGAGCCCACCGGCTCCTGGGGGAGGCGCTGTTCTACGAAGGGCACTACCCCGAAGCGCTCGCCCAGCACACCGAGGAGATCCGGCTCGCTCGCGAGGTCGGCAACGACCGGGCGAGCGCGCTCGGCCTCGCGCGCCGGGCCGGCGTGCTCGCGATGATGGGTCAATCGGAGAAAGCGGTCGCCGAGGCGCGCGAGGCCGCGGCCGAGCTCGAACGGGTGGGACCGGCGCGGGAATCGGCGCAGGCGCATCTCTTCCTCGGCGTCCTCATCGCGGGCAGCCGGTCCGGGACCCCGCATCACGAGGAAGCGATCGCCGAGTTCGCCGAAGCGATCCGGCTCGCCGAGAAGGCCCAGGACCCTCGTCGCCAGGGCTGGGCGCTCTTCAACACCGCCGACATCCTGCGTGAGGCCGGGCAGTTCGAAGAGGCGGTCGAGAAGGTCCAGCGGGCCCGCGACATCCTCGAGCGGATCGGGGACCGCTTCGGCCTCATTCAATCGATGATCATCCGGGGAAAGATCGCGATCGACCGGGGCGAGTACGACCTCGCCGAGGCCGACCTGCTCGAAGCGTACCGACTGGTCCGGGAGCTGAACGCACCGGCGGACGAGGTCGATGTGGTCCTCCGACTCGCCCAACTCTCCTACGCGCGGGGCGACCGCGCCAGCGCCCGACGACGCGTCGCCGAGCTCGAGCGCCAGAACCTGCCCGGCCTGCGGCCCGACGTGGCCGAGGACTTTGAGCGACTGCGCAACGCCCTCGCCGCGAGGGACGGCGAAGCGGACGGTCCATGAGCTCGGTACGACCCACGTGGTCGGTCCGGAGACTCTCGCCAGATCCCTTCGACCCCGTCCGTAAATACGGGGACCCTCCCAGTGACCGGTGAACCTCGATGGCGACCGATTCCGAACCCGGTCGCGTGTTCGTAGGGCGCATCGAGACGGTCGAGGCGCTCCGTCGTCGCTTCGAGGACGCCCGGGCGGGCACCGGCGGGGTCACTCTCCTCATCGGCGACACGGGAGTGGGCAAATCGATCCTCGTCGCCGACCTCGTTCGGGTCGTCCGCTCCCGCGGGACCCGCCTGCTCCTCGGTCGGGCCCTTCCGCTCGATGACCCGCCTCCCTTCTTGTTGATCCGAGCGGCGCTCGAGAGCGCCCACGACGGCAAAGCGGGCCCCTCATCGGCCGAAGCTCGACCTCTGGGCGGTGACCAGGTGCTCATCGGCTTCGCTCCCGGCTTCGGAGGGGAGGAGTTCACCGCTCCGGTCAGCGTCGAGGCCCGTCTTCTCGAGGCGCTCGGCGGGACCGCCGCCGCGAGCGATACGTCCCGGGAAAAGGTGCTGACGGGCATCGCGAACCAGTTCCTCGAGTTCACCCGCCACGGTCCCACGGTCGTCATCCTCGAAGACCTCCACCACGCGGACGAGCCCTCGCTCGCCGCGATCGAATTTCTCGCGAACCAGTTGAAAAGCGAACCGCTCTGGATCCTCGCGACCAGTCGCCCGTACGCGGCGCTCTCGGATTCCGGGCGGGCCCGGCTCGAAGGCTTCGAGGGCGCCACCCAGGCCCGACGCATCGTCCTGCGCCCGATGACCGCGGGCGAGGTCGGCGAATACCTGCGTCAGAGCGAGCCGTCCCGAGAGTTCTCTTCCGCGGAGGTCGCGCGACGCTACTCGGAGACCGGCGGGAACCCGCTCCTCCTCCAGCAGCTCGACCACCGGTTCGCCCTGGGCGTCGAGGCGCCGGAACGGCCGGCGACCGAGCTGCCCCGGCTCGACGAGGAGGCGCAGCGAACGCTCGATGTCGCCGCCGTGCTCGGGCCGGAGTTCACGTTCCCGCTCCTCCTGCGGGCCAGCGGCGAAGAGGACGAGGAGCGACTCGCGGAGACCGTGGACCGCTTGGTGGGGGTGGGGCTTCTTCTCGAGCGTCCGGGAGAGCTCCTCGCGTTCCCCGACGACCGGCTCCGGGAGGCGGCCTACGACCTTCTCACCGAGAGTCGTCGCCGGCTGCTCCACTGGAGCGCCGGAGAGACCCTCGAGGCGATGGGAAGCGGCGGACTCGCGACCATCTACGCGCTCGCGCGGCACTTCTATCTCGGCCGGGCAGGGGGGAAATCGGTCAAGTACAACCGGCTGGCCGCCGATATCGCCGAGCGCGCGCTCGCGCCCGAGGTCGCTCGGGAACACCTTGCGCGGGCCCTCGAGAGCCAGCGCGGTCTCCGCTTGGAGGACCGCGACGCCGACTCGGAGCTCGTCCTCGAGCTGGCGCGCGTCACGGAGGAGCTCGGTCATCTCAAGGAATCGGAGGGGATCCTTCGGGATTTCCTGGAACGGGAGAAGGGCTCCCTCCGCCTTTCAGCGCCTCGCCGGGCGACCCTCGAGATCTTCCTCGCCCGGGTCCTCGCGGACCAGGGCAACATGCCGGCCTCGTCGGAGCTCGCGAAGAAGATCCTCGCCGCTCCCGGGCTGGACGACCAGCTGCTCGTGCGGGTGGGGGCGCACCACCAGCTCGGCCAGGCGCTCTACTACGAAGGACACTACGAGGAGGCCGTCGCCCATCACACGAAGGAGATCGAGCTCGCCCGGCAGGTCGGGAACCCGCAGGTCCTGCTACGCGCCCAGGTGTGGCGCGTCGCGGCCCTCGCCATGATGGGCCAGACCGAGCAGGCGATCGTCGAGGCCCGCGAGGTCACCCAGGCACGCGATCGGCTGGGGTCCGTCCGGGAGTCCGCGCAGGCCCACCTGTTCTTCGGGGACCTCCTGAGCGACGCACGGTCCACCCCCACGCAGCGCACGGAGGCGCTCGGAGAATACACGGAGGCGATCCGGTTCGCGGAGAAGGCGCAGGACCCTCGACGGGTCGGCTACGCGCTCCAGAAGACCGCGGAGCTCCTCCGCGAGACCCAGCGCTACGAGGAAGCGGTCGAGAAGGTCGGTCGGGCGGTCGAGATCCTGGGCGAGATCGGAGACCCGGTGGGCCTCGCCCTCGCGCTCAAGGTCCGGGGGCAGATCGCGATGGACCAGCATGCCTACGACCGTGCGGAGAAGGACCTACGCGAAGCATTCCGAGGGCTCGCGGGACTGAAGCACACGTTGGAAGAGATCGACGTGGTTCTCCGGCTGGCTCAGTTGTCGGAAGCCCGCGGGGACCACGCGAGCGCTCGACTGCAGGTGGACGAGCTCGAACGCCAGAACCTACCGGGCCTCCGACCCGACCTCGTGGTGGAGTTCGAACGCCTCAAGCAAGAGCTCGCCGCGCCGGGAGATGACGGTGACCCGCCGTAACCCGCGCACGGTCGACCTCGACGTGCTCGCGCGTCGCGCCCTTCGGGAGGACCGGGCGCAGGACGACCGCACGACGCGGTTCCTGCTCTCGGGCCCCGTTCCCGCGGAAGCCCGCGTGACCGCGCAAGCGACCGGCGTACTGTCGGGGATCGACGCGGCCCGGGCGACCGCGCGGGCGCAGGGCCTCACGGTCGTCACCTTCCGTCGCGACGGCAGCCGGGTCCGACCGGGCACGGTCGTGCTTCGGTTGCGGGGGGACGCTCGGCGCATCCTGGCGGCCGAGCGGACGATCCTCAACTTTGTCATGCACGCGAGCGGCGTGGCGACCGCCACCCGTCGCGCCGTCGAAGGCGCGCGCGGGGCCCGGCGACCCCTCGAGGTGTGGGCCACGCGAAAGACCCTGCCGGGGCTCCGCGACCTCGAGAAGGCCGCGGTCGTCCACGGGGGCGGCCGTCCTCATCGGCGGGACCTCTCGGACGCGGTCCTGATCAAGAACAATCATCTCGCGCTGCTTCCCCTCGCCGAGGCCGTGGCCCGGGCGCGCGCGCGCACGTGGGCCGGCGAACGGCTCCAGGTGGAGGTTCGCAGCGCCCCCCAGGCGCTCGCGGCCGCTCGGGCGGGCGCGGACGCGCTCCTCCTCGACAACGTTCCGCCGCGCCGGGCCCGCGCGATCGTGGCGAGCCTCGAGCGCGCGGGTCTCCGACGCGGGCGCTGGGTCGAGGTCTCGGGCGGGATCACGCCCGGTCGGGTCGCGCTCTACCGGGCGGTGGGCGCCGACGCGGTGAGCCTTGGAGGATTGACCCACTCGGCGCCCGCGCTCCCCTTCCACCTCACGTTACGCGCCACCCCCCGCTTAAGACGCCGCGCGGCCTAGAAACCGCGTCGGTCGATGACGCTCGCTGAGGAGATCCTCCGTCTCAAGGAGGAACGGGACGCCGTGCTGCTGGCGCACAACTACCAGCGGCCCGAGGTCCAGGACGTCGCCGATTTCGTCGGCGACTCGCTCTACCTCTCGCGCAAGGCGATGGAGTCCGACCGCTCGGTGATCGTCTTCGCCGGGGTCCGATTTATGGCCGAGACCGCGAAGATCCTCAACCCGAGTCGCACCGTGCTCCTTCCCGACCTGAAGGCCGGCTGCGGCCTCGCCGACTCGATCACGGCGGAGCAGCTCCGCGACTGGAAGAAGGTGCATCCCGGCGCGGTCGTGGTCGCCTACATCAACACCTCTGCCGACGTGAAGGCGGAGGCCGACGTCTGCTGCACGAGCTCGAACGCGGTGAAGATCGTCGAGCAGGTCCCCCGGGACAAGGAGATCCTGTTCCTTCCCGACATGTTCCTCGGCGACTACGTGCGCCGGCGGACCGGTCGGGCGATGCATCTGTGGGTGGGCGACTGCCCGGTGCACGCGAAGCTCCGGCCCGAGGACCTCGACCGGGCCCGCGCCGCCCATCCGGGGGCGCCCGTGATCGCCCACCCGGAGTGCGGATGCGCGACCCAGGCGATGGAGCACGTCGACCGGATCCTCTCGACCGATGGGATGGTCCGCTACGCCGAGGAAACGCGTGCGCCCGAGGTGCTGGTCGCGACCGAGGTCGGGATCCTGCACCGCATGGAGAAGTTGAACCCGACGACGCGCTTCACGCCGATCGATGCGGGCGCGATCTGCCCGTACATGAAGGAGATCTCGCTCGAGGACGTCCGCGACTCCCTCGCCCTCGACCGCTACCGCATTGAGGTCCCGCCCGAGACGGCCGCGAGGGCACGCATCGCGCTCGAGCGGATGGTCGCGGCATAGCGACCGGCGTCCTCAGAGCTTCGGGAAGACCGGCGCCAGCCCGTGGACGTAGAGGAAGTAGGCCGCCCACACGAGCACGAGCGCGGACAGGAAGACGACCCCGATTGCGAGCCAGGACGGTTTCCGGTTCAGGTAGAAGTGCGGGCTGAGCGGGTTCAGCCGGGTCGAGAGGAACGAAGTCCCGGAGAAGAAGAGGATGAACCCGAACAATCCGGTGAGCAGAACGGTGTACTGGCTGAGGTACAGACCGAGGGCCACCAAGACGATCGCGACGGGGATCGAGGCATTCGAGCGCTTGCGTTCGACCTCCGCCGCTCGGTTCGGTGGGGGAACGGCCGGGCGACGGTACGCCGCGGGGTAGGCCCGAGCTTCGGACACGGTAGGGACGGGCCGTTCGGTCCTAAATGAACCCCACCCTCCAAAAGAAGCCCCTTCGCGTTGGACCTAGACGTAAAAAGGGGGGACCCCCTCGGTCGAATCGGTGAACGACTCTCCCCCACGGCGTCCCACCCCGCTGAGCCCCGCGCGGCCCCTCGCCCCGGTGCCGGCCACGGGATCGCGCCGCCTTCCCGAGCCTCCCGTGCTTCGGCCGAATCCTCTCGCGGGAGCCCGCGCCTGCTCGAGCTGCTCCGCCCCCGTGGGAACGTCGTCCCCGGCCCCTCGATGCTGGGGATGCGGCCGACCGCTCTGCACCGACTGCTACTGGCGGCACGGGCTGACGCCCACGGCCCACCGCTGCACGGGCTGTCTCATGGGGGCGGCTTCCTCACGGACCGCGATCTCGAGCGGTCGTGGGATGACGACCTCGTCAAGCTCTCTCGCGGGCCGGACCTCGCGACACTGACCCCGGATTCGGGTCGGGCATTCGCCACCGCATCCGGTGGAGCTCCCGCGCGTCGTGCGAACCCGAGCGCGACCCGACGCACCGGGTCGTCCGAAGCCGCCCCCAACCCGGTCGGGATGTGAATTCGAACCCCCGCCTCGAGCGCCTGTCGTCCGGCGGTGGAATCGAGCCGTTCCGCGCCGGGACCGACCTCGATCGCGGCGTGGTTCCGCCTTGCGGATTCAACCCATCGTGCGAGGGCGGTCGAGTCGGACGCCACGGACGACCCCACGTGGGCGATGAGGGTCGGCGGCAGGGTCTCCGGTGAGGGGGGGCTCACGGGAGGGTTGGGGAGAGGTCGCAGGACCCGAAAGTCGAACGCGATCGATGCGAGCTCTTTCGGTACGGGTCCGGGCCCGGTCTCGAGCCCCCGGACCAGCTGTGGGCCGGTGGGAGCGAGCTTGCCGAGCCGGGTCCGGGTGGCGTTCGACAGAAGCCAGTAGGTTCCGTCACCACGGACCCCGGCGACGACGACCCCGACGTAGGTGTACCGACGCGCTCGAGCCTCCGCGACGACCCGTTCGAGCTCGCCGGGAAGAGCGTCGGGCGCCAGATGCAGGTGCAGGTCCCCGCGAAGGTCCGGCTCGGAGACGAGCGACGGGAGCTTCCCGCGAGCGGCTTCTTCGATCTCGGCCCGGCCCTCCCGGAGTTCGGGCGGGATCCAGGCCAGCCCGAGGCAGGCGTAGACGTCCTCCTCGGTCGCCCCGGCGACCCGTTCCTCGCCACGGAACACACCGTACTCGTTCACCTTGAGGCCCCGGTCTCGGGCCAGCGACCGGAGGCGGACATTGTGGTCCTTCGAACCTGTGAAGTACTGGAGCGCCGCCCCGAACTCCTCGGGTCGAACGACGCGCAGGTCCACCTGGAGACCGCCGCGGAGCACCACCGTCTCCTTCGTCTCGCCCCGCATCTTCACCTCGCCGACGAGCGGATGGGCCGTGAACACCTCGAAGACCTTCGTCGGCTCTTTCGTCGTGACCAGGATATCGAGGTCGCCGACCGTCTCACGGGCTCGTCGAAAACTTCCCGCGACCTCGACCCGGTCGGCCCCGGTGCTCGCGCGAAGCGCCTCGACGAGCGCGTGCGCTACGGGGTAGACCTCCTCGATGGGACGCCGAGCGCTCGAGCCCGGGCCAGCGGCCGCCGAATCCAGGGCCGAGCGGATCTGTTCGATCTTCTTCTCACCGAAGCCTTTCACGCCGACGAGGCGGCCCGCGGCGATCGCGTCGCGGAGTTCGGCCGGTCCTTCGACCCCGAGCTCGACCCAGAATCGGCGAGCGGTCTTGGGGCCGAGGCCGGGAAGGCGCATCAGCTCGACGAGGCCCGCGGGGATCTCGCGCTTCAATCGCTCGTAGTAAGCAACGGAGCCGGTCCGAAGGTACTCTTCGATCTTCTCCGCGATCGCCTCGCCGACTCCCGGGATCGAGCGCAGCTCGTGCCGGTCGGAGACGGCGCCGAGGTCCTCGGTCAGGCTCTCGATCGACCGCGCCGCACGACGGTAGGCCTCGGGCTTGAACTTCTCGCCGAGCAGGTCGAGGAAATCGGCGATCGTCCGAAAGATCTCGGTTGCTTCGGCGTTCGATGCCACCGGTCCTCCTTCCTTGGCCGTCGGTCGGTACTTACGGATGCGAGCCGGTCACGGGGAGAACCCCGCCCCGAGGTCGAGCCAGGTGCGGCGCCCAGAGGGCCGAAAGCCCATTCGTTCGTAGAGTCGTCGTGCTTCCTGGCGGTCCTCTCGAACGTACAGGCCCACCTTCACCCGGGCCTCCCGCGCGCTCGCGAGGGCGCTCCCGAGCAGCGCTCGACCGACCCCGCGGCCCCGGACCCCTGGGTCCACGTAGACGCCCCCGAGGAGCCAGACATCCGAGAGACGTACCGCGGCGCGGACCGCCCCGACAAGTTTCCCCTGATCGAACGCTCCCCAGATCCACTCCTCGCCCGGGTCGAGGGCCGGGTATTCGCCCGTCACCGGGTCGGTCTGTCGTTCGGCGAACGCGACCAGTGCCGGGTGGTCCACTCGCTCGAGGCGGCGGACGTCGACCGACGACGGCGGCCTCGCTTCGGTCCGCGGCTCGCTCGCCGGTTCGTTCGTGAGCAGCAGGACCGAGAGGGGCCGCGCCGGGCCTCGGGCCTGGACCGCGGCATTCTGGAAGACCTCGGGAACGATGGCCACGAGCGGTCGGGGGGGGAGCGCGTCGACGAGCGCCCGGGCCCGGGGGTCGGAGCCGACCCAGTGGACGACGGTGGTCGTCGGGTGGCCGAGCCAGACGAGAAGGTAACCGACCGTGCGGTCGCCGTCGAGAGCGGAGACGAACCGCACCCGGTAGGGAGCGTGGTCGAGGTCCCAACGCGCGTAGGCATGGCCGAACGGGTCGAGCTTGGAGGCCCGGTCGAGCCATTCCCGGTCGATCGTGGGTCGGAGCTCCATTTCGTCGCTCCGGTCCCCCTCAATCTTCCCGCCTAGTTAGAGGTGCGGTCAACGTGTCGGTAAGGCGAACGGTAAATGCCCACCCCGGGTCCCCGGGCCCTGTGCGGGCACATCGACCGACCGCGGAGTTCCCCTCCCACCTCGAGGAGCTCTACGCACGGTTCCCGTTCGACCGGTCGATCGCGGACGACCCGATCTCCGAGGTCCGACCGCTGGCCTGGGACACGCAGCGCGCGGAGGTGGCCGGAATCTTCGCGGCCACTCTCGCCGTCGGCAACACAACCGCGATCCGCGGCGCAATCGTCCGCCTCGCCGAGCTCGTCGAGGGCGACGTCGGTTGGCTCGTCCGCCCCGGACACGCTCGGGAGCGGGCCCGTCGCCTGTCCTCGTTCCGTCACCGGTGGATCCGGGGAGACCAGCTCGATTACCTCGCTCGGGTCCTCGAACGATACTACCGCCGTCACCGGTCGCTCGAGTCCGCCTTCGTCGACGGCCTTTCCGTCGGAGGCTTCGCGGGGGGGTTGGACGGGCTTTCCCGAGTGCTTCGAGGGGACTCGGCCCGGCTGCGCCTCGGCGCCGCTCCTCGGGGTTACCGGGCCCTCTTCCCGAGCCCGTTCGACGCGGCCGGAAGCCCGTGCAAACGGCTCACGCTGTTCGTCCGCTGGATGGTCCGTGACCGATACCCCGACCTCGGTCTCTGGAAGCAAGTGCCGACCGGAGAGCTCCGGATCCCGCTCGACCAGCATGTCCACTGGATCGCCTACCATCTCGGCCTCACGGGCCGACGCACTCGCTCGTGGGCAGCGGTCGAGGAGGTCAGCGAAGCGCTGCGCCGGGTCGACCCTCTCGACCCGACGAGGTACGACTTCGTGCTCTGCCACACGGGGATCTCGGGGGATTGCCCGAAGCGGCGGGACATCTCCGTGTGCGGCCCGTGTTCCGTGCGACCGGATTGCCTTCTCTGGCGGGGCCGGACGGGGCTCGCATGAGCGAACTCCCCGACGCTCTTCCGATCGACCCCGGTCTCCTCGCCCGGTTCCGCGCGGCCGGAACGAAGATCGCCTGGCGAGCCGCGTCGCCCGGGACCCGAGCGTCCGCGGGTCGGAGCGTTCGCATCGCGCATCTCCACGACGAGGAAACCCGCGTCGAGGTGACCGGTCGGGGAGGACGTGTCCGCGTCCTGGTCGACTCGGGCCCTCTCGGCGCCCTCGTGCTCCTGCTCGAGATCGACGGGCGGGGTCCTCCGACCGCCCTCGGCGCCCGGGAGGCGGGGAAGGACCCCGCGTTTCCCTCGGGGACGATCGTGGGCGGGTGGGGCGGGGCGACGGTGCCCGAAGACTCTCGGCCGGGCCTCCACGACCTTGTCGAGCTCGCCCGCTACGCGCTCGCCTGAACGGTCATGTGTTTAATATACCTAATGATTATGAATCCTAATAGTTAGGAGACCTCATGGTCGCGCCCGTGGTCCTGCCTTCGGAAGAGCGCTCGGCGGCGGATGCGCGGCAGCTCGTGAACTCCGTCCACGAGGTCATGCGGTCCGTCCTGCACCGGGTGCACCCCGCGCTCGAGGCCGAAGGGATCTCGATGGGGCAGTTCTGGGCGCTGCATCTCGTTTCGAGCCTTCGCTCGGCCTCGGTCAGCAGCGTCGCCCGGCATCTCTCCGTGTCGGCACCGTCCGTGTGCGCGAACGTCGACCAGCTCGAGGCCGCCGGGCTCGTCACTCGGCAGCGTTCCGTCCGCGACCGACGTGCGGTCAACCTCTCGCTCACGCCGAAGGGTCGCAAGGTCGAGGCGCGCCTGTGGGCCCGGATCGGCGGGCTGATGGTGGAGGCCGCCGAGGACCTGCCGCCGCAGGACGTCACGACGGCGGTCCGGGTCTTCCGGGAGCTGAGCGGTCGGCTCGACGCCTCCGACGCCTCGCGGGGGGAGGGCTCGTGAGCGCCTCCGGACGGAACCTGACGGCCGTCGGCACCCCGTACGACCCCCACGCGGCCCGCGGGGCGATCATCGTCCTCGCCGCGATGGCGCTGATGGTCACCTACGTGGAGACGATGGTCCTGCCGGCCTTCAAGTCGTTCGTCCTGTTCTTCGACCACGCTCCGACGACCACGGTGGTCTGGATCGTCTCGGCGTACCTCCTCGTCGGGACCGTCGCGACCCCGATCTTCGGCAAGCTCGGTGACAAGTACGGCAAGAAGCGCATGCTGATCTTCGTGATGGGGCTTTACGCCGTCGCGGTCAGCGTCGCGGGATTCACGCCCAGCATCGGGACCGCGCTCGGCGTGAGCACGGCGAACCAGATCTACCTCCTGATCGGCGTCCGTGCGTTCCAGGGGCTCGGCATGGGCATGTTCCCGCTCGCGTTCGCAATGCTCCCCGAGGTCTATCCGGCGTCCCGGGTGGGTCAGGCCCAAGGGATCATCGGGGGCATGTTCGCCACGGGCGCGGCGCTCGGGCTGGTCGGTGGCGGATACATCGCCTATACGTTCGGCTGGCAGCTCACGTACCACACCGTCACCCCGATCGCCATCGTCGTCGTGATCCTCGCCTACTTCTACCTGCGCGAGTCGCCGCACCTCTCCCCGAAGCCGATCGACATTCCGGGGATCAGCAGCCTCGGCATCGCCCTCGCGATGGTGATGTTCGGGCTCACGGAGGGCGTCTACTGGGGCTGGACCAGCTTTTCGGCGGTCACCGTCGCCGGTGTTCCCTTCGGAGTCCCCGACTTCTTCCTCATCGCCCTCGCGGCGACCGCGTTCTTCCTCTACTGGGAGCCGAGGGCCCCCACGCCGGTCGTCTCGTTCAAGGCCCTCAAGGAACGGAACATCTGGATCTCGAACGTCAACGGGGCGATCGTCGGTCTCGGGATGTTCCTGATCTTCGTCACCCTCACGATCCTCGTCGAGGACCCGTACTCCCCGGGGTTTGGCTACGATGAGTTCCAGATGGGGTTGGTCGCGTTCCCCTCCGCGTTGGCGATGCTCATCTTCGCCCCTCTCTGGGGGCGCTGGGTGGCGCGAGGGGGCCCGAAGCCCGTGATGATCACCGGCTTCGCGGTGATGGGGCTCGGCGGCCTCGGGCTCCTCGTGTTCCACGGGTCCATCCTCGAACTGATCGTGTTCGCGATCCCGGCGCTCGTCGGGAACGTTGCGGTGCTCATCGCGATGTCGAACATCATCGTCCTCTCCGTCTCGCCGAGGGAGCTCGGGATCCAGACCGGGATGAACCAGACGTTCCGGAACCTCGGGAGCGCGGTCGGTCCCGTGCTGGCCGCGGTCATCACCGCGAGCTTCGTCGCTCAGGCCGTCGTCGCCAACACTCCGTTCGGGCCGGTCCTGGCCAACGTTCCGGCGATCACGGGGTTCGCCGTCCTCTTCGCGATCGTCGCCGTGGTGTCGCTGGTCGGGCTCCTGCTGTCGCTCGGCCTGAGGAACTACCGGTTCCACGCTGACGGGACCCGTTCCGGAGCCCCGTCCACGAACGGGGTCGACACGGCGGCGCGCCCCGGAGAATCGGCGCCCGTCGTGTCGGCCGATCGGTCGTCGTAGACCGTACCGGTCCTACGAGCAGCCGCTCGTGGAGCCGCAGACCGTGCACGCGTAACACGTGCCCGAGCGGACCATGATGCCACCGCAGATGCCGCACGAGGGCGCGTCCTCGCTCATGCCGCCCGAACCTCCGGGGAACGCATCGAGCGCGCGTGTCTCGAACTTTACAGTGCTGGGATGTGTCGTCCCCGTCTTGGCGCCCGTCGCCGGCGCGGTGGCGTGCCCGTTGCCGTTGCCCTCCACGGGCCCTTCGAGTCCGATCGCGCGCCGCTCGTCCTCCGTCAGGAACTCGATCGCGAGCCAGCGGGCCACGTAGTCGGGGATCGACTTCGCAAAGCGGATCCTCGGGTTGTTCGTGGCGCCCGCGGGCTCGAACCTAAGGTGCGCGAGCTTGCGGACGAGGTCCTTGAGCGGCACTCCGTGCTGGAGCGCCATCGACATCGAGATCCCGAGCGAATCCATGAGACCGTTCACGGTCGAGCCTTCCTTCGTGACCCGGAAGAAGATCTCGCCGGGCCGTCCGTCCGGATAGAGCCCGACCGTCACGTAGCCGTCGTGGCCGCCGACCGAGAAGTGGTGCGTGATCGCCTTTCGCTCGTCGGGGAGACGCTCGCGCGCCGGTCCGCGCGGTCCCACCCGTGCGGTGGCCCTTCCCTTGCCCGTTTCGAACGGTTGGGACGCCTTGCAGCCATCCCGGTAGAGCGCGACCGACTTGATGCCGAGCTTCCACGCCTCGAGGTAGATCTTCTCGATGTCCTCGACCGTCGCGTCGTTCGAGAGGTTGATCGTCTTCGATGCCCCGCCCGAGAGGAACGGCTGGACCGCGCCGAGCATCTTGAGATGCCCCATCGGGAGGATGGTGCGCACGCCGCCCGCGGGGGCGAGCGCGCAATCGAAGACCGAAAGGTCCTCCGCGTCGAGCCCGGGGGCCCCTTCGATCGTTCCGATCTTCTCGAGGTGTTCGGTGATGGCGCGGATCTCCTCGGGGGAGTAGCCGAGGGCGTGGAGCCCGCCCGGCACGGTGCGGTTGACCATGCGTAGGATGCCACCCCCGACCAGGTTCTTCACCTTGACGAGGGAGAGCTCGGGTTCGAGGCCAAGAGTGTCGCAGCCCATGAGGAGCCCGATCGTGCCGGTCGGCGCGATGACGGAGATCTGGGCGTTGCGGTAACCCCAGAGTTCGCCGGCCTTCACCGTGTCGCGCCAGCGGTCGACGGCGGCCTGGGCGAAGGCGGTGAGGCGGGGGTCGTTGTGCGGGATCTCCTCGCTCGCCTTCGCGTGCTTTCCCATCACGCGCAGCATCGGAGCCCGGTTGCGCTCGAAACCGACGAACGGGCCGACCCGCTTCGCGATCTCGCTCGACATGTGGTATCCCTCCGCCGACAGGAACGCCGACACCGAGGCCGCGAGGGTGCGTCCGGCGTCCGAATCGTAGGCGAGGCCGTAGTGCATGAGCAGCGCGCCCAGGTTCGCATAGCCAAGACCGAGCGGGCGGTAATCGTGCGAGTTCTGGGCGATCGGGGCCGTCGGGTAGCTCGAAGCGTCGACGATGATCTCCATCGCGAGGATCATCGTTCGGACGGCTTGGCGGAACAGCTCGAGGTCGAACGCGCCCTTCGTGTCGAGGAACTTCATCAGGTTGATCGACGCGAGGTTACACGCCGAGTCGTCGAGGAACAGGTACTCGCTGCACGGGTTCGACGCGTTGATCCGTCCGGAGTTCGGGCAGGTGTGCCAGTCGTTCGTCACGTCATCGAACTGGACGCCGGGGTCGCCGCAGCGCCAGGCCGCGTAGGCGAGCTTGCGCCAGAGCTCCCGCGCCGGCGCGGTGCTCGCGACCGAGTGGTCGGTCCGGTTGGTGGTCTTCCACTCCTTGTCGCGGAGGACCGCCTCCATAAACGAGTCCGGCACACGGACCGAGTGGTTCGCGTTCTGGTAGGCGATGGACGCGTAGGCGGAGTCGGGGTCGGTCCCGTCGAAGTTGGCGGAGTAGCCTTCGCGGATGAGGGCGGCCGCCTTGTCCTCCTCGCGCACCTTGCAATCGATGAAATCGACGACGTCGGGGTGGTCCATGTTGAGGATGACCATCTTCGCCGCGCGTCGGGTCGTGCCTCCCGATTTGATGACGCCCGCGAGGGCGTCGAACGCGCGCATGAACGAAACGGGGCCGGAGGCGATGCCTCCGCCGGCCAGCTTTTCGTGGCTGCCGCGCAGCGGGGAGAGGTTGGTGCCGGTCCCGCTGCCGCCCTTGAACAGGCGGCCCTCGCTCGTCGCGAGCGCGAGGATCGCGTCCATGTTGTCGGTGATGGATTGGATGAAGCAGGCCGAGCACTGCGGGGGCTCGCGAACCCCGACGTTGAACCAGACGGGGCTGTTGAACGCTGCCATCTGCTGGACCATGAGGTAGGAAAGGCTCTCCTCGAACGTGGTCGCCTCGTCCGGTGTGTCGAGGTAGCCCAGGTCGAGCCCGCGTTCGGCCATGAAGTGGCAGACGCGACGGATCATTCCGTCGATCGAGTTCTCCCGCCGTCCCTGGAGGACGCGGAAATACTTCGACGAGGCGATGTTGACGCTCGTCTCGGACCAAGAGGTCGGTGCGTGGATCCCCTTCTGCTCGAAGATGACCTTCCCCTCGGCGTTCTTGATCACGGCGTCGTGGGTTCTCCACTGGACCGTGTCGAACGCGGTCTTGCCGCGAGGGACCAGTCGGGGAACGGGGATCGGTTCCCGCCCGATGCGGGTAACGGGTCGCGGGGTCGACTCGTCCGGCGAGGATACGGCGCGCTTCCTGGCTACTGCCATAACAATTCACTCCTGAAGGGTCGATGGGTCTTCCCGACCGATAGGTAATAACACCCACCACGCGGAGACCTAACTCATACGCGGCCGGTCGCTGAAACGGGCCCCTCGAGAGGCTGTTTCGCGACGACCGGTGACGGTTGAGGACGCGGTTGGTGTCGCTCGGGACACCGTGAAAACCCTCCGGGTGCCAGCCAAGCGTGACCCCCTATAAGTTCGCTTGGTCGGACAAAGGTTCGAAGCGTCCGATGAGCGCGTCGCTCGAAGCGCACAGGCCGTTACTGGGTAAGTTGCATTGCGATTTTCCCGCCTCGGGCCGGCTCTAAGTAGACGAAGCGACCGGTCCATCGTCCGATGAACGAGGGGGCGCGTCCCACGCCGTTCCCTCGGGTCGTCGCATTCTTTCGACGGCACCCGATCCTTCTCTTCCTCTGCTTTACGCCGGGCATTCCCGAGTACCTATCGGGGTCCACACCGGTCGCCGCGCTCGTCTACGCGCCGGGCGGCTTTCTTCTCTTCCTCGCCCTCAACCTCGGCCTCTATGGGCCCGGCGTCCTCCTCGCTCGGGAGGCGTTCGTTCGCTGGAAACCGGGATGGGCAGGAGTCGTCCTGCTCGGTGCCGCGTACGGGCTTCTCGAGGAAGGGACCGCGCTCAGCACGCTGTTCAATCCCCACGCGTCGGTCGTCGGAGCGCTCGGCTCCTACGGCCGATTCGCCGGCGTGAACTGGGTCTGGTCGCTCGGCGTACTCGGCGTCCACATCGTCTACAGTGTCGGTCTTCCGATCCTTCTCCTCGGCCTCGCCCTCCCCGAGACCCGAGGTCGGCCGCTCCTCACGAACCGCCAGATCCCGCTGGCCCTCGTCGTCTACGTCGCGGACATCGGAGTGCTCGTGATGGCCACCGGGTACTGGCGGACGGCCCCGTGGTTACTCGCGGCAGCGGCGCTCGTCGCGGTCCTGCTCTACGCGACGACGCGAGCCCTCCCGCACGGCGCTCTCGACCCCACAGAGAATCGCCCCCGATTCGCCGCACGATGGTACTTCGTCCTCGGATTCGTCTTCTACCCGATCTTGCTTCTCGTCCCGGGCCTCGGTGACTCGGCGTCGGCCTGGCCACCGGCGGTGATGTCGCTCGAGGCGGTGCTCGCGGGGCTCCTCCTGCTCTACGTTCGTCGCGAGATCGGTCGTGCGGACAACGGGGCCGCGCTCACGATGCTGGCGCTCGGTGCTCTCGCGCCGCTGTTCGCGATCGGGCTGTTCTCCCAGATCTTCCTTCCCGTCGTGTTCGTGCCCGACGTGCTGTTCGTTCTGTTCTTCTACGCGCTCTGGCAGCGATACCGGCCCGAACCGGCCGCTCCCCCCCGTCGCGGCGACCTAGGCCGACCGGGACGTCGCGGGCCGGGGCTCGGGCGGAGGAGGGAGAAGCCGCATCGTGCACGGCATCACCGAGCCGCAGTCGCCGCAGTAGAGTCCTTCCTCGGCGACCCAGAGGAACGCGCCGCACCGTTCGCACTTGCGGGGGTCGTCGGGGTCGTTGCGGCAGACCATGGCCCTCCGACCACGTGCGGCTATTTGGAATCGAGCCGCGACCCGATGCCAGTCTTCGAGGGGCGGAAAAAAAAGAGATTGGGAACCCTCCCGAAGGAAGGTCCCCAAGAAAGGGTAACGCCGTTCAGGCGTTCTTCATCTTGGCGCGCGAGACGAACCCCTTCTTGTCAAGGAAGTACATGTAACCATCTTGACGGGTGATCTTCTCGGTGCCGACGCGTCCCTTCTTGCCGGACTTGTTCAGCTTCGTCGGGGTCTTCCAGAGGTACCCGTCTTTGCCCAGATAGTACAGGTAACCCTTCTCTCGCTTGATCTGCTCCTTGCCTACTTTTTCGGCCATTTGGCGACCTCATCGGCGAGGAGGAGGAGCCTCCTATTTAGAAGTACTGACGGAGTGTCGGCGGAGAAATACGGTTTCCCTGACGGTAAACGTGGGCCGGAATGACGTCGAAGCGGTAGCCGAGCTGGTCGACGGATCGGACGGGGAAAACGGCGAAATCGGCGGGCCGGCCCGGCGCGATCGTTCCCGCCTCCTCGAGGCCGCTCGCGTGCGCGGCGTTCACCGTGGCGGCCGTGAGGGCTTCCGCCGGAGAGAGCCGCGCGGCGTGGACGGCGGCCGCGAGCACGAGCGGCATCCCCTCGACCCAGGAGTTCGGCGAGCAGTCCGTGCCGAGAGCGACCGGGACTCCCGCGTCGACCATCTCCCGACCGGGGGAACGGATGCCGGGAGCGGCGGCGAGAGCCGTGATGGGCAGGAGCACCGCCGTGACGCCGCTCTTCGCGAGCAACGTGCGGTCCTCCGCCCGAGCCGCGAGCAGGTGCTCCGCCGACACCGCGCGCAGGCGAGCCGCGAGTCGAGCCCCGCCGGAGAGGACGAACTCCTCGGCGTGGACCTTGACGCCGAGCCCGAGGGCGAGGGCGGCGCGCAAGAGCCGCTCGGACTGGCGCACGGAGAAGAACCCCGGCTCGCAGAAGACGTCGCAGAAACGGGCGAGCCGTTCCGAAGCGACGCGGGGAAGGGCTTCACGGATGAGGCGGTCGACGTAGGCGTCGGGGCGCGCTCGATACTCGGGCGCGACCGCGTGCGCCCCCAGGAACGTCGGCACGAGCTGGAGGCCGGTGGCCCGCGCGAGGCGGGGCACGAGGCGGAGCAGGCGGAGCTCTCCCTCGACCGTCAGTGCATAGCCCGACTTCACCTCGACCGAGGTCGAGCCGTAACCTCCCATGCGACGGAGCCGGGCGCCGGTCGCCGCGAGCAGGGAGGCGTCCGAAGCTCTCCGTGTGGCCCGAACGCTCGCGAAGAGGCCACCGCCCGCGCGGGCGATCTCGGTGTATCCCACTCCCCGGACCTTGAGCGGGAGCTCGAACGCGCGGTCGCCGGCGAAGAGGACGTGAGTGTGGGCGTCCACGAACCCCGGTACGACCACGCCACCCCGCGCCGAGACGCGTCGTCCTCCGAGCCGGAGACGGACCGAGCTCGAAAGTCGTCGCTCGCGCCCGGCCCAGACGAACCGACCGTCGGCGACGGCGAGCGCGGCTTTCGAAACGACCCCGAGATCCTCCGCGGCCGCGCCCACCCGCGGCACCGGCCCGCGAGCGAGGGTCGCGAGCTCGGCGATGTCGGTGATGAGGAGGTCGGCCCGGATCATGGTTGGTGGATGAGATGATCGAGGAGGTCGCGTGCGGTGAGGGAACCCGGGAAGAGGATCCTGGCCTCCGATTCGAGCGGCTCGAGCTCCTTGTAGCGGGCCGAGAAGTGCGTGAGGAACATCGTCGACACCTCGGCCGCGTTCGCGATCTCGGCGGCCTGGCGAGCGGAGGAGTGTCCCCACTCGTTCGCCTGGACCTCGAGCTCCTGGGTGACCGTCGCCTCGTGGATGAGTACAGTCGCCCGATGCGCCAGCCGGCGGACCTCCTCTGAGGGGGCGGTGTCGCCCGAGTAGACGACGGAACGGCCCGACCGCGGCGGTCCCATCACGTCCGAGGGATGCACGACGGTCGTGCCGACCCGAACCGCTTCGCCGGTCTCGAGCTTCGCGAAATCCCGTCCCTGGATCCCGAGGGACCGCGCCTTCTCCCCGTCGAACCGGCCGCGCTTCGGTCCCTCCTCGACGCGGTACGCCAACGAGGGCACGGGATGGATGGTGGCGGCGGTACGAACGGTATACCCGTCCAGCTCGACGGTGGAGCCGGCAGAGAGCGGGTGGACCGTGACGGGAAACCGGAGGGTGAAGTATCCCATCTGGAGCGCCCGTCCGACCATCTCCTCGGCGTCCGGGGGGCCGTAGATGTCGAGCGGTTCGGTCCGGTTGTTGAGGCACATGCTCTGGATGAGGCCCGGGAGCCCGAGGAAATGGTCCCCGTGGAAATGGGTCAGGAAGACGCGCCGGACGCGCATGAACGAGGCGGAGGACTGGAAGAACTGGCGCTGCGTGCCCTCGCCGCAATCCAGGAGCAGGAGCTCCTTCTCCGTGTCGAGGGCGATGGCGCTCGCCGACCGTTCCTTGGTCGGCCAGGAGCCGGCGGTCCCGAGAAACGTGAGACGCATCGGTTCGCCGCAGCTTGTCCCGGCTAAAAGGTCGTTGGGGGCCTGGCCCGCGGCCGTCGTGAGGCCCTCTCCGAGGCAAAAAGGGAAAAGGAGCACGACGGTTCGTCCTCCCGATGGTGGACTGGGACCGCGTCGAGGAACTGCGGTCGAAGGGCCTGGATTGGGACCGGATCGCCGACGACCCGAAGGTCGGCTTCCATCCGGACCGGTCCGTCGAGCAGCCCGGGCGCGCCCTCCGCGGGCTCTATCACCGGCAACGTTCCCGCGAACGACGGCGCGGCGAGACACCGGCCGCCGCGGCCGGCCCCTCGAAGCAGGACCGGGAGAAGGCCGAGCGGAAGTGGACGCTCCCGCGGATCGGGTATCTCCTCGTCCCGATCTTCGGCATCTGGTTCGCCCTCGCCTACCTCGTGCCTTCCCCGGTCGGCTTGGTCCTACCGGCGATCCCCTACCTCGCGCTCGCCCTCGTGGTCGTCGCGTTCGTCCTCATCTTCAGCCTGTTCCGCAGCACGGAGGCTCGCTGGACGAAGGTCTATCGCACGACCCTCGTGACGGGGGTCGTCATCGGCCTCGTCCTTTCGGGCATGATCGCGCTCGGCGGGATCCTCTTCTTCGGTTGCCCGGTTCTCCCTCCCACCGGATCCTCGGAACCGGCCCCGGGCTGGATCTCGGTGAGCGCCTCCTCCTGGCAGGACGGCGGTCGACCGGTCGTCTACTTCTTCGGAGCCACCTGGTGTCCGTACTGCTCGGCGAGTAGCTGGGCCGTCTGGAAGGCACTGACCGAGTTCGGTACGGTATCGGGCGCGGTCACGGACTACTCGTACGCGGGCAACGAACCCTACCCGTACACTCCGGAGATGGTGCTCACGAACGTGCAGCTCTCCTCGTCCACCGTGGCGTTCCAGGTGGCCGAGTACAACGGGGGAACGGACGGCGTCTTCCCCACCACTTCGAACTGTGTCCAGCAGGCGTATGTGTCGGCCTACTCCGGGAGTTCGATTCCGTTCCTCGCCATCAATGGCCACTACGTTCACGGAGGCTCGTCACTCATCAACCCCGCGGACCTCTCGACCTGGTCCGGATCGGGCGCCACCACTGTTCAGACGTCGGTTTCCTCGGAATCCGGGGCCCCGTGGTCGGTGATCCAGGATCAGGCCTGGTGGGTCATGGCGTTCATCGCGAAATCCACCGGCGAATCGGTGAGCGCGCTCGCGACGCAGTACAGCTGGACGAGCGCGACGCAGAGCGCCGTGGCCAGCGACGTCGCCCAGATCACGTAGGGTCGCATGCGGACCCGCACGATCCGTTCGATCATCTACTTCGCCGCCGGGCTCGGCCTCATCGTCTCGATCTTCACCTTCCTCGAGAGCGTCGAAGCGTCGCTCCAGAGGCTCTGCACCGTCAACGCCTTCTGGTCCTGCACCACGGTCGACCAGAGCGGAAAGACGACCCTCTTCGGGATCCCGGATTCGTTCATCGGCATCGGTGGGTTCGTCCTCATCTTCCTCGTCGCGGCGCTCGCCGAATCCCGACGGAGGGAGCGGTTCTGGCCGTACTTCCTTCTCTTCGTCACGACCGCCGGGGTGGCCCTTTCCTTCTACTTCGGGTACGTCGAGCTCGTCGAGATCAACGCCCTGTGCCCGGTGTGCCTCACGGCCTACGTCTTCGGGTTCGTGGCCTGGTTCGGAGCGATCGCGCTCGTGCTCAAGCTCCGTGCGAAGGAGCGCCTCCGGACCACGGAACGGTCCGAGGACGCCCCCTCCGCGGACGCTCCGACGTCGGCTGCGGAGAAGGGGTAGATTCCTCGCCGGTGGAGGCGCGCCCCCGGGGCGGGATTCAGATTATATACCCCACCTTGCTCGGCCGCCCGGGTCGCTTCATGGTCAGCGATACGGTACAGGCTGCCGAGGTAATCGCCGCGGGCATCGCCATCGCCGGTGGGCTGATCGGTACGGGCATGGCCCAGTCCGGAATCGGAGCGGCGGGGATGGGGATCATCGCCGAGAAGCCGGAGAAGTTCGGTCAGGTGCTGTTCTTCTTCGTCATTCCCGAGACGCTCTGGATCATCGGATTCGTGCTCGGAATCATCCTCTTGCTCAACGTCATCTAGTCCGAGCGTAGCTCGCATCCATGAGCCTCGAGAGCCTCGTCGACGAGATCCGCCGCCGTGGTGAGGCCGACCTCGCCGCGGCCACCGCGGCTCGCGACGCGGAACTCGCCCGGATCGCGGCCGATCGGGACCGACGGCTCGAGGAGCTGCGGACCGAGAGTGCCCGTGTCACCGAGGCCGAGGTCGCCCGCGAACGGGCCCAGCGGCTCGCCGCGGCGAAGCTCCAGGCCCGAAAGCTCCTCTACGAGGCCCGGGAAAGGCGCCTCACGAGCGCCGTCCAGGAGACGCGTGCGCTCCTTTCGGAATACACCCGCTCGGCACAGTACCCGACCGTCCTCAAGCGGATGGTCGCAGTGGCGAACGACTCCCTCGGAAAGCAGCTGCGCATCTCGGGCCGGGCGGAGGACACCGCGCTCCTCCAGAAGGTCGCGGGGAAGAGCTTCGACCCCACGCCCCAGCCGATCGTGGGCGGCCTCGTCGCCGAAACCCCCGACGGGAGCCGACGCCTCAACCTCTCGTTCGATGAACTGCTCCGCTTGCGCGAGGACCGGGTCCGCGAGATCCTCGCCTAGGCCCGTACCATGGCGGCCTCTCCGTATGCGAGCGCCCTCGGCCGGCTGAAACCGGAGTTCCCCTCCTTCCTCCCCCGGGAGACGTACCCGCTCCTCCTCGCGACCAAGGACCCGAACGAGTTCGCGAAGGTCCTCGAGACCACGCCGTACGCCGCGGACATCGCCCGCATCCGGGCCACCCACTCGGACGTGAGCCTGGTCGAGCTCGCGATCAACCGCACGTTCGTGCGCCGCAACCGCCACGCGTTCGAAGCGACCCCGTTCGCCGGCCGCTCGCTCGTCGCGGCGTACCTCGGCCGCTGGGACATCCAGAACATCGAGATGATCCTCACCGCGAAGGCGGAAGGGCGCAGCGTCACCGAGACCGAGGATCACCTGGTCTCGAGCCGCGACATCCCCGCCGGGCTCTACGCGGGCGCGATGAACCTCGACGACTTCCGCATCCTTCTCGGACAGACGACGGTCGAAGCGACCGTTACCTCGCTCGTGAAGTACGGCTACGGCGCGACGATCCTGCCGTTCCTCGAAGCGTTCGAACGCACCCACAACATCTTCCCGATCCTGCACGCGCTCGACAAGGAGTACTACCGCAACGTCCTCGCGCAGGCGCGCTTCTTCCAGGGCGACGAGTGGGTCGTCCGGGGCCTCCTCCAGAGCGAGATCGACGCGCGCAACGCGCTCCTCCTTCTCAAGGGAAAGGACCACGAGCTTCCGCTCGACGACGTGCTCACCCGCTGGCTCGAGGGTGGAACGCTCACTTCGTCGCAGGCGCCGGACCTCTACTCGGCCCGGAACGTCACCGACCTCGCGGAGCGCCTCGCCCCCCGTTTCCCCTCGGTGGCCGAAGGCGGGGGCGAGTACGCCGCGGCCGGCACGCTTTCCGGCTACGAGGTCGCGCTCGAGCGCGAGCGGGCCTCCTCCGAGCTCAAGCGATTGCGGACCTACCCGCTCTCGCTCAGCGTGATCTTCGCGTTCCTCCTACGGAGCGAGCTCGAGCGCAGCGACCTGCGCCGGGCGGTGTTCGGCCGACTCTACGGGTTCTCCGCGGAGCGCCTGACACCGCTGCTCGTCTCGCCGCGCCTGTAACTACGCCGGTTCCCGTTCCCGCGAGCGCGCGGGTCGCATCACTCGGTGGCGGTCCGGACGATCGGTCCGACGGGCATCTCCCCGCTCGGCTCGAGCGAGGAAACGGTGCGGGTCCGCGGCGCCCCGAACGGCCGGAAGACCTTCCCGTTGCCCGTGTAGAACTTCGAGAAGTACTCGACGAAGATCAGCCGCGCCCCTTGGATCCCCGGCTCGAACACGCCGATGATGACGTTGAACGACTGGCCCATGACCAGGATGACGAGCCCGGCGATGATCCCGACGATCGTCCCGCCGACGATGAGGCCGCCGCCGATCGTGTTGATGACGAGAGCGAGGATGGCGCTCGCGAGCAGGATCCCGACGAGCCGCGTGTAGGAGAGGATGTGGCTCACCACCTCGATGAGCCCCATCATCCCGTTCTGGATCCCTTCGCCGACCAGCATCATGGCGAGGCCCCCGCCGAGGCACGCGTACCAGAGGACGATGAGCGGGTCGGCCGAGATCGAGGTCGACCGATGGATGACCGCGAGACCGAAGAAGGCGACGCCGAGGGCGAAGAGGATCCCCCCGGATTTCGCGACGACGCCACGCGGGCGGTGGTGGAAGTACTCCTTGAGGGCGCCCATGAAGAACCCGAGGACCACCATGCCGAGCCCGATGAATCCCGCGAGGAGCAGGTAGGTGGGCACGGTCGTCGCCAGGTGGTCGTCCGGGCCGACGTAGCCGAAGAGCGTGTGGAAGAGCGGGAAGCCGAAGAACGCGTCCGCGTAGAGCCCGAAGCCGATCGCGATCGCGCAGCCGGGCAAGAGCGCGTAGGCGAGCTGTTGCATCCCTTTCGGGCCCATGATCATCTTGACGAAGTTGCGTCCCGACTTCGGGAGATGCCGGGCCCCGGGGAATCCCCGGATCATCCAGAGCGAGATCAGCAGGATGACGAGGCCGTAGCCCCAGTCGCCGAGCATGAAGCCGAAGAAGATGGGGAAGGCGATCGCGAAGACGGTCGTGGGGTCCCACTCGGTCGCCTGCGGGAGCGAGTAGAACTTCACGAAGAACTCGAACCGGCGCACTCCGCGCGGGTTCGACATGAGCGTGGGGGGCTCCTCCTGGGTTCGCACGCGGTAGAGGAACGTCCGGTTCCCGCTCTCGCGCTGGACGACCGCCTCGAGGCGCGCGACGTCGCGTTCGGGGACCCAGGCCTCGAGCGCGAACGCGGCCCGGCTGGCGCCGAGCTTCGTCACGACCTCGGCCTTTCGGTTCTCGATCTCGAGCGCCTCACCGATCGCGCTCACGAGCGGGTACCATTCTCGGGAGATCGCGGCGAGGCGGAGCGCGATCTCGGTCCGCCGTCCGATGATCGCTTCGGCCCGCGCGCGCTGCATCTTCAGCTCCTCGGGGACCGTGCCCTGGAGGCGCGGGACCGAAACCAGGCGGACCCCGCGGGCCTGGGAGAGGCGCGAGAGGGCGTCCGCGCCGGCGGGCCGAAGCACGATGAGGAAGCGGACGGTCTCGCCCGCTGGCCCCGGAAGGAACTGGGCGTCGGTCTCCTTCGGAAGGGCCGCGACGAACGTCGCGTAGACCTCGGGCGGCGCCTCCCCGTAGAAGGTGAGGAAGCTCTTCGAGTCCAGGAACTCGAGCCGGTCGGGATAGAAGGAGAGGTGGTCGAGCAGGAGGGTCGTGTCGGCGATCGACTTCTGCTCGGTGACGAGCCGGTCGTCCTCCCGTTTGAGCTCCCCGACCTCGTGGTCGATCGGGACGGTCTTCGTGGCGGCGAGGATCTCGGCGACCGAGTTGAACCGTCGCGGCGGCCCGCCCGGCATGCGCGGGAGGGCGCTCAACAGGCCGCGGAATCGTAGCGTCTCATCCCCGACCTCCCGGAACGTTTCGGGTCCGCGCTCGGGGCCGAGCTCGACCATGGCTTCGGGCGACAGCGGCTCGACCTGCGCCAACCGAAGGTCGTGCAGGACGGTCAGGGTCCGCTCCTCGTCCTCCTTCAAGCCGATGAGGCCGACCTTGGCCATCGGGACCGGGCGCAGCGACACGCTCCGACTTCCTCCGGACTAATCCTTCCCGAACGACCCGAGGACGATGTCGAGGATCGCGTCCTTCTTGTCGGAAGGTCGACGACCCTCGCCGCGCTCGGCGCGTTCCGCGTCCGCTCGGCCCTCGGCGACGATCGTTTCGGCCTCGCTCTGGGCCACGGCCTGGGCGCGCTCGAGCGCCACGGTTCGAGAATGCTCGGACTCCAGCTGGGCGGCCTTCACCATCGCCTCCGTCTCGTCCTTCGCGCGCCGGACGGAGGTCTCGGCCTCCGTTCGGGCCCCCGTGAGCCGCGCGTCCCATTCGCTCTCGGTCGCCTTCACTCGCTTCAGCGCCTCGACCGACCCGGGCGCGACCGCTCCGCTCGTCCCTTGTGCCATCGTTAGAACCCTCCGAGGAGCTTCACGACGAGGAAGAGGAAGACCGCGAGCGCGACGAGCTTGATCCCGAAGCTCAGCGTCCACAGGGTGGCGAACCGGCGGACTGCGGTGTTACGCGGCGCTTGCACTGCTGCCCTCCTGCTCCATCTTCCGCTTCACAGCCTTCAGCATGCTGAACGAGTCGCGTTCCAGCTCGTCAAATCGGAACTTGATGTAGCGGACGATCCCCTGGAGGCGCGGGATGAGGACGTTCTCGATCGCGCTCGCCCGCCGCTTCGTCTTCTCGATCTCTTTGAGGAGCCGCCGAAGAGCGTTCTCCTTCTCGGCGATGTCGAGGACGACCTGGTAGATCCCCTGGAATCGGCGGACCGACTCCTGGATCGATGTCGGGAGGTCGAGGAGGTCGGCGGTGGGCGTCGGTCCGTAGCCGCCCCGGTCGACCCGTGGTGTCCGCACGCCCATGACGTTCTTCGTCGTGACCGCGACGGGGGAGATGTTGGGAAGGAGCATCGAGATGTTCTCGAGCCGGGTCGGACCCTCCATCATCTCGGCCATCCGGATCGATTCGTAGCCGCGGGCGATGCGGGCCTTGAGGTCGCCGCGCAGCTTCATCGCCTCGCGCGAGAGGGCGAAGAACTCGACGATCAGCGCCGAGCGCTTCAGCTTGAGCAGGTTGAGCCCTTTCTTCGCGACCACGATACGTCGGCGCGTTCGAAGGAGCTCGAGGCGGGTCGGTCGTACGGTTTCGGCGGGCATCGTCGGTCGCGCTCGCCTACGGGGCCGCTCGCTTCGGCCGGTACTTCTCGATGAACTCCGGACGGATTCGTTTGAGCTCCGAGTCCGGGAAGTCGGCGAGGATGTCCCACGCGATCGCGAGGCTCTCGTCGATCGTGCGGTCTTCGTCGGGTCGCTGGTTCACGAACTCCGCCTCGAACCGGTCGGCCGCCTTGAGGTAGAGCCGGTCGGTGGCGCTGAGCGCCTCCTCCCCGACAATCGCCGAGAGGGCCCGCTGGTCCTTGCCCGTGGCGTACGCGGCGAAGAGTTGGTCGGAGACGCCCCGGTGGTCCTCCCGCGTGCGCCCTTTGCCGATCCCCTGGCCCATCAGGCGCGAGAGCGAGGGCAGGATGTCGATCGGCGGGTAGACACCGCGGCGCTGGAGGTCCCGACTGATGTACACCTGGCCCTCGGTGATGTAGCCCGTCAGGTCGGGGATCGGGTGGGTCACATCGTCCGCGGGCATCGTGAGTATGGGGAGCTGGGTGATCGACCCCTTGCGGCCGTGGATCTTGCCGGCCCGCTCGTAGATGGTCGCGAGGTCCGTGTACATGTACCCCGGATAGCCCCGACGCCCCGGAACCTCCTCTCGCGCGGCGGCGACCTCGCGCAGCGCCTCGCAGTAGTTCGTCATGTCGGTGAGCACGACCAGGATGTGGAGGTCGCGCTCGTAGGCGAGGAACTCCGCGGCAGTGAGCGCCATGCGCGGGGTCACGACCCGCTCCATGGACGGGTCGGAGGAGAGGTTCAGGAAGACGACGGCGCGCTCGAGGGCCCCGGTCGATTCGAACTCCTTGAGGAAGAAATTCGCCTCTTCGCTCGTGATCCCCATCGCGGCGAACACGACCGCGAACCCTTCCGAGGAATCGCGGAGCTTCGCTTGGCGCACGATCTGCGCGGCGATCTGATTGTGCGGAAGGCCCGCGCCCGAGAAGATCGGGAGCTTCTGGCCTCGCACGAGCGTGTTGTTGACATCGATCGTGGAGATCCCGGTCTGGATGAACTCGCTCGGCTCTTCGCGCGAGTACGGGTTCATCGCGTTCCCGACGATCTCGAGACGGGTCTCGCTCACGATGCGCGGGCCGCCGTCGCGCGGCTCGCCGAGCCCGTTGAAGACGCGGCCGAGCATCTCGTCCGAGACGGGCAGGGTCGCGACTTGGCCGAGGAATTTCACGGTCGTCTGCTCGAGGTTGATGCCCATGGTCGGGCCGAACACCTGGACGATGGCGAGGCCCTTCCTCGAGTCGAGGACCTGGCCCTGGCGTCGCTCGCCGGTCGGGAGCTGGATTTCCACGATCTCTCCGTACGCCGCGTTCGCGACGTCCCGGACGAACAGCAGGGGACCGGCGACCCGGTCGATCGTTCGGTAGTCGACGGGAATGTCGGACCGCGTGGATTTCGAGGTCGCTCCCTTCGCCGCCATCAGCTGCCTCCGGTCGCCGTGAGGGCGCCGACGGATAGGTCGGTCTCCCGTTCCAGTTCATCGAACTGCATCTGCACGTCAGCCTCGGGGATCCATTTCATTCGCGAGAGCTTCGTGCGCACTGGGAGCTTCTGCATCGACGCCACGGTCGCGCCCTTGCCGATCGCCTCCTGCTCGAGGTCACCGAAGCGAAGGATCGCCCGCAGCATCCGGGCCTGCTTCTGGATCGAGGTGTAGGTATCGACCTCGTCGTAGGCGCTCTGCTGGAGGTAATCCTCGCGAAGCATGCGGGCGATATCGAGGACCGCTTTCTCCCGCTCGGGGAGTGCGTCGACTCCGACGAGCTGGACGATCTCCTGGAGTTCGGACTCCTTCTGGAGGGTTTCGAGGGCCTTCTGGCGGAGAGCGCTGAAATCCTTGGAGAGGTTCTTGACGTACCACGGCTCGAGGTCGCCCGTGTAGAGCGAATAGCTCTGAAGCCAGTTGATGGAGGGGAAATGTCGGCGCGACGCGAGCGACGCATCGAGCGCCCAGAAGACGCGGGCGACGCGCAGCGTATTTTGGCTGACGGGCTCGGATGTATCTCCGCCGGCCGGGGAGACGGCGCCCACGACCGTGATCGACCCCGTGCGCCCTTCGGGCGACAGGGTGATGACACGGCCGGCGCGCTCGTAGAACTCGGCGATCCGTCGACCGAGATATGCCGGGTAGCCCTCCTCACCGGGCATCTCTTCGAGTCGGCCCGAGATCTCCCGCATTGCCTCGGCCCAGCGGCTCGTTGAATCGGCCATGACCGCGACGTCGTATCCCATGTCGCGATAGTACTCCGCGATCGTGATTCCGGTGTACACGCTCGCCTCTCGGGCGGCGACCGGCATGTTCGAGGTGTTCGCGATCAGGATGGTCCTCTCCATGAGCGGGCGTCCGGATTTGGGGTCGAGCAGCTTCGGAAACGTGGCGAGCACTTCGGTCATCTCGTTCCCGCGTTCGCCGCAGCCGACGTAGACCACGACCTCCGAGTCGGCCCACTTCGCGAGCTGTTGCTGGATCACGGTCTTCCCGGATCCGAAGGGTCCCGGAACACACGCGGTCCCGCCCTTCGCCACGGAAAAGAAGGTATCGATAACGCGCTGACCGGTGACGAGCGGGATGTCCGGAGGGAGCTTCTGGGTGACCGGACGCGGCACTCGAACCACCCATTTGTGAGTCAGTGTGAGTGGAACCGTACCCGCACTGGTCGCGAGCGAACCGATGCGGTCCCGAATCGTGTACTTTCCGCTCTTCAGGTCGGTGAGAGTTCCCCGGAGCCCGGGCGGAACCATGATCTTGTGGAGGATGAGTTGCGTTTCCTGGACCGTTCCGAGGATGGTCCCGGGGGTCACCTCGCTGCCGACCTTCGCCGTGGCAGTGAACTCCCAGACCACTTTTTCGTCGAGCGGGGGGGCAAGCGTTCCGCGGGTGATGAAATCCCCGACAGACTTCTGGATGACGTCGAGCGGCCGCTGAACCCCGTCGTAGATGGATTTGAGGAGCCCGGGACCGAGCTCCACGCTGAGCGCCTGTCCGGTGGTCTCGACCGGGTCTCCGGGACGGATCCCGGTCGTGTCCTCGTAGACCTGGACCGTTGCGGTCCCACCCACAAGTCGGATGATCTCCCCGACGAGGCCGAGGCTCCCGACACGAACGACGTCGTACATCTTCGCGTCGACGAGACCTTCGGCGATGACCACCGGACCGGACACCCGTGCAACGGAACCTGCCATGATCCTTCCTCCGATAGTTAGCTCGCGACCGAGAGCGTGACGCCGAGAACGCGTTTCGCGAGCGTGTCGATGCTCTCGACATCGAACTCCCCGCTCGGGGTGGGCACGAAGACGACGAGCGGGTTGAGCGATGCGTCGGCGGCCGTTCGCTGGGCGTCCGAGAGCCGCGCACGGATTGACTGCGTCGCGATGACCAGCGTGAACCCGCCGCTCATCGCCCGCTGGAACTCGACGACCGAGTTCTCGGGAGTGACCTCGATGACATCCCGCAGGCCGATCAATCGAAATCCGATCGCGAGCTCCCGCTCCCCGACCACGACGGTGCGCCCCGGCTCTTTCAGCGTCTCGGGCACGGCAGCGTCGGCGGGGTTCCGGGCTATTTAAGGGCTGCCGGGGCGCGACTGACGGCGGCGCGGGGCTCCCGTGCGAGAGGCCCGGACCGGAGCGACCGGGCGGGGCGCCGCTTCACCGGGAAGGAGGAGCGCCGCGGGGATCGTGGACGTAGCGCACGCGCTGAGCAAGGTCGAGAATCGCCGCTCCCGCGTCCCGGGCCGCGCGCCGCTCATCACCCAGAAGGTCGCCCGTTGCCGGTACCCTCGAGGTCGGGACCGGAAGTACCGCTCGGCCGGGGGACGGGCACGTAGGCGGGCAGCGAACATCGGGGCGAGACGGAAGGTGCGTTCGCTCGAGTACTGCGGCCCCGGCTTCGTCGGCCGTCGCTCGAACGCCCGTCGGCCGGCCGGGTGGACCCGTCCGGCGCGTTCGAGCTCGGCGAACCGGCGGCGGTTGACCGTGCTCCAGGCGCTGTCCGGCCGGCGCGGCGTGAAGCGGTTCGCGTAGCATTCCTCGTCGATTCGGCGCACCGTCGTGTCGATCCAGCCGAAGCAGAGGGCCTCTTCGACCGCCTGGCCGTAGACGACCCCGCCCTTTCTGGTGTGGGTCTTGAAGAATCCGATCCACAGTTCCGGG